>NZ_JBASJU010000405.1:0-21328 GCF_049655485.1 Daejeonella sp.
GCAGAGAATAGAGGTAATTTTAAAAGGCAGAAATTGCATATAAGTTAATTTATATTGGATGATCAATTTCTTAAATTTTCAGAACTTTACCCCAAAGGAACACACAAGACCACACTCTGTTTTACAAAAAATGCTTTCTGAATCATTTTTTTATTGAATTAATTTGTCATCAGTATCTTACCCGGATTAATTCCCCTGTTCTAAAACATTATGATATGAGTTAGATAGCGATAGCTTTGATCATTTATAACATCCGTTAAAAAATCGCAAGCACTATTTTAGTATTCATGGTCATAATGGGAAAATCCTCCTATTGCGTTTTATTATGGTAAAACGAATTCATAAATGTAAGAATTGTTTATCTGATATTTTCGTAGCTTTTACCTAAAATCATTAGCAAACGTAAACGATAAAATGCTTCCGGTAGTATCTAATCACGTTCGTATCGATTTTGCTAATAATTTTTTGAAAATTGTATGGCACTTGCATCGGCCAAGCGGAATCAACCTCGCAACACATTTCTCGCATTTTAGGCTTGTGCTTTGAAGTAAACTAATGGAGCGACAGCTAACAGGAAGAAGGGCCCGTTTGTGGAATTCTGTTATCGTGGGTCGACCTGGTAGATTACCAGATAAGAGGTATTTTGATTAGGAAGTAGCTTGTTAGGACGGGTAGCAGCCAGCTTGTAAATATTCGCATTGCCCGACGATGTAGATTTGGCCGCTTCATCGCTATAAAATTCTCTATAAAGCTTTTCGTACTCTAAAGTTTTTGAATCGATCTGTTTAACCTGGGATGATGAGCTTCTTAAAATCTGCAGCGGACCTCTTTGACTATCATCCCGTGTTTCGGATGTTTTATTTAATGCAGGATTCATCAATGAAACGCTTTGAAGATCGGTCAGGGTTATATTCAAGAAAGCAGTATGGGATTGTGCTTGGGAGACAAACCCGAATAATAACATCGAGAAGCAGATCAGAATTAATTTCATCGAACGCAACGATTACATAAATATAACATATTTGTTTATACGATGCAATCATAAAAAGGTTATGAAATTATTGATTTTTTAACGACTTAGATCCTACCAGCCAGGGGCGTAGCCCGCAGTAAGAATGCCGTTCTTGTGGCCTGAGGTTAGGTGAAGTAAACTTCTTGGTCTCGATTTTTCTTCCTTTAACAACAAGCCTAATGTCAATAATTTGTGGAATTTCGGAGTTGAGTTGAATAACATCTGGTTTCTTTTCTACTTCAACCTCAGAAGGAAGGTTAGTATTATCAACACTTAAAGTGTATTTACCCACAGGGAGATAGAAAATATACTGGCCTTCAGAATTAGTTTTAGTAATGTGCTTCACATTGTTTTCATCAACGGCGAAAACAGTTATACCCAACAGGTTATGGTTGATCTCATAGCTAAACTCATTAAAACTATAACGCAAAACTCCCCTTAACGTTCCAGTCCGCTTTAACGCTATTTCCACTCGTTTCTTTTTCTGATCGAGCTTTATCAACTGGTCAGAAGCATACCATCCCTTTGTGTTGGTCAAAGAAATCCGATAATTTTCGTATGGAAGCTTTTTATAGTCCAGGCTACCCTCCGTGCTAGTAATAAAAGCAACATTATTCACATAGAGAAGATGACCGCTTGCTTTTTTATCTCCTTCGTCGAAAATATTGTTTTGATTCGCATCCTGAAAAACAAATACTTCGAGGTCACTGACCTTTGAGCCAACTTTGGGCAAAGTTAGTTTTTGCGTAATCCCCATCTCAAGAATACTCAGATTATATTCTCCATAACGGTTATGATTAATTGAAGAATAAATAACAGTTTTAGGTGTAAACTCATATTCCGCCCGACCGGTTATGTAAAAGCTGGATCCAAAAGCACTGCTATTTATGAAGGCCAGCCCGGTTTCAGTACGGAATTTATTGCGGAAAAAGCTTTTCTGGAATGATGGAATAATATTGATTAAGCGCGGCGAGCTCACACCCTGGAGGAAATTATTTGCAGCTTCACCAATATAAAATGTACCCACCTGAACAGTTGAGTTCAGATTGAACAAGCCGCTGCGATAATTAAGGTTAGATCGGAAATGAAAGCGCCTTGAACGATCAAAAGTAGAATTATACAGGCCAGTTTCAGTATTGATTGATAAATACTTATTACTGGAGATAGGGTAATTAAATGAATTATTCAAATTCCATGCTTCCATTGAATGCTGCTCCTCGGGCAAAGACTGGAATCTGAAAGAGTTGTTTGTTTCGTTAGTATAAACTGGAGCTATTGATATATTCAGTTTTTTGAAGATGGTGCCAGACATTCCAATTTCTGCTCTGACCGTACTGAAAACAGGCAGGAATGATTGAAAAATCGAAAGAGTTTTAGGTGCATAGTGGTTATAATCAAACCCTGCCCAAACATTCGAAGATTCGCGCAACCAGGTTACTCTCTCGCTAAACGAAAGTGCTCCCCGTCTGATACCAGGGTAATACCCAGAGCTGACATAATTCTGGCTGTTGATTAAAAGCTTATTTAAATTACCATTGATATTTATCCCACCTGCAAAACTAGGCTTCGGTTTGTTACCGTTTTCATATTCCGTAGTATATCCGCCACTTATAGACGCAGATGCACGAAGGTCTTTAAGTTTTGTCAATGTCAAATTATTGGCCAGAATAGCACTTCTAGAGTTCAAAATGGGGTTCACCTCATAAATTGCTGATGATCCGAGTTCCCAGGTTTTCGCCGTGTGGGTAAACGTTCCCCATCCTGCATTGCCTACAGGAAAGAAAGTATTTTGTCTATTGCCTAACAGATTTGAATTGCCATCAATATATCCGGCTTCATATGTGTTTTTTGACGTAGTGTCAATTAACATCAAAGTACCACCTCGCCCATTAAGATTTATATCCAAATTCTTGTTTATATTACCCGCAGTTATCCCGAATTTCTGGTTATTGTAGCTAATAAAGGTATTTCTGACCATCGGGGGAGAATAAGAATTCTTCCAGGTGGTAAGGTCCAGATTATAGCCAAGCATCCCTTTTGGAAGTTCCAGGTTACCGCGCCCTGTCATGAGGTATGACTGATTTTGCGAAAACATACTTTGGGAACTGAACGTAATACTGTTAAGATTATACGAGTCGCTGAGGGTTTCATCGCGGTAAGCGCGCTCGTTTCGGGCACTTTGCACTTTAATGTATGCCATCCCAAAGATATCCCCATTATCATACAACCCACTGAAAGTCACATCAAAGCCTTCGGAATTAAGCATTTTCTTTATTACGGGCCTAACGAATGTAATAAGCGTATCAGCTGACGGTTCAATAGTAAATTGATTAGTAGTATGAAATGCATCGTCCTGAAAAATCGATGGATACCGATTAATCAAAGTTACTTTCTGAGCCGTATTCCCGGGATTGGTTACCCTGATCGGGATTTTTATCGAATCTGACGTGGGGTCAAGGAGTATGTTTGACACCAATGCGAACATATTGACATTTCTTTTAATATAAAGCCTCAGCCTTGTCTCAGAAGTAGCCAGAATATCGTTTCTGCTTCCGGCCAGCAAAAAACGAATCAGATGATCTTTATCTGATGCAGCCCTTTTAGTGACAAATATTTTGACAGGAACAAACGTACTGTCTCCCGGAGATAGAGAAACCGTTATTTTGTTTTTGCTGATAAGGTTAAGAGAAGTTGGGATATTGATATCGACCAAGCCATCAAGCTTCCCTTTACTTTTGTTCACAATTTTTACGGTAAGGTCGATAAGATCTTCGTTTGATGCATTAATAGAAGTTACAGAAGGCTCAAATACGATAGGAGAATCCTGGGAATACGAATCCGCTGCGTAAAAGCATAACAATAACACCAGAGAAAAAAATTTAGAACGCATTGTTCCTACAAATCTTTCAACTTTCTGGAAATAAGCATCCAAATAGTATTGATGATATGTATTATTCTTTTTCAAATTTCAAGGTTAGACAAATGGGTTTTGCCAGAAAGAAAGCTACAGAGGTATTGCTACGAATAAAACTCTCGTATTAAAAATACCTGATTTCCCAAGTAGCCTGGGGTCGCTAGGGGCCGTATAATATCGGAGAGAGTATTCGACAACCTGATGTGTCGAGTTGGCCATTGGATTGCTAATTATAATCTGGTCAGCTGTAGAAAGTGCGCGTGTAAAAGTGTTTATTAAAGCACCACTCGTAACGGTATATTTCGTAGTCTCAATATTTACTGCTGATACAGGAATTGTTGCTGCAGTACTATTTTCGAGGTTCGAACCGCTCGTTTTAATCAAAACCTGATAGGGATTATAACCTGTAACTTTCAATCCGCGCAGTTTAGAAACAGAAACACCATCCTGATAATTTGCTATGGTATTGAAAACCATATCAATTACATCCGCCGAGTTCTGAAGCACCATTGTGTAGCTATTTGAACTGGAATTCACTTGAAATGTCACATCCTGGATCCTGGTCGACACAATTTGGTTATTCTGATTATATAAAGTAAATGTCAGGCTTGCGGTATACATCCCATTAGGGACAAGCAAATGATTTCCCCCGGCTATTATCAAATCATACTTATGTTCGGTACCTCCATATTTAACGAAGGGGGCGTCTGATTGGTCAATGAGCGGTACATCAGAATAAGCCAGTGCTATGGCATTATTAGTTACGCCTATCTGAGCTGCCGTTGGGGAGCCCGAGGCAACCCTGTTAAAACGGAGTGAAAAGTACTGCGGTAATACCGAGTTGCTTCCACTGGTAAAATTTCCGTTTGCGCGTACCTTCAGGCTCCATCCCGTGCAATTGGCTTCGTTGGGTTGATATTGTAAACTAACAGCATCTGTCACGGTTCTCCCATTCATAAGTGACGCGTAATCGGAAAAAGTGGGCTGATTACTATAGTAAGAATTTAGAGTAGCGCCAGAACAGGTACTACTATAATCAACTTTAAAAGATACCGAGACTCTATCGTTTGTTGCGATAATTGTTCCGTTTTGAGCAACTAGAGTTAATGTAAGTGTAGTGCTAAATGTGCCCGTGCCGGCTGACAAATGGCTTCCACCAGCGACTACCATATTCAGACGGTGGACGAAATAAGTTGTGGGAGGTGATTGAAGCGGAGATGAAGTGGTAATTAGCGACGCAGGTGTAGTGGTGCTCAGCATTTTACTACCGGTTCCGCTTACGCCGGATGGGCCGGCACCATCGCTGCCGTTATAACTTATAGAAACAAACTGTGCCGGAATTATGGCACTGCCGTTTGAAAAATCACCATTTGCCCTGACTTGCAAAGTCCACCCAGCTGGCGTGTCAAAACCTTTGCGGAATTTCTCATACTGCACAGAAATGTAATCCGTGGCAATACATCCAGTTAACAAATCTCCCGGCGTTGCCATAATACAATCTGAACCTTTGAAGAAACCCAGGCTTTGACCGTAAGCCTGATTGGATAAAACCCCGATCAGTACAAAAACCGAGATGGTAACTAACCTGACGGAGTTAAAATAATTCTTATATGTTATGATTCTCATTTTATTAACGGACAAACTCCAGCTCAACCAGTTTCAACTCATCCTTATTGCCGTAATTAATGATGGCAGTTGCTATATATTTACCTTTAGTAATATTTGCAGGTAACACTTGCCTCATGATACGCTTATCTCCCGGCAAAGAATATATATCCTGATCGTCAAGCTTTGTTTTGTTTCCTGTCTGGGTATTTAATATCTCCCATTTAACCTTACCTTCCAGCCAAATCTTCCCTGTATTTTGGAGGTAGAGTTCCAGGAAACCGCCAGTCTTGTCACCCTTGGCAGGGAGAATATCAGTAAAATTGACCACTTCGATATCTTTCTCTTCCACCTGGGAGAAAGCATGATAAATTTTAACACCCATTCTCACGCTCACTTTTATCGACGTACCATCTTCCGCCTTCGCATCTCCGGGGTTCAGCTGCGTAAGGAAGAGCATAGCCGTATGAACCGGAATTGAAGTGTTAGCATTCGATGGCACAGTAAAAATTATATCAAGCTCACGTTTTTCGTTAGGCTGGAGGGTAAAGTAGGATCCAGGCATGACCTGAACCCATGAAGAACCAGAGTTTTTTAATGTTCCGGCATCGTATGTTTGATTATTGCCCAGGGTATCATAGTCCCAATCATTCATCGATACGCCTATTTCCAATTCCTTGTTATTAGGGTTACTAACCACTATTTTTTGAGTAGCTGTAGCTCCTGGTGAAAGTTTAAAATAAAGCTTCCCTGGACTAACGGTCATGCCCGCCTGAGCCAAAAGCTCGTGGTGAAAGGCAGTTAACGTGAAAGCGAGAAAAAGACATATTGATTTTTTCATGAAGTAAATATAAAAAAAGGCATTAGTAAGCTTTTACATGCAGCTATATGTACTATTGGGTTTACGATTAGATACATTTCAAGTTACAAATATGAAATATCCATTATTTATCAAGGCTGTATCACACTAAATATAACCGGAATTATATTGGGACGCGCATTTTTGTCGATATAAGCGTACTGATTTCCGATTTTATAAGCAATGTTAAATTTATTGGCAGAGTACTGACCGTTCCATGAACTTTGAGCTGCAGTTATAACAGTTACGGGGTAACCATCGGCCGGCGGCAATACCACATCAGTTATTAAAATAAGCCCGGCAGTATTTCCTCTGTTCGTAGTACCTATTAAGGAACTCACCTTAACCAATCCCTCAATTCCCGGGCCCGAACCGCGTTGTTGTCCAGATATGGCTTTCACCACATAACCTCTTAAACTAACTACGCTGATATAATCACTTGCAACGGCCAAAATGCGGTTATCTTTCCTGTTTCTCTTATCTGCGTGCGCAACAAATATTGGTTCGTGTACAGTAAAAGATATGGCGTCCAATAAGTTAATTGACATACTCGTCGACTGGGCGAAAATATTTTCGCCAGTTAGAAAATGTAATACGATTGCCAGTAAAGATAATCCCTTTCTCAATTTCGTTTTCCTTGGTGTACTTTTTTCATCAGAAAACGTAAAGCCTCCTTGATAAATTAAACATTAACGAATCAAGGGATAGATTTCTAGCTTTAAAGTTTTCCTGAATGAGTATTGTCTATTAAATCTTAGGTATTAGTTGATGATAGAATCAAACCCCGTACCACCCCATTAGAACTAGCTAGAGACGTCCGAAACCGTGACTTTGTAATTTATCGGGAACATAGATCGGGATTCAATTCCTCAATTTGGGAAAGTGTTCCTCGATTTCGGGAATTACCCGGACCTCAAAAAGGGGACAAGGACCAATATTGATCCTTGTCTTATTTTTCCTCAGCAGAGTTGCGTAATATTAAGCTCCAGACATCCTCATATCAAGCATAAACTTTTCTAAGCTCAGAGATTGAGGACTGTAATCTTGAACGCAAAATACCCAGTGTAATCTTTAACTCTTCCGCCGCCTGCACGTGGGTGTAGCCTTTGAAATAAACCAGCTCAAGTGCCGATTTCTGTTCAGCGGTCAGGATTTTTGTCATGTCTTTAACCCCGATCAGTTCAGGATTATAATTGGTTTGGAAGGTAATGTCTACCTGCTGGCTAACTTCGGAAAGATCTTCGCAAGCAGAAGCGTTTCTGTGATTCGAACTTCTTAGGTAATCAATAGACAGGTTTCGTGCAAGTCGCGCCATCCAGGTATATAATCGGCCTTTACTTGAATCATACAAACCAAAGGACTTCCAGATCTTAATAAAGGTTTCTTGCAAAATGTCTTGTGCAACCTCCTCAATTCCAACAATGGTCGAAATAACTTTATATAATGAGTCGGAATACATTTGATAGAGTGCTGACATTGCATGACTATCATTGTTCTTTAATCCAACCACAAGCATATCTTCAGATAGACGAAGCTTCCTGCTTCTTTTCTTACTGATGGCTTGAACATCTTCGAGAGGTAATACCAGTGACATCATCTTTTATACTTTTAATAATATAAATTTGATGTACCAACATGAATTTAAGATGAAGTTTCAGAAAAATAACATTTCTCTAATCACTTATTAAAAGACCTGATATAGAGGCATTTTAAGAAAGTGTGGCTTATATATCTTTCTTTATTTCCACCCTTCGATTTTGCTGCCTCGCAGCTTCAGTATTATTAGTATTCAAAGGCTCAGCTTCACCAAAACCTTTAGCTTCTAGATTTCTGCCATTAATCCCTGCTGAAACCAGGTAACTTTTAACTGCCGTTGCGCGATCTATAGACAACGTCATATTCCTTGTTTCCGTGCCTTCGGCGGATGAGTGGCCGTTTAAACTAAACTTCATATCAGGATATTTCTTCATTTCTCTTGCGATCTCATCCAGAGTTGAATAGGATGATGTTTTGAGAACAGCAGAGTTAAACTCAAACAGGATATTTTTATAGTTAAATGTGGGTGCTGGTGTAGCTACCTCCGGACAGCCGTTGTTTTCGGATGTGCCGGATTTGCTTGGGCAGTTGTCTTTGGAATCTGGAACTCCATCCTTGTCCGAATCAGATTCTGGAACCGGAGCAGGTTTAGGTGTTTCTCTAATGGGCTCCGCCGCAACCGGAACCGGCGCAGCCTGAGTAATCATTTTCTTTGGTTTACAGGCAGTAAAGAATGCAAAAAAGAATACAGTAAGGAGCGACAGTCTGGCTAGAGAAGTTTTCATAATCTAATTTGTAGTAAAAATTAAAATTACTACTTAAGGGTTCGGTATCCAAGAAAGGGTTTTCCACATGGATAGGATAAGTTATTATGTTTATCTAAAAAAGAGTCCTGCATGATATGCATCATTTAAAAATACTTTTGACGATGCGTTCCGATGCCTCTTCACAAAAGTCTAAACCCGAGTAATCCGGATTATATCCACTTATGTATGGAACAGCCATGATGTAGATCCGTTCATTGTAAGCGCCGAATTGATCGGCAACCTGGAAATTATCGTTAATAGTGATTCCCGCCACCTTTAGATAGTAATTCCCGCTACCATCTACCTCCACTTGCCTGCTATTGCGTTCCATAGCTACCCGGCCTTCTGTAGCCAACCTGAATCTGACGTGTGCCGGGCTAATTGTTTTATTTAACAGCATAGTTTTGAAGGGAAACTGCTCGTACGAGAGCCGTGGCTGGCCAATACAGTTAACAAAGGTATTGTAGTATGCAGATTTTACTTGATCCATTTCATCCTTGTATTTGTAGATGACCCCACCTTTAGGCTCGGGAACCACTTCACTCTCTTTATCGACTGGAATGAGTTCCAGGACACCTGCATCGTATAATGCCAGCATCTCACGAGCTGAGTTTTGCGGCACAAAGGCTATCACAATTGAGATTAAGGGCATTAACACCTTCGTAAGCCTCTGCATATCTTCCGCAGAAAGGTATTTGGCCGGGTAGTTCATTGCAAAACTCAGAACTGCCAGCATCTCTTTCCAATAAACCGATTCCCGGCGTTTAATTGATTTTTCTGCTTCAGCGTATTCGGCGCGAAAAAGCAGGAAAGGATCCAAACGTTCGCGCAAATCCATCATAGATCCCACAAAGGATTCAATATTCATATCCTTTATCTTTTCATAAAAAGCGGGTTCTTTATCTCTAAATATTTCTTTGAAGTTATATTCAAATAAGAAATCTAGCGACAAAAAGCCATCATTCTCCTCCCGATGTTTTGAGATTTCTTCAGCGGTGAGAAGCGAATCATTGGACAGATGGGTGTCTTCTAAATGAAACCTGATCGCCGGCAGCAATCCGTCAAGCGAGTGCATCATCAATTTAAATTCGGGACTATCTGAAGATTTGTGGTATGAAACGCAGCCGTTCTCATCTTTAATAAACTCTCCATTGTGGCGGGCGAGTGTCCTTATTGCATCAATGGCTGTTAAAGAGGATCCTTTAATCGCGACAGGATGATTAAGTTTCAACTCTAGTTTCGATGGCGGATAAGGCGAATCAAAATAGCCGTCAACCTTTCCTTCGTCGGTACGGGGCCAATTATGTCCGGTACAGATAATCACCCGGTCAAATTTGAGGGTACCTAAATCGGAGACTTCAACGCACGTTTGATTGAGCTCCGGACTATCAACTACGTCAACTACATGGCTTTTAAGATAGACCTTCGTACGAATCCCGATATCTTTCGCCTTTGCAAGCAGCAGTTGAAATTGGGCAGACAAATAATGCCCGAAAAACAAACGAGGCAAGACTTTGAATTCGTGGAAGTTTTCAGGAGTGATGTCAAAGGCTTGAAGGACTTCCCGGGGAGCATTTTTCACCCAATCGCTAACAGAAGTAACCAGCATTGGAATTTCATTTCCCGAAACATTTGTAATATGTTCTTCATTAGCACCCTCCCTGCTATAGGGCATCCCGCTTCCCAAATGATCCGTTTTTTCAAAAACGGCTATTTCGAAGTCACGATTACCGGATTCGATTAGCCTTTTTAGCATAAACATGCCCGCAGGCCCCCCGCCGAGAATTGCTATACGTAGTCTTGCATCTGACATTAGAATAGAGCTTATAGGTTAGGTATTAGATCTTAGTTATTTGAATGTTAAATCAAGAATGAATCAATTCGATGTGATAACATCTTTTTTAAGCTTAGGTTTGCCTCAAATTCCATTTTTACAGGTAAACCAGTTTCAGTATCTTATGAAAAAGCACAGGTTAAAGACCGAAATAGCGAGTAATTATTTCCAACAACAGTTATATTTTCCGTCATTTATACCTGAAATTATTTGGAGTAAAACCTTGTAGTTAAAATACTGTTATCACACTCAACGCCAATTGATTTTCCAGTAGTTCCAGTACATCATCATGATCAAATTAGAATATTTTACCAGTGAAGATTTTGACACTTTACTTAATTGGATTAAGGACAAGGAATTGCTGCTTCAATGGGCTGGCACTCAGTTCAATTACCCTCTCACGAAAAAGAAACTTGAGGGCTATATTAAGGAGGCTAATGACTTTGAAAAATCCTCAACATTCATATATAAAGCAGTGGATACTGAAAGTGGACGCACTGTTGGCCATATCTCATTAACTTCAATAAACAGGACTAACCGTTCGGCACGGATAACACGGGTGCTGGTGAACAACGCAGACCGGGGAAAAGGTATTGCGGAACAAATGATGAAAGCCTTAATGAAGATAGGATTCGACGAACTGCACCTGCATCGTATGAGTCTGGGAGTCTACGACACCAATGCAGCCGCGATCAAATGTTATAAAAAGTGCGGATTCCAGGTAGACGGGGTCCTGCGGGAAATTCAGAGACATGAGGACTCTTACTGGAGTCTTATGGAAATGAGTATCCTTGAAAACGAATGGGCCGAAATGAAAATTTCGGAAAATCCTGCAACTATAACGATTTAGGGCATTAATTCAGAGTGGAGCTGCACGACTTTAATATTTCTTAAAAGTTATTATCCGCATGTGTAACTATCTAGCGAATTAATTCGTAATAGACTGATATAAATAAGGTTACATCCGTATGTTTATTTCTTAAATAGAAATATTATTAACCTAACCATTTTTAAATATTCAAGTCATGAAAAAAACACTACAAGGCATCTTAATTCTGGTTACAACGATATTATTATTCGGCTGTGAAAAAGATAGCATTAACGACGGAGAATTAATTTACAATTTTAAAACTTCAAACCTAAGTGCCTCCCTCGGCGCGACGGGATCAGCAAGCGGCAACCCGGTGGCACCGCTTAGTAATGGCAGCATTACCTGGAATTCGGGTACTGTTAATATTCAACAAATCTACTTCGGAGCAAAAAAAGATAATACACCCTTTGCTGTGGAGTTTGAGAAGCTATCAAATATTGACATCCTAAAAACAACAACAGTTAGTGGCAGTGTACCCCTTCCGACAGGTACTTACAGCGATATCAAATTAAGATTACGGCTGAAAGAATCTGTTGCTTATAAGCCTCTGGTTGTCCGGGGAACATTCACAGAAGTTTCTGGAACAAAGATCCCGGTAGAAATACAGTTCAACGAAACGTATGAGCTGACACTTCACCCCCCACAACTTACCATGAAAGGTGAGAAATACGATGTGAAGGTAAATCTGGACTTAAGCAAGCTTGTTAAAAATTTAACTTTATCCGACTTCAGCCAGACCGTTAGAACCGGCACGGATAATTTGATCCTTATCAACAATAGTACAAACAGGGCGCTTTTTGAAAAGCTAGCATTGAATGTGATATTGATTGCAGACGCACAGATAGTAAAAAGATAGTTCAGAGGTCAGGTTACTCGGGAATTACAGAAGCTTCTTCCTTTCCAGCGATCTCTCCAGTATCCTGTTTCTTGTCCTTCACTATTTCAGGAATTGCCTGGGTAAATATCAGCCCTGTTCTAGCCGCGTGTTCCGCGGCTTCAACAGTATTGTCGACTATCAAAAGCTCAACATGCTCCTGCAGTTTCGAGGAAATTTCCATGGCTATCTTTTCCCTGTCGGCTAGTTGGACATCACGAATATAAATCGCAAGAATCCTGCCGGGGAACTTTTTAACGACCTCATGATAGATTGCCGGATCTTCCTGTCCGCTATCGCCAATCAGAACAAAATTCAAATGTGGGTAAGTCAGAAGGATATTCTCTATCTCTTTAAATTTATGCCCCATATGCCCTGTACTGATAAATTTGTTATCCTGCAGCCCAAAATCACGAAGTAAAAGCGGACCTTCAGGAATTTGATTGAGATCAAGGAAATCTTTTAATAGATCATACATATTCCATGGGCTGCTGGACACGTAAAAGAATGGATTATTACGCTTTCCGTTCCGGCCTAACTGCAGCGACTTATAAAATTCAGACACGCCTGGAAAAGGCATTCGTGTTTTGGCGTTATGCAGGAACACTTTCCTCGACATTGCCAGGACATCTGTCGCACTTGTATGGACGATTGTATCATCAATATCGCTGATAATTCCATATTCAGCGTCAATAGGCGGAACTAATACTTGTGCCTCACACTTCAGTCCGGCTTCAAAATCAACAGGCGCCTCAATGAGCTCAACATCTATTTCATGCCACATGTCTGTAGGGTTGATTGGGGTTTCCGGCGCCAGATTCAACTTAAAATATCCCTCATCATCTGTAATTACAGTATGTTCCTGGTCCTGAAATTTAACTTTCAATGTTGCCCCAGGAATTTCATCACTTTGAAAGCGATGGTACATATTTACAAGATTGTGGAAAACGGTATCACGGTCTGATGCAGCATTTACTCCTTTATTCTCAAGCACCCTGCCTTTTATGTAGAGACGATTCACAGTTCCATAACTACGGTACATTACGATCTGTAGAGGATCGTTAAGTTTTAGTTGCTTACGGAGGTCAAAGTAGAGTTTATCGAATTTCTCTTCGACCAATGAAGTAGTATCAGTAAAAAGCTTTTTCCAATCTGCCATATTTTTTGTGATTTATTGGTAGAACAGAAAATAGGAGGATGTGTTTAGATGAAAAATGAATACTTAGGCTGAAGTGTTAATATAACATCCTCTGAACTTGTATTAATCCTAGAAAGAAAGGCTCAATTCAGTTAATGCACTTCTCCCAACCCCATTAATCCCACTGCCATGAGTACGGTAATCTTCGTTAAGGATATTTTGCAGGCTCAGGCGGAATTGAAACTTTTTATAATGATAACCGGCGAATGTATTCCATACCTGCCAACCCGGCGTACCACCTTGCGGGATTCGGTTATCATCCCGGTCACCCTGCGCCAGTCTTCTTTGTCCGGAAGCCCAGGCAAACTCTCCGATTATATAAAATCGCTCAAGGGTAAATTTCACTGAAGTGTTTCCATTAAGCGGTGGCATCCTTCTCAGGGGTTCATTCTTTGAATTATTCTTACCGAACGTATAGGCAGTAAAGCTATTTACTATCCAACGTTCATCAGGCCGCCAGTTAATCGAGGCCTCGCCGCCTCTAATAAAAGCGTTTTCCATATTTTCTTTACGATAAACATTATAGCCGTCAATAATTTCGCCTTCTGATTTAACACGGGTTATCAAGTTGGTAAGTTTATTATTAAAAAGGGCGAGTGAACCTCTTAATTTCTCTGACTGCAATTTATACCCTACTTCTGTGTTGAAATTCCGTTCGGGTTTCAGATCAAAAGCAGGCACTTCGTATCGGAAATCCACGATGCCCAAAGTACCCATATCATCAATATTTGGCGCCCGGTAACCGCTGCTAACGGAAGTATAGACATTATGAGATCCAGCCCCGTAATTTATACCCGCATTGAAAACCAGGGCATCAGGTTTAATATTAACCACACCCAAAGTCTCGTCAGGTATAGTGGCGTTAAACCAATTATACCGTAACCCAGCCTCCACATTGAACTTACTGATCTGAAAATGATGAAGGTTGTAAATAGAAGAATTGGCATAGCTTGTATTCTCAGGATAAAGTCCCCGGCCACGTACAGACGCCTGAGTGAGGGTATTTATTTCCTCTTTATAGCTATTAATGTTATCGAAATAATATTCAAACCCAGTGTTTGAAGACCAGCCTGGGGCAAACTCCGATAGAATATCAACCGACGCATTGGATGTACGAATGTTATCCCTCTCCCGGCGCAAAGAAGGACTATTATTCTTTTGGCTATTTCGGGTCTCAGCACTTTCCTGAAATGAACCGTTGAAGCTTATCTTTTGGTAAAGGGGATTTGAGCCCTTAAGGTTTAATTTAATGTAGGATAAGGTCCGTTGCTGGAGTTCCATCTCGTTGAGAAGGAAATTTTCCAGCTGCACCTTATGATAGACCGGTACATCGCTCTGTTTAACAAACTGATGTGCGCCGATAATCTCTACCCTATCCGACAATTTCCACTTAAGTTTGATATCTGCATCTGTTTCCCCGTAACCACTCGGTGATTGACGGCCAGTAGTATCACCACCTACCAAAGTGCCGAACTTCTTCGTGCTTACGCCACCAGAAGCAGAAAAATTACGACTGGAATACATAAGCTGCCCCCGTCCTGTTTTCTCCATATCATTACTCCAATACCTGCCGGTTACACTCCCATTAAGCAAGGGCTTGTCGGAATAGCCCGGATCGAGGGTTAATAATTGGATCACACCGCCCATGGCATCAGAACCGTATTGAACCGATCCGCTTCCTTTTACAACTTCAACCCGATCAACTGTAAAATGATCAATGGTATTGAGATATTGATTGGGCCCATAGCGAAATGTAGAATTGTTCAAACGAATTCCGTCAACAAGGATCAGGGTCTGATTTCCAGTAAGGCCCCTTACGAAAGCTGAGCCTCCTCCATGATTTGTTTTTTGAATAAACACACCCGGCACACTCATCAGGGCTTCGGGTGTTGAACGATACTGTAATTCACTCATCTGCTTCCTTTGCAGCACACTGACAGAAAAGGGGCTACTTTCTAATACAGATGACTTGCGGGTTGCCGTTATTACAACTTCGTTCAAAGTGCCGGCAGTGTCAGCTATTGTGGTATTTCGTTCCTGGCCTGATAGTATTCCCGGTAAGTTAAACAAAAAGGCACCCAGTAGTAATTTATGAAGTCTCAATTTTATGCTATAACAGGTTATAAATTCGGGAAGGATTTAGAAAGGGCTATTCGTCATCATCATCCTTTTCCGTTTTCATCTCAAGCTTAACGAAAGCACTTCTGCGCGGAGCGGGCATGATAGAGTTTTCACCTTTTACCGATTTCCACACCACTTCATTCAGGTCCAAATCTGGCGCCCTGTCTTCTCTGGAGAAGTCCCAGGTGCCAGATCTTAATGAACTGGTATTGTTCTCCGTGTTCTTTACCGTTAAGCTTACCTGCGCAGGCCTGGCTTTATACGAAGCTAAAGCCGGTTTTGCAGTAAAGCAATCGAATAGCGGAACAGCTGCTGCATCATACTGGCTCATTGGCGGTAGGCCTAGAATCAATTCCATGGTTCGCAACATTCCTGAAGTTGAATACATATTATGATTCACGGATCCCATTTTGGTGTAAGGACTGATCACAAAAGCTGGAGAACGGTGGGCATCAACATGATCAGGACCGTTCTGCGCATCGTCTTCCAAAACAAAAATGGCAGTTTCCTTCCAGATTGGGCTATTTGAAATATGCTCCACTAATTGTCCCAGGGCCAGGTCGTTATCCGCCATCATTGAAATCGGCGATAATTTCCCTAAACGCTGGCCGTAAGTATGATCGTTTCCGATCCGGATGGAGTTGAACTGGGGGACTTTCCCAGCAGCTAGAAGGGAATCAAAATCATGTTTAAATATTTTGATGCGATCTACATCGGTTATATCAAGGTTGTAGGAAGGGAATTTAGCGCAAATATTACCCTCGAGCGATTTAATACTCGCTTTACCGGCTGCGACGAATTCACCATAGGATCGATAGCTTATTCCGGCGCGCTGACAATAATCCCAAATAAATCCATCACGCGGGTAAGCGATTTTACGGCTACCTTCATAGTCGTAAGTTCCGCCCCGGCTGCCGTAGCTGATTGGCCAGGTTTTCTCGACGTAGTCGTTCGCATATGCTGCCATGCTCCAGTTATGGCCGTCGGCACTGACTTCTGCATCCACATAAAAATTATCAAGTAACACGAATTGACGAGCTAAAGCATGGTGGTTCGGCGTTACTTTCTCAGGAAAAATGGTGAGCGACGAATCCCCATTCCCCTGGGGCATATCACCCAGAACCTGATCGTAAGTACGATTTTCTTTAACAACATAAAACACATACTTAATAGGTGAAAGCTCTCCCGCTTTAGCTGGAATTGGGTTACCAACCGCTTTGTGAGCTTCGTTCTCCTTTGCCTTATTAAAGGGTGTATTCGAATATACTTGCTTAGAATAATCATTTAGTTGAACTGAATTGGGCTGATCTATAAACGATAAGGTACCCTTGAATAAACCACCGATATACTGAAGCCTGGAATTGATAACCCCCAAATGAGAGCCGCTATTATCGGTCTTTCTAACTGGTTGAGGCCCCTCAGGATTTGGCAGTGATGAAAACCCTTTGCCATTGCTAACAAGAATCTTCTTACCAACCGTTTTTACATTCGTGGGATACCATCCCGTCGGGATAAATCCCAAAGAAACACTTTTCCCGGGAGCAGAAACATTAAATACGGCAAGGCAGTTATTATCTGCATTGGCGATATATAAAGTCTTTTCGTCGGCGGAAAGGGCCAGTCCGTTTGTTGTCGAGCCAGTAAGGTTTGTAGGAAATAAAGTAGTAGAAATAGTTTCAATCACCTTGCGCTGTGCAATGTTTATAACGGATACTGAATTGTCGTTTGCATTGGCTACAAAGATGTAATCCCCTTTTTTGGAAGTTAATATCTCGTTCGGATGGTTCTGGGTAGTGATTTCCGAAACAATTCGTTCCTGTACCACATCATAAATAGCCAGCTTATCTCCTCCCCATATGGAAATATAAAGCTGTGACTTATCAGGACTCAAAACACAGGCATAAGCTTCATTCGAAAGCTTTACCTTTTTAATAGTTTTTTTATTGTTTAGGTCAACAATATATAAACTGTTGTCTTCTTTGGTTACCGTATAAAGCCGATTTCTTTTACTGTCGATATCAATTCCTGCAGGGCTAATCTTCTCTTTTGGCCAGGCATCACCTAACCTGATGGTATCAGGATTTAAAAAGCTCCCATTTTTAACATCGTAAGAAATAATAATATTATCGTTTCCTCCGGACGCATAAAGCTTAGTCCCCTTATCGTTAAATTTTAGGCCGTACCATGATTTACCGATGGAAATGGAATCGAGCTGCTTTTCAGTTCTAGTGTCTATGAGCTGTAAAAATTGCGTGCTTTGCCCATTGTTTGTCACGGCAAGCAGGCGTTTATTTCCAGTCAAGGCCATGTTCAGGGGGAGGTCGCCCAGGGCAATAGAACGTCCTGCAGGGCTTAGCGACCAGCCATTTGAAAGTAGTACCTGCCTTCCGGGTGCGTAGGTCGATGGCGTTTGTGCATCGGCAATTTCAGCCAACATCATACAAAACAGGATCAGACAAAATGATCTGGCACTGGCTTTTAATAAATGGTTCATAGTAAGATGAATTATTGAAGGTATTATCAGAATAAGTATTAATTAGTATGCATGCTTGATTTATAGATATCAATCCTCCCCGGATCCAGATTTTTTATCTGTGTTTAAAAATGCCGCCCGAACCGGAGAAGGAGCTGGTGCACCTTTTATGCCCTGCCATAGAATCTCATTAAAAATAAGATCAGGCACCGCGTCTTCCTTACTCCAGTCAAACTTTTCAGATAAATTACCAAGCCTTGTATTTGCTGGATTCTTATCGTTTAAATTAACGCTGACCGGCAAAAAATTATAGGGGGTGAAATCCGGTTGGGGAGTAAACAATCTCCACATAGGAGTAGCAGCTGCGTCGTATTGAGTCATCGGAGGCAGGCCTAATATTAATTCCATTGTCCTTAACATACCCGAAGTTGTGTACATCGTATGATCAACATAACTCCGTTTTACGTGTGGACCAATTACAAAAGCCGGGCTTCTATGGGCATCCACATGATCGGGGCCATTTTGAGCATCATCCTCAAGGATGAACACCACACTTTGATTCCATACTGGGCTTTTACTCAGGTGGTCAATCAGCATTCCAACAGCCAGATCGTTATCCGCCACATGAGCGAAAGGTGTTGGCCGCCCTGCCCGCATACCTTCCGTATGATTATTCCCTAATCTGATGGTTGAGAATTGGGGAACTGCATTTGCAACGACTAATGAGTCGAAGTCGTGCTTCCACTGATAAAAACGTGTAGTATCCCGGATGCTGAGATTATATGGCGCAAACCGTGCTGTATGTCCTTTCAGAGATTCAAGCCTCGGCTTCGAACCCAAAGCATCGGCAACGAACTCCCCGTAAGAACGATAAGAAACATTGTTTCTCGCACACAAATCCCAAATAAAACCGTCACGGTTATTTCCGATTTTTAGTGTTCCGGAAGTGCCGTGTGTACCACCTTTGGCACCATATGAAGCTGGCCAGTTCTTTTCAACATAGTCGTTTGCATACGCCCCCATGCTCCAGTTGTGGCCATCTGCACTTACTTCGGCATCTACATAGAAGTTATCCAGCAAAACATAATCCCTGGCAAGTTTATGCTGATTCGGCGTAATTTTCTCACCAAATAATAAGAGAGAAGTATCGCCATTTCCACCCGGGATATCGCTCAAAACCTGATCATAAGTTCTGTTTTCTTTAATAATATAAAACACATGTTTAATAGGCGATTTATCACCAACTTTCATTGGGATAGGATTTCCCGGTTCACCTTCAGTATTTAATTCTTTTGCTTTCGAGTATGGAGTGTTTTTATACACCGTTTGGGTAAAGGTGGCAAGTTGAGGAGCAGCCGGTTCATCAATTATACTCAAAGAACCCCGAAACAAGGAACCTATGTATTGAACTTTCGCTGGCTTTGTGCTATCACCTGAGCTGTTTAAAACCGTCTGCAGCCTGTTGCTGGGCTCCGGACCCCTGGGATTAGCATAGGATGTTAAGCCTTTCCCATTGGTCACAAATATCTTTTTACCAACTACCTTAACGTTTGTAGGATACCAACCTACAGGGATAAAACCTTTCGACTTGCTTTTTGAAGTTACAGAAACATCAAATGTGGCTAAACAGTTATTGTCGGCATTAGCTATATAAAGTGTTTTTTCATCCTCGCTCAGAGCAAGGCCGTTTGTAGTAGATCCGCTGGGGGATGCAGGATAAAGTGCGGCATTTAATGTTTCCACCACTGTATTAGTGACCGTACTGACCACGGATACAGAGTTATCATCGGCATTTGCGACATATAAAAATTGCCCGTTTTTTGTGAGATGCATCTCATTTGGATGGTTACCAACAGGAATTTCTTTGGCAATAGTTCCAGATTTGATATCGTAAACCAGGATCTTCTTGTTTCCCCACAAACTGATATATAACTTATTCTTATCAACAGAAACTTTACAGGCATAAGCCTCAGCACCCAGTGGAATAATTTTACTGACCTGACGGGATTTAAGATCAAAAACATACAGGCTTTTGGCCTCTTTCGTTACTACGAACAGTTTGTTATGGACCGTCTCGTCGAGATCCAGGCCGGCAGTTCCGATTTGAACTGGCCATGGCTTTCCCAGTTCATACGAATCAACCAGTTTGAGCTTACCTTCGATTATAGAATACCTGTTCACCTTGTTGTCATGCCCCCCGGAAGCATACAGAAACTTGTCATCTTTGCTAAAAGCAAGTCCGTACCAGGCTTTCGCAATTACAATACTATCAATTCGCTCTTCCTTTTCGATATCGATCAGGTCGATAGTATGCGTACTCTGCCCGTTATTTGTAATAGCTAAATATTTTTTGCGATGACTAACTACCAGATTTAAAGGCAACTCGCCGACAGGGATATTCTTACCTGCCGGGGTTAACGACCATCCGTTAGGTAGCATTACCCTTTTGCTCTCCAGTTCGGTCAAGGCTTGAGAAAACACTGAACTACCTAATAATAAGCAAACTATCGTTAGGCTCGAAAATTTTGAAGGTGAGATCATGGCAATTGATTAATCCAGGTTTTTGGAACTGCAAGGTATTTAAAATGATGCCTTATACACTTAAAGATAATAAGAAGATATTGTTAAATTAAAAAGATTGCTTCGTGGTACCTCCTCGCAAGCACACCCCTACTTAAAGTTACGCCCCTTATAAAACACCCCTTCACTCTTTTCATCCGCCCGCGAAAGTGTTAATACTGGCAGATCCTCTCTCCCATCCGGAGAAAGCCCCCGCAACAATTTAGACAGATCAAAACAGCGTTTTACAATCACGTGAACAATCTCGCCTTCAACCTGCAATCTTCCTTCAACCATGAGCAATCTCGAACCGATAATCTCTTTACGATACTGGTCAAATAGCTTTTGGAAGACCACCAAGTTTGAAGTACCCGTTTCATCTTCAATAGTGATAAAACAAATACCGCTGGCAGTTCCGGGCCGCTGGCGAACCAATACCAAACCTGCTACTTTCACGAGGTCGCCATCTTTTGCATGTGTGAGATCCTTAGAAGAACGAACATGCAGCAAACCAAGTTTCTCCCGCACAAAACTCACCGGATGAGCTTTCAGGGATAAAGAAGTTGTGGCATAATCCTGAATCACATGTTCTGAAGCAGGCATCAGCGGAAGCGAGATTTGAGTTTCAGTCACACTCTCTGAAGGCTGGCCCGCAAACAAAGCCTG
>NZ_JBASJU010000406.1:0-5344 GCF_049655485.1 Daejeonella sp.
GATCCTTATTGATCATCGCAACTACAGAACTAAGAATGTCCTCATAACTTCAAAAACACCCGAAGAAACCAGATTAACAAAAAAAGGCAGCCCTACATTTGAAATCAGAGATCCGATATTCGTAAGTTGTCCTTGTATGTCTCTACCTTGATTTACTTGTTTTAACGCGTAGTTCATCTCAGACAAAAAATCTTCCTGTATGCTGGCGTCTAAGCTCTCAATATCATCTTTTAGCACGTCAAACAATTCCTGTACAGTGGTCACACTGTAATTCACTTTAAAATTCTGAGTGGAATTTTGGGAATTTTGTTGAAACTGGGCGGGAGCGTTTATGTCTCCGGTTTTTATATTGTTATAATTGTTTACCGTATTGGCTGGCTTATTGCCTCCTTCCTTTTCACTCACCCAATCAATTATTAAACTAATGTGTCCATCTTTACACCGTTCTTTTTTCATCAGGGGGACTATGTGATATTTTATCTGCCCTAAAAATTCTTGTTTATTTGCTTCATAACTATCGAAATGAAATTCCATTAAATCTCTCACTTTATAAACTGGACTGGTCTTACATACAAGCTTAACAAACTCCTTGTCATAATCTTCTGGAGTCGTTGCCCGTTCGGATGGCTCAGCTCCTATATGACCATGCCCATAATTGACTATTTGGTTAAATTTCATTTTGCCACCCAAATTGGGCAGTTCAAACTCCAACTTATCGATATTTTCGGTTGCAATTTTAAAATATTTTGTCATTGACTTTCCTTCTTCAATTATTCGTACTATCTAAACTCTTAACAAGATAGAAATTGTGGGTTTCAAACTAGCGATATGAGCAATTTAGGAGATTTTTGACAATAAAAAACACACAACTCACCTTCAAGGTGTGAAAGTCAGCTTTCGATTCCTCCCACCTTTGCCTTCATACAGCAATTCAGCTGCATCTAAAACGAAGGTATATGCTCCACTCAATTTCCTGGCTGCAATATGCAATAGCCATCTCCCTCCTACTCACCGTGTATTACCTGGCGGTTATCTTAATCTACTATCGTCCACAGATAGTGGCTATGGTAAATGGCAAAGGTCAATACCCGAATGACATTGAACCTTATCCAGTAGAAAAAAATGTTCTTGGCGAAATCCAGCCAGACCATAATGGCGCTTCGATATTGTCGGAGGAACTACAATTCTCATCCGATCAAGCGGATCAATTAACCGAGGAAAACCATTAATCATTTAAAGCTATGAAACGAGCATTCAGAATCAACAAACAACTTAAAAGAAGGATTGCAAGAGGACTTATATCAATAGTTCTCCTGCTCACTACAATAACCCTATTCGCCCAGGACGGCAACGCCGGAATCAACGAAGCGACTAACAAAGTCAAGGGCTATTTCGACACAGGCACCGACCTTATGTACGCAATAGGCGCCGTCGTGGGACTAGTTGGTGCTATAAAAGTTTATCAGAAATGGAACAGCGGAGATCATGATACCGGCAAGGTCGCCTCAGCGTGGTTCGGAAGCTGCGTTTTCCTTGTGATTGTAGCTACAGTTCTTCAATCATTCTTTGGAATCTGAGCTATGGCTAGCATTTATAGTATCAACAAAGGGATTAATAAGCCAATCGAATTTAAGGGCTTAAAGGCTCAATATATCGGCTACCTGGCAATTGGACTAGTAATTCTCCTGGTGGTGTTTGCGACAATGTATATCATCGGTTTCAATCTATTGTTATGCATACTCATAATCTCAGCAGCGGGTACCACCTTGTTCATGACTGTTTACAGGTTGAGTTATAAATATGGGGAGTATGGCTTGCTAAAGAAAGCAGCGAAACGGTATATCCCCACATATCTCAGATTTAGTTCTCGAAAGCTATTTATTCAATTAAACCCGAATTCGGACAAAGCAAGGAGGAATGATGGCAAAGCCAATTGATATCGAAAAAATGTTTCCGATTTATAAGGTTGAAAACAATTCTATCTTATCGGTATTTGGAGACATCACCATTGCGTATGAAGTTAAGCTTCCGGAAATTTTTTCGCTTTCAAATAGCGAATACGAAGCTTTCCATCAAGCGTTGTCAAAGGCAATTAGGATTTTACCTAAGTACAGTTGCTTTCATAAGCAGGATTGGTTTTTAGAGGATTCTTACAAAGCAGATTTTCTCTCGAAATCCCGGAAAATTTCAGATGCAACCAGCTTTTTATCCGGTGCTAGTGAACACTTCTTTAACGAGCGTCAATATTTAGAACATAGTTGCTATATCTTTCTATCTAAAAAGCCCGACGGCAGGCGAACTCCAAGTTCTGCGTTTTCCGGACTCTTCAGAAAGTCTATTGTACCTTCTCAGATGTTAAGCCCCAATTTCGTAAATGAATTCGCTGATAAAGCAAATCAGTTCGAACGCATCTTGATCGATAGTGGATTCGTGCAAATGAGACGGCTGTCAACTGATGAATTAGCCGGATCCGATAGCACAGCTGGAATCATTGAGCGGTATTGTTTCTTGCTGGGTAAATCTGAGCGAGCATCCCTAACGGATGTACATTTAAAAGATGAAATTAAGATTGGTGCAAATTATTGCCAGCTATTTAGTCTTTCAGAAGCAGAAAATTTGCCTGCTCTTTGTGGAACTCGGATAAATTACGATAAGTATAGTACAGACCGAACCAAATGCAGTGTCGGCTTCTCTTCTCCTTTAGGCCAGTTGCTAGACTGCAATCACATTTTCAACCAGTATATTTTCATTGATGACGCCGCCAAAACGTTAAAAAAGCTTGAAGCAAAGCGTCTACGTCTGCAATCTTTGTCAGCGTATTCCCGAGAAAATTCAATTGGCAGGGACGCCACCCAGGATTTTTTGAATGAAGCCATCAGCCAGCAGCGTTTACCCGTGAAAGCTCATTTCAATATCCTAGCCTGGACGGACAATCCTGATGACAGAAAAGATATACGGACCAAAGTTCATTCGGCCATGGCACAAATGGACGCAACGACGAAACTGGAAACTGATGGTGCACCTCAAATTTGGTGGGCAGGTATCCCAGGCAATGAAGCAGATTTTCCCATAAACGACACATTTGACACCTTTTCTGAACAGGCATGCTGTTTTCTGAATCTCGAAACCACCTACCGGAGTTCTATAAGTCCTTTTGGAATTCGTCTAGGCGACCGCTTAACTGGTAAACCTGTTCATGTTGATATTTCAGATGAACCTATGAAGCTTGGTATCTGCACCAATCGCAACAAGTTCATTCTGGGTCCGTCCGGTTCCGGCAAATCATTCTTCACGAATCATATGGTTCGGAGCTATTATGAACAAGGAGCTCATATCGTTCTGGTTGACGTTGGTCATAGTTATAAAGGTCTTTGTGACCTGGTTGGTGGGTATTATTTCACATATGATGAGGCAAAGCCACTACAATTCAACCCATTTTATATCAGTGTAGGGTCAGTTCCAGACACAGAAAAGAAAGAAAGCTTAAAGAGCCTAATTCTGGCGCTTTGGAAAAAAGAAGATGAAGTGCTTGAAAGACCTGAATATGTAGCCTTATCTAATGCATTACAAGGCTATTATGAACGGCTGATGCACTCCCCAGAGGTATTTGCTTGCTTCAATACATTTTATGACTATTTAAAAAATGAGTTTGCCGCACAATTAAAGGCAGATAATGTTAAAGAGCGACATTTTGATCTTGACAACCTTCTTTATGTTCTAAAACCCTTCTATAGGGATGGTGAATTCGGATACTTATTGAATGCGACTGAAAATCTGGAATTGTTAAATGAGCGGTTTATCGTGTTCGAACTCGATAATATAAAGGATCACCCTATACTTTTTCCAGTAGTTACTCTCATCATAATGGAAACCTTCATCAGTAAAATGAGGAAGCTGAAGGGAATCAGAAAAATGATTCTAATTGAAGAAGCGTGGAAGGCTATTGCAAAGGAAGGGATGGCAGAATATATAAAATATCTCTTCAAAACCGTCAGGAAATTCTTTGGAGAAGCAATAATTGTCACCCAGGAAGTTGAGGATGTGATCAGCTCCCCTATTGTGAAAGAAACCATCATCAATAATTCTGATTGTAAGATTCTTCTTGACCAATCTAAGTATCAGAATAAATTCGATCTCATACAGGACTTATTAGGCTTAACTGAAAAGGAAAAGGTTCAGATTCTATCGGTCAATAAAGCCAATGACCCAAAACTGAAATATAAAGAAGTCTTTATAGCTCTCGGAGGACAACACAGCAAAGTGTATCGAACGGAAGTCAGTCCAGAGGAATATCTCACTTATACTACAGAAGAGACTGAAAAAATGAAGGTGCAGCAATACACTAAAAAGTATGGAAGCATTCAGAAAGGAATAAAAATTCTCGCAAGAGAGCAGCAGGTTTAGTATTAACTCAAAAATAATCAAGATGAAAAAATTTATGATCTACATGCCAGCCAGTATGATTGTACTGATGGTCTCGCTCCCAATGAGCGAAGTAAATGCCCAGGTAGCAGTATTGGAAGTAATAAAAGCCGGTGTAAAAAAGGTTATTAAATCGGTTGATCTGAAAATTCAACGGATGCAGAACGAGACTATATGGCTTCAAAATGCACAAAAGGTTATGGAGAATCAGCTCTCAAAGCTAAAACTAGCCGAGATATCAGACTGGACAGAGAAACAGAAAGATATCTACAGTAAATATTATGCTGATCTATGGAAGGTGAAGGCAGCTATTTCATACTACCAGCGTATTAAGGATATCACCACCAAGCAGGTTTTCTTGGTTGAAGAGTACAAAAAAGCATGGAATCTGGCCCGTAGAGATAAAAACTTTACTCCCCAAGAACTCGACTATATGTACGACGTCTATACAGGCATCCTTAATGAAAGTGCCAAAAATCTGGATCAGATCTTACTGGTGGTGAATGCCTTCAAGACTCACATGAGTGATGCCAAACGCCTCGAGCTAATTAACGAAGCCGCCGACCGTATCGAAGTGAATTATTCTGACCTCCGGCAATTCAATACCCAGAATATACTGATGAGTTTGCAACGATCAAAAAGCCAGGATCAAATTAAAGAGGTACAACAGCTATATGGAATACAAGTAAATTGATATGAAAGCGATCCTCATACTATTCATAGTTTCGATGTCTGGAAATCTCATGGCCCAAACCTGGGATGAAATATTTAAGCAGAAGGAAACTCAAAAAAAATACCTCGTTCAGCAATTGGCGGCTCTAAAACTGTATGCAGGTTATCTGAAGAAAGGCTATGATATCGCGGATAAAGGCATTAGTTCAATAAAAGCATTCTCGAACGGCGAATTTAAACTCCATGATGA
>NZ_JBASJU010000407.1:0-4260 GCF_049655485.1 Daejeonella sp.
AGGAGGCACGACGAAGCAATCTTTTGAACACCTAAGATTGCCGGGCTATGCTCGGGAGCACAAAAGGGGCCCATTGTTAAGAAACATAATAATACTCCCCATTAGCCTTGATCGTTCCAGCATCCAGCAACACTCGTATCATCTCAAGCTTCTCTTTATCATTACCCGAATTGATAGAATTCACCAGATCATCCAGCAGCATGGAATTACTACTCAACGCGTCGAGGATATCTTTAATAATCTCATCCCTAACAGGTTCTTTTTTGCGTTTTCGCTTGTTTTCGATACAGACATCGCAGACGCCGCACTCGGGCGCATGTATTTCGTTGAAATAGCTTAGGAGCTGCTGGCTCCTGCATTTAAAAGTTTCGGCATAGGCTATAACAGACTCAATTTGCTGCTTATTGATTTTATGGCGGTCCGCCAGGTAGCGGGCATTAATCTGCAGGTGCTGATCATCGAGACGCTGTTTTAGAAAGGTAATATGTGGCTTGTCGGTTTGTTCAGCATAATTGAGAATTTCCATTTCTTCGAGTTTACGGAGCATCCGGGATACCTCAACTTTATTCATGGAAAGCCGTTTACCAAGATCACTTTCTTTAATAGCCACAAACTGATCGAACAAACCTCCATATGAACGCAGAAGGATCTTAATAAATGAATCAAAGGCAGGCTGCTCTACCTGGAACCTGTAAATATCCTCCTGTCCTATTATTATCTGCACCCTGGACGGTAAAAAGACTGTTTCGCTCAAGGCGATATATTCATCGTGCTCCAGGAATTTAAGGGCATTGAGGGTTTTTATCGCGTCGAGCTTAAAACGATTACAAAAATCTGCAATGTCAATTTCCAGGGTTAGTCCCTCTCCAGCTCCATAAGCAAGTTGAAAGTAGTTGCCAAGATGATGATAGACTTGCTTAATTTCCTGAACGGAGGGATAACTTTGTTCCAGCTTCTTTATAAGCCGGTTTTTATCTGCATTATTGTATAGCAATACGGTATAGGCCTTTTTCTCATCACGGCCAGCCCGGCCCGCTTCCTGATAATACGCTTCCAGGCTCTCCGGAAGGTCGAGATGTACTACAAACCTCACATCTGCTTTGTCTATCCCCATCCCGAAAGCATTGGTAGCAACCATCACCCTGGTCTGAGAACTCTTCCACAACATTTGCTTTTTATTCCGGAGGGTGCTGTCGAGGCCGGCATGGTAGTATTCGGCAGAAATCCCTTCAAGATTAAGTTGCCGCGCAATTTCCTGAGTTTCCCGCCTGTTTCTGACGTAGACAATTCCGCTTCCCTTTACATTTCTTGCAATTGAATAAAGCTTGCGCAGCTTATTTTCTTCGTTATAAACCAGATATCCGAGATTCTTCCTTTCAAATGATTTTCTGAAAACGTTGACGTTCCTGAATTTGAGTTTTTCCTGGATGTCCCTAGCCACCTCTTCGGTTGCAGTTGCTGTTAAAGCCAGAACCGGTACCTTAGGATGAAGCTGGCGTAATTCAGAGATATGGAGATAAGGGGGCCGGAAATCATAACCCCACTGAGAGATACAATGAGCTTCATCTATAGCAATCAAATTCACATTCATATGCCTGATCCGTTCGCGCACCAGGTCGGAAAGCAGCCGTTCGGGAGAAAGATAAAGGAATTTAAAATCACCGTAAATACAATTGTCGAGCGCGATATCAACTTCTCTTTTCCCCATGCCTGATATGATAGCGATGGCTTTGATGCCCTTCTCCTTCAGGTTCTCCACCTGGTCTTTCATCAGCGCAATCAATGGCGACACCACAATACAAATTCCCGGTTTTACCAATGCCGGAACCTGGAAACATGCTGATTTCCCGCCGCCGGTAGGCATGAGGGCTAAGGTGTCGTGCCCGTCCAGAACGGATTGGATAATCTCTTCCTGCAGCGGGCGGAATTTGGTAAAGCCCCAGTAATGGTGCAGGATCTGATGGATAGTCATAGAAATTAGAGAATGAGCAAATTAGAGATTAGTCAATTTGCTAATTTACTCATTTGCTAATTTCCTCAATTCCTAATTTACTAATTTCCTCATTTACTCATTTGCTAATTCTCTAATTATTAAATTGCGACTCAATTTTTGAAATACATGAAGAAATCCCTGTTTATTGCATTAAGCATTATATCATCCTCACTTTTTGCCCAGCAAAACCCAAAATGGAATATTGAGAAGCCCTCCGGACCAACAAAATCGTTCTCTTTTCAAACAAATGAAGGGACCTGGATGAATCTGGACCTTAGCCCTGATGGGCAGGAGATTGTTTTCGATATGCTGGGTGACATATACAAAATCCCTGTTACAGGGGGAAAGGCCACACTACTGGCAGGCGGACTCGCTTCCGAAGTTCAGCCCAGGTTTAGCCCGAATGGGAAATTCATTTCTTATACCAGCGATAAAGATGGCGGTGATAACATTTGGATGATGAACACCGATGGCTCAGGCAAAAAAGCAATCACTAAAGAAACTTTTCGATTGCTTAATAACGCGGTTTGGACGCCAGATAACCAATACCTGATTGCCAGGAAACATTTTACGAGTTCCCGCTCGCTGGGAGCTGGTGAAATGTGGATGTACCATATCGGCGGCGGCGATGGCGTGCAGCTTACAAAACGCAAAAACGATCAGCAGGATGCTGGTGAACCAGAGGTATCTCCCGATGGAAAATACGTGTATTTTTCTGAAGATGTGAGTCCTGGCCCCACCTTTCAATATAATAAAGATCCCAATAGTGAGATCTATAATATCCGTAGGTTAAACCGGCAGACTGGGGAAATTGAAACTGTTGCTGGCGGGGATGGCGGGGCTGTAAGGCCGCAAATTTCGCCCGACGGAAAGCTTCTGGCTTTTGTTAAGCGTGTTCGTTTGAAATCGGTTCTTTTCCTTCAGGATTTGGAAACTGGTGAAGAATGGCCCGTTTATGAGGATCTTTCGCATGATCAGCAGGAAGCCTGGGCAATATTTGGACTGTATCCGAATTTTGCATGGACCCCTGATAGTAAGAACATCATCTTTTATGCAAACGGGAAGTTTAAAAACCTCGAAATACTAACGGAGTATGTCAACGATATCCCGTTTGATATCAACGCCACACTCTCAATAACAGAAGCTCTGCATTTTGAGCAAAAAGTCTATCGGGATGAGTTCGATGTGAAGATGATCCGCCAGCTGAGCACTTCCCCGGATGGCAAAATGATCGCTTTCAATGCTGCGGGGTATATCTATACAAAGGTACTTCCGGATGGCATCCCGACAAGGATCAGCACAGGAACGGACTTTGAATTTGAACCGGAATTTAGCCCGGACGGGAAGTCGATTGTTTTTGTAAGCTGGAATGATGAACAAAGAGGTTCCATCAACAAAGTGGATTTGCAAACCCAAATAGTAACTAAGTTAACTACTGAAAAGGGTTACTACTACGGGCCCAAATATTCGGGCAAAGGTGATAAAATAGTGTTTAGAAAAGGTACAGGCAATGAGGTTTTGGGCTTCGCTTTTGGTAAGAATCCGGGAATATATGTGATGCCAGCTGAAGGCGGTAAGCCAAAGCTAATTTTGAACAATGGTATACGTCCCATGTTTAATGCGGATGACAGCCGAATCTGGTTTCAGAGCGGTGAAGCGGGTAAAAAAGCGCTAAAGAGTGTCGATTTAAATGGCGGGACAGTTCGGACGCACTATACCTCGCAATATGCAAATATATTTTCCCCAAGCCCTGATGGGAAATGGATCGCATTTTCGGAACTTTTCAACGTATATATCACTCCTCTGACTACTACCGGTTCGGCTATGGACTTATCGGCGAATAATAAGGCTATTCCTCTTTCAAAAATCACGAAAGATGCCGGCACCTATGTGCACTGGAGCAAGGATTCACAAAAACTGCATTGGACACTCGGCCCACGTTATTATTCTAAAGATATTAATACGGTATTTCCTTTCTTAGAAGGTGCTGCGGACAAATCCGCTAAAAACGATACTGCTGGGGTTAATATAGGGCTTAAGCTAAAATCGGATATTCCCGAAGGAATTATTGCTATCACCGGGGCACGTATCATTAGCATGAAAGGCGATGATGTCATCGAAAATGGGACAATTGTGATTGATAAAAACAAAATCGTTTCAATAGGCGCAAACGTGAATGTCCCCGCTGGGGCGAAAATAATTGATGGTACCGGCAAAACTATTATGCCCGGCATTGTGGATGTTCACGGACATCTGCGTGCAAGTGG
>NZ_JBASJU010000408.1:0-3968 GCF_049655485.1 Daejeonella sp.
TATCCTTATCGATGGCAACTCTAATAATGCAATAAAAATCCGAGTTGTTGGTGGAGATAAAAAAGACTCGTTCACAGATCTTTCATCGGGAAGAACCTTGTACTATGATCTCGAAAGTGATGATAATGTAGTAGCAGGAAATGCAGCAACCCGATTGTCGACGGATAACTATGTACACGACTATGAACTCAACTCTTTCGTATATGATAAAAGTGGAGTCGTACCATCACTCGACTTCAATGCAGATGACCGCTTATTTATTGGGGGCGGATATGCAGTGACTCACTATGGTTTCCGCAAAGATCCTGCTAGTTATACGCAAAGCTTGATTGGTAATTATGCGCCGAAAACTGGCGCCTATGTCGTTAAATACAAGGGAGATTTCTATTCCTTGTTCGGAAGAAATAACGATATTCTCTTAAGAGCTACCTTAAACGGACCAAAGTATACTTTTAATTATTACGGACAGGGGAATTCAACCTTAAACGTAGGGGATGATGTTGATTTCTTCCGCGTCAGGACAAAGAATCTAAGCCTGGCAGGATATTTTCAGCATCGTTTTACAAAAGTGTTTAGTGTTGGTGCTGGTCCTGGATACGAATACTTCCGTGTTGAAAAGCCAGATAACAGTTATCTCACTTCGCCGGTCTTCCCTGAGGCCTCTGATATTAGCCGGCCTTCAAGGTACGGAACCCTTAGGGCTTTCGCCAACATTGATTTCGTTGACAACAAGCTACTGCCGGCATCTGGTGTGAGATGGTTTAATCAAGTAAACCTTTTCAATGAATTCGGTAACACCAAGGACAGGTTTGCCCAATTAAAATCTGATATAGCTTTTTATGCCACACCAAACTTCGCTTTCCCGGTAACTGCCGCATTCCGTCTCGGTGGAGCAGTAAATCTGGGAGACTATAAATTCTTCCAGGCAAATTCATTGGGCAGTAATGCCAACCTGCGGGGCTTCAGAAATAATCGCTTTACAGGACGCTCATATCTTTACCAAAACACTGAAGTACGATTTAAGGTAACTTACTTTAGAAATTACATCTTCACCGGTGATATGGGCTTGTTTGGATTCTTCGATTCAGGACGGGTTTATTCCGATGGCCCGGAGGCAAGCACCTGGCATAAAGGATATGGCCCGGGAATTTGGTTTAACCTGTATAACAAAATGCTTATCTCAAGTGGATATGGTTTTTCAAAGGAAGGAAGTTACCTTACCTTAAAAGCCGGGATGCCATTCTAAAATTAAAGTATAAATAACAAAAAAGGGGGTAGGCTTTCAGCGCACCCCCTTTTTTATGTTCTTAAAATTACTTTGATTTAACCGCTGCTGTTGAGTTAGTTTTCTCGGCAAGAAGCAATGCGTTGTATGCGTTAACTATACCGCCGGAAACGGATATCTCGCTTAACAGAACTTTAGATGAACTACCTTCTTCTCTTATTTTAACCTTTTGGTCAACTTTAGCCACAGAGTTCATAATGATTTCCTTAACCTGAACAGCTGAAAAATGCGGGTAGTAAGAACGAATCAAAGCAGCTAGTCCTGCGACAACTGGAGATGCCATACTCGTACCATCGTTTTCTTTGTACTTCGAACCAGGCATGGTGGAATTTATTTTTACACCCGGCGCGAACACGTCAACTGATTTGCCACCATAATTTGAGAACGAGGCAACAAGAGTTTCATCATTTTCCCAGCCCGAAGCTCCGACTTCAATCCAGCCCTCTGCGGTTCCCATGGTCACTCCGGTACTGTCTACATAAAGACGATTGGGAACATTATCTTCCTTCTCTGTATTCTTACCATCGTTTCCAGCAGCATGTACCATAAGTACATCTTTCGATACTGCGTACTTAACCGCTTCATCTACTACCTTTTTATCCCATGAATAAGCCTTACCGAAGCTCATATTAATAATCTTAGCGCCATTGTCTACCGCGTATCTGATTGAATTAGCAACATCTTTATCCCTCTCATCACCATCAGGAACAGTTCTTAGTGCCATAATCCTCACATTATCGGCAACACCTTTAATTCCCAGGCCATTGTTTCTCACAGCGCCTATAATTCCAGCAACATGAGTTCCATGCTCAGCGTCAGGGCCAGTTATATCGTTATTGCCATAATACTTCTCATAGCTGTTAGCGTAGTTATCGCCTACAGAATCCTTCCTCGGATCGAACTCAAGATTCAAATGATACTTTACCTGTGCGTCATAATGCTCAATCCCATCCTCTAATTCTTTCCTAAACTCTTTGTAAGAGGTCTTCTTAATTTCAGGTTTTAAGAACTTGAGTACCTGTGACTCAATATCTCCTTCAGTTTTATAATTATTGAAGTCTTCAATTGTAGGCTCTGTCTTCCCCATTATTACAAGCATCCCATCCAGGTACTTTAAAATAAGTGTGGTATTCTGAAGTCCCATCTGTGCCTGCTGAAGTTTAGCCATATAATCAGTTACCAGTTTCTTATACAGCTGGAATTCTTTTCGTTCCTCTTCATTAAATGGTGTGGAATTAAGCGCCGCTGCATACTTAGGCTGAAGTTTATTGATGAGGCGGACAACTTCCATGTTATCATAGTGCACTTTCCCAATAAAATTCCATCCATGAATATCATCGATATATCCATTCTTGTCATCGTCAATTCCATTACCGGCAATCTCTTTTGCATTAACCCACATAACCTGTTTAAGGTCTTCGTGTTCTTCATCTATTCCACCATCTATAACAGCCACAATAACGGTTTTTGATGATTTACCCTTCAATAATTCATTGTATGCCTTTTCAGTACTAATTCCAAAAACTCCATCAGCTTTCAGGTCAAGATTTTGCCAGTTCTCTTTTGGCTTTTCATCGTCATCGCTCTGCGCGAAAGACGTAAAGGGCAGTGCAATGACTGCTACAGTGTATAATAGCTTCTTAATAAAATTCATTTGATTAGTTTTTTTATTCAACGTAAGTTCAAGATAATGATTTATATGGCCCAACGAGCATGCCAGAAATATTTCATCAAAATTATTACCTATATATACGAGCATATGGGAGATATAGTTCAGCGCACTGGCAAACTGACATGCTTGTTACATTAGGATGATTATAAAGAATTTAAATCATGAATTAAGAGGAGGAACAATATCTGGGAAGGTTAAGGAAGTGAAGAATGATGGACCCGTTTAACTCGCGTAAGCCTGTATTACTATTTACGGTTTGCGTCCGTAGCAATTTAGGATAGACTTCTCTGCGCCCTCTGCGTGTACTCTGCGTCCTCTGCGGTAAAAAACCCGCTTTGCATTTCCCGCTGTGCAACGAATCCTGAATCTTGCTCTTGGTTCCTGGTTCCTGGTTATAGGTCATGTCTCCTGTTGAAATTCCTTTTCCACAAAAAAAGCCCCAATCTTTCGAAAGGGGCTTGTTTAAAATTGGGCACCGACCTACTCTCCCACCTGTTACGGCAGTACCATTGGCTCTGGCGGGCTTAACTTCTCTGTTCGGAATGGGAAGAGGTGGACACCGCCGATATAGGCACCTGAAGATTTTGCTGGTTGTTAGTTGTTCGTTGTTGGTTGTTAGGACAACGACGAACAGACTAGTACCTGGCTGCTTACCTGAGCTGTTTACTCGTATGTCGCTGGAAAGATCCAACAACGAACAACTAACAACTGACAACTAAGCCAATATCTTAACATATCAGAAAAAAGTATTTGAGAAAGAAAACAACAATATATTAAACTACTACATTAGTAGTCTATCTGCCTTTATACAAGTAAACTTGTACGAAGAAAGCTTCGGGCAATTAGTATCACTCGGCTATGATGTCACCACCTTTACACCTATGACCTATCAACGTAGTCATCTTCTACGACCCTCAATGGAAGTCTCATCTTGTGGCTAGTTTCGCACTTAGATGCTTTCAGCGCTTATCTATTCCAAACGTAGCTACTCTGCAGTACAGCTGGCGCCAT
>NZ_JBASJU010000409.1:0-4057 GCF_049655485.1 Daejeonella sp.
GAAGCATAAGTTCCATTGAGAACATCACAGTAAGGCCTCTCTCCGATGTGGTTGGTAAAGAGTTAAGTGCTTCAATTAATATTGAAAAGATTGAAGGTTCAGAACCAAAATTCGGTCGCGTACCTGCAGATCATCTCGCGTTAAAAAAGCACATCGCGACAAGCATAAAATACTCAGCTGCTGCAAAGGCTGCAAATGCCTTGGGCTATGTACAGGTCAACTTCCTTGTTAAAGATAAAAAGATCAGCAATATTGAAATTGCTAAAGGTCTGCATCCCGATCTTGACAAAGATGTGCTTAGCGCTGTTGCCTCGTTTACCTCACAAATTTCTATTCCTGACAATGATTATGTTATCACCGTATTATATCTGGATTCCCAAAAGTCCTTTAAGGAACAGAACATAGAGAAAATTTCAAAAAACATCTTGTACGCGAAAAACTATTTGGGAGGGATAACGGCCTTTGTAAAAGAAAATGGTGATGTCAATGGAGGATGGAGTATATCAGTAAGCAGGCCTAACCCGGTAACCGGCAAGCAGGAACCTATCGGTTTTGATGGATCAGCGGTACAGGATAGAATGCCTTCTTTCCCGGGTGGTATGAAAGCATGGCAGGAATATCTTGTAAACACCCTAAAATTCCCCCCCCTGGCAAAAAGTAACAACGTACAGGGAAACGTCATAGTAAAATTCACGGTTGAAAAAGATGGGAGCCTGGGTGAAATCAAAGTCCTGAGGGGCATTGGAAGCGGAGCTGACGAAGAAGCTGTTCGGGTGATCGCGCAGAGTCCGAAGTGGATTCCCGGAACGATTGATGGCAAGCCCGCAAGAGTTACCTTTACGGTCCCTATTAATTTTGGCGGCAGCAACCCTGTCCAAATGGGCGCTGGGCGCGACGTACCAGATGGCGTTTTTGATTTCAGCACCGCGGAAGTCCTTCCAGAATTTGAGGGCGGTATGGCTGGCTGGGGAAAATATCTCAGCGAAAATTTAAAATATCCTGAACAAGCCAAAAAAGACAGTATAAGCGGGCGCGTTATAGTGGGCTTTGTTGTTGAGAAGGATGGCAGTCTATCGGATATTAAGGTTCTTAGAGGAATCGGGGGCGGCGCAGATGAAGAAGCTGTACGTGTGTTAAAAAATAGCCCGAACTGGAAGCCAGGGAAGATTTTAGATGGCAATGTGGTCAGAGTAGCCTACACCATGCCGATATTTTTTAAGCTGGGAAACAAGTAAAAGCAACTGCAAATTGAATTAGAAGCCAGAGGGATGTCTGAAAGGATGTATTCTCTGGTTTATTTTTTTACAGACCCCTTATCATCGGCACTAACGCAACCCTGGTTCGACACTATAAAAAAGCTGAACTCAAATTGAGATCCTTCGCTGCGCTCAGGATGACGGCCAACTTGGGTTGAGACTGGATATTTCTCCTCGCGGCACGTTAACCGTTAATGATAAAATTTCTGTTCGCTCGTCGAAATAAATCCCTAAATACATCCCAGATCCCTTAAAAACCATCGTCATCCCGACCGCAGGGAGGGACCTCATTAATGTAACCTCATATAACCTTCGGATCCATTTCGCCTGTCGAGTGTCAACGGTCACTCCCACCTTTCACCTAAATAAGCCTATCCTTTATCACCAAAGTCCCCGCAATCTTATCATGTATCCCCTGCTGCTGTTTATCAAAGAACCCATATGCATACCCAAGCCCCAGGGTAGCAACACAAATCAGCTTGGACAAATTTCTGACCACTGAAATCCCCATGGTAATGGGCTTACCGGATTCATCACAAACTTTCAACCCCATCAGCACTTTCCCATAAGTTCCCTGTTTAGGAGAAGCCTCTGCGATAATGCTGTAGATCATTTTTACAAGCGGTATAATAGCTAAGCCGGCAAGAGCAACCATGATCTTAGTTTCCCTTTCAGCAATGAAAAGAACGGCAACTGTGCCCAGGATACAGTAAAGAGCAAACACAAGAAAATAATCGATAATAATTGCCAGAAGACGTACATCCAGAGACGCAAAATATTGCGGTTTACGAACATGTGCTTTAATACCCAGCAGCTCGCAGAGCTCAGGCATTTCATGAGCTTCTTTATAATCGTCCATATCAGGAGTTTTTACAAAAGTTCCGGGCCTGATCTTTAAATCCTTCAGCTGCTCTAATGAAAAAGGGCCTTCAGGTTTACCTTTTATAACGACTATATATTCTTCCATTGTTCTTATACACAAAGCGGAAGCTTCCCCTCATTCAGGGAAACTTCCGCCATTGCTGTACAAATATATTTAATACTTCTTTACTTCGAATGATGATAAACCACCTTTTAAGCTGATGTTGATCTTGTTGGCTGCCGTATCATAGTTTTCTGTTTCGTAAGTTCCATCGGCTTGTTTGGTGAAACCTATAAAGTCTTTCGATGAGAGGCCGCTATCGACTTCAATCTTACATCCTGAAGCGGAAGGTACTTCAATCTGCACACTTGCTACTCCGGTTTCAACAGTCACATCCGTAAGCGGAAGCGTTGAACCAATCCGGGCTTCGAATGCTGCGGCACCGCCTTCGAACGTAAGGTTACGAACTTTAAATTTCTCGAGATTGAATTCTGTTGACCCTGCACCCATTTCCACTTTGATATCCCATATTGGATTGCTGTTTAAGCTTAGGCGCGTTTCATTACTCTCCATGTCGTCCATCTTAAAGCCGCGGCCCTTTTTGTCCCTTTTCCGGAAGTTCAGCACATCAACTGAATCAAGAGTGGTTTTCTCCAGAGAGTATCCCCCAGCCATTTCCTTTACATCGGCCTGAAAAAGCATGGAAGTAGTATCGATAAGCTCATAGGTTGTAGCACCACCCTGAATATTAAGACTTGCTGATTTTGTCCCTGAATATGGTTCTGAGAAAACACTTGCATTGCTCCAGTCTTCATTCCTATCCCTTCTTTTATCATCAAATTTAATATTTACCCAACCGTTATCCTCACGTGGTATTGATCCCTGGTAGCCAATAGAAGCAAGTACCAGAACAGTTATCGAGGCTGCGAAGATTGCTCCGTAGTTTTTGTCGGCGAACCTGCTTAGTAGCATATTTGCACCTATCAGGATAAATATTACCGGCCAAAAGCGCCAAACTGATCCCCAGTAGAAGTTGATAACATTAAAATTGTCGAGCATGAACACTGTTCCAATGAAGATGAAGATCAGGCCCCAGATTATTTTTTCGGTTTTCATATTTTTAATTTCTTGTGTGTGATAATTTAATAAGAGCAGCCAGGCTGCTCTTTATTTTATAATGGTTTATCGGGATTTTCTTCAGTAATAATAGTGGTTTCTTCAGAACTTGTCGCACTCTGCGGCTGGGCAGCATCCTGAGCATCTTTCTCAGCCTGTTGTTTTGCTTTCCACTCCTCTTTCCACGACTTCTTATTAGCGTTGGTGATCATTAAAATACCTGGAATGATAAATATTAAAGGCCACAGTTTATGGAATTCGAACCAGTATGGCACAATATCGAATTCATCGAGCAGAAAGAATACTCCAAATATTACAAAGAATAATCCAACGGCTACAGCACTTGTACCCGATTTCTTCTTTTTTGGGTAAGGGATCCCTGCAAAAGCAGGATCATTTATGGGTCCGTTTGGGCCTGCCGCCTCGTTATAAACTTTATAGTCCGTATAGTAGGCGCTGTAGGTCGGCACGAAAGGCTTAACCGGTACGGCAATCCAAAGTATGATGTAGGCAAGCACTCCAGAGAAGCCTGCTAAAACAGCTAGTACAAATGCGATGCGAACCCATGTTACATCTACTTCAAAGTATTCCGCAAGTCCGGCGCATACGCCTGCTATTGTTTTCTCCTGTTCGTTCCGAGTTAGTTTCTTTTCCATGACGTTATTGTTAGAGGTTTAGTTTTTTTGTTAGTGGTTAGAGATTTTATCCCTTTTTGATTGATCAAACTTAACACAACATTTACATCTACTAAACAGCAATTAGGCAGGGTATCACAAGTTCTCGGTAAAGGGCGGGAATATATCGGTGAAAAAAAGAGTTTTCC
>NZ_JBASJU010000410.1:0-5814 GCF_049655485.1 Daejeonella sp.
GCAATAAGATCGTTTCCCGCATCAATCACCCCTTTGTCCAGAACGAAAAGTATCTTCCGCGGAATCTTAGGCGAGCCGGTTCCCTCAAGAAACTCACTAAAAAGCTTATTGGAAACATCAAAAAGCCCTGAGGTAAAATGGACTTTGTATTCGAATTTTATATTGAAGGACTGTTGAAGGTGTTCCATATTGAGCTTTGATCAGAGCCGAACAATCAGGTGATCTTATAAAATTAAATTAATGTTACTAAGTAACGGCAAAACGTTTGCTCAGCCAAATTGAAATAGGTAAAAGACTCGCGATGGCGATAGCAGCGTAGAGGGATCCAAAAGCTGCTGCCCAGGCTGCATCCATTAAGATCAATGCAATGACCCCTGCTTTCACCGCTTTGCCGATATTCTTACCAATGGGTTCTTCGATAGCTGCAATCAAAGGCAAAAGAATCATATATGCAAATGGCAGAAGAAAAAGCAATGTTAGAAGCAGATTATCGGTAACCCGCGCAACTGTTAAAATGAAAGAAGCTACAACAAGATATAAAAAGCCGCCGATGTAAAGGTTGCTGATCTTACCTCCATGGACTTCCCCCTGGCTGATCATCGTAATCGAATAGATATAAATCAGCGGTACCAAACCCAGGATCTGCCATTGGTTAAAACTATAGGAAAGGATGCTTAATCCAAGCCATAGGTTCAAACCACGGCATATTCCCATGTTTAAGGGGCCAATAAAAGAATGATGTTTACTGAATTTATTATAGAGGAGAGCAGCTGCGGCGATGGCAACGGCAATCATTCCTGACAGTAAACCAACCAGGAAAGCGGCTACAATACCGATCACCAGAAGAATGCAGCCCAATATCACGGCTTCCCTCATGCCAACTGCTCCGCTTGGAATCGCTCGTTCCGGACGCTCAATTTTATCCAGATCGGCATCAAATATGTCGTTGAAAACTATCCCACCAGCATATAAGCCTGCGGTCGACAAACATAAGAGCAATACAGAGGCGTAATCTGTATTTCCGTTTAAGAAATAACCAGAGATTGCGATCCCGGCAAGCACATCCGCTATTGAGGTTACTACATTCGCTGGCCGCATTAAACGCAGGTAAGTATGAATTTTGCCCACCTTAGCTTATAATGATGGATGATTTGTCGGTTCGCGGCTGTTGCCCGCCACGCAAAACGGTATTGCCTTCAAAACGCTGGCTCTGATCAACCGATCCTGGGCTGGTAAAATCATGTTCATCAATTTGTCCGCTCTGTGCAAAAGCTGTTATGGCATTGGAGTACGTGATCAATTTTATTGCTTCATCGCTAATTCCTTTAATCTTCATCAGCGCGGCAGTTTTAGGTACAGCAAGCGGATCGCTAATTCCCCAGTCGGCGGCCGAATTGATCATGATCCGTTCCGGCCCATATTGTTTAGCAACCTCAACCATGCGCTCATTTCCCATTTTCGTAAAGGGATATATGGTAAATGCAGCCCAAAAACCCCTATCCAGGACTTCCTTAACCGTTTCTTCATTATTATGATCCACTATCACTTTGTAGGGATCCAGGCCATGCTCCAGAGCAATATCCATACTCCGCTGCGTACCCCTCTTTTTATCACGATGCGGTGTGTGGATTTGTACGGGAAGGCCAGATTCCTTTGCCAGTTCCAGCTGGGCCCTGTAATACTTTTCCTCTGCAGCTGTTTGATCATCGAAACCAATTTCTCCTATTCCAACAACCCCTTCCTTATAGATAAATAAAGGAAGCAAATCCATTACTTCTTCCGCGAGTTTTTCATTATTAGCTTCCCGCGAATTAAGCCCGATAGTGCAATAATGTTTAATACCAAACTGGGAAGAACGGAACCGCTCCCAACCGATAAGGCTGCTATAATAGTCCCGGAAACTATCTATGCCCGTGCGCGGCTGGCCCAGCCAGAACGCCGGCTCAATCAGAGCAACAATCCCGGCATCGGCCATAGCCTGATAATCATCCGTAGTCCGTGAAGTCATGTGAACATGCGGATCAAAAAACTTCATCCCTTTAATTATGTCAAGGTCCAATTTTTCAGTCTCCCCTGTTATCGGTTTTCTATCTTCAAATGAATGAGTGCAGCACATGGTGTGTGATATTTTTATTGTAAATTATTATAATCTTTCTCGTCTCCCTTACTTCATACCTCAGACTTCATACCCCGGACCTCAGACCTCCTACCTCAGACCTCAGTCCTCCTACCTCATATCCTATCCCAGGTCAATTCCTTTTTCTCAATGGACGCCACTAAATCACTGTGGTTCTCTAAAAGTTGCTTAGCTGGAGCTGAATCCGAATTGTAGATAGTCAGGACGGCAGCCTGTTTCTCCTGCATATCACCTTCCTTCAATACCCTTTCCAAATCCTTCTTAAGACGCGAGTCTATAAACTTTGCAGTGGATCTCCATAAGAATGGATTGACGCTTCGGCCTGCAGCCCAGCGTTCGTGTGCATAGTCTGAAAGTATAAGAGCGAGTTCGGCATTTGCCCGATCGTCAAAACCATAAATCCGCTTGATATCCTTATCTGTAAAGAATGCCTTCATGACCAATTGGTTCCAGGCTTTTTCATCAAGATGTGCTGCCGGATATGGGTTCTCATACATTATCGCTTCCAGTGCAATTCCGATATTACTCCGGATACCTTCAGCGCATCGCATTTTCCAAATTTCGGGATAAGCTAACACCGGAAGCGAAGAGTAAAGTGCAGCTAATTCCGCCATTTCTGCTGCAAGAAAGAGATTTTCAATGACTTTGAAATACTTATCCTTGTCGGCGGTATCGAGACTCATCAAAAAACAAACACGGCCTAGCCTGTCAGCTGTCCAGCCTTTTACAGTCCACCCTGGTTTAATTTCCATGATGTTCTGCTCATCGCTTAGGCTGATATGGATAATCTCCTTGCCGGTCTTTCTCGGCATCACGCTAAAGGCAGTGTTGATAGCTTTTATGTCTGCCAAACCGAGTTTTTCCTGAAGCCATTGGAAAGCCTCTGATGATATATTTGAACGGGTAATCCCCAGAATTACAGTTCGTAATCTTTCTGCATCGTAATCAAACATGTCTGGCTATTAAATTATCCTTTTAAGGGTTAATTAATGCGAAAATTAGCAAAAACAATTCACATTGAGAAGGATTTGAGATATCTGGAGACCCTTTAAACCCCTACTCCAGCAAAATAATTAATCACCAAAGCCGCGGTTATAATCAGCAGCCCAAAAAACTCCCTTGTCTTTTCAATATAAGGCTTTGTAGCCTGCATGCTTTCGGTAATACTCGGCTGTTTATATTTCACCACCCAATCCAGTACGCCATCCTTAGAAAAAAACAGGATAACAGCATAAATCAAATAGAACGCACTCAGCGAAAGATAGGCCACCGGATAGAATAAGCCATATGCTGCCAATCCACAGCAAATCGCCGCCGCCAGATAAATAGGTATCCAGAGCCAGGAATCGTTATCGTTCAAATTGAACCAGGCGAAAAGAAGGAATGAAAGACAGAAGATGATATTTAGGATGATTAGGAACATAAACCGTGTAATTGACGTAAATATAACAGAAAAAGACACAACAAAAAAAGCCACCCCTGAAGGCAGCTTTCCTTATTATATATAACTAAAACCTATTCTACTTCCTGAGCAGCAGCTTCGTTTACAAAACCTTCTGCGATTACAGTCAGACCAACGTCTGTAGTTTTCTCTTCTTCAAGAGTTGCTTCCAAAAGCTCAGCTGCGTCATTTAAACCAAGGGTCATTGCCAGAACACGAAGAGTTCCATAAGTAGCAATCTCGTAATGTTCTACCTTTTGCGCTGCAGAGATAATTCCGGCATCGCGCGTCATCGTACCTTCTTCAGTGTCTTCTAAAATACCCTGACCTTCTTCAATAAGTCCGGCCATAGCATCACATTTTTTCGCTTGTGGCTTAATACCCAAAACTCCGAATACTTGTTCCAGGCGCTCAATGTGCACTTCAGTTTCACCTATGTGTTTTTCTATAGCAGTAGTTAACTCTTCTGAAGTTGCACCCTTAGCCATTTTCGGCAAGGCTTTAACAAGATGCTTCTCTGCCCAGTATATATCTTTTACTTCATCGGTGAATAATTTCAATAAAGCCGACTTGTCTTTTTCTTTGTCAGCAGTTGACCTAGTTTTGCTTTGCTGTTTCATAGTTATTTGTTTTGATTTGTAAAAGTCTAACATCATGCTTTTCGAAAGGTTTAGCAGAACTTAAATTCCCGTATAAATAACATAGAGCACGTATTTATCGCTAAATTTAAATGAGCAATTTTCGGGTTTCAAAGAATTAGACAAGCCCATACCTTTGTTTTATATCAAAAATAAATGGCCACACCCGAACAGATCAACTATACCAGAATCGCTGAAGCGATTGTTTATATCCGGGAAAATTTCAGGAGCCAACCCAGTCTGGATGAAATCGCGGAAAAGGTAAATTTAAGTCCTTTCCATTTCCAGAGAATGTTCACCGAATGGGCAGGTGTGAGCCCCAAGAAATTCCTTCAGTATATCAGTATCGAGTATGCGAAGAACTTGCTAAACGACAAACAGGCATCATTGTTCGATGCAGCCTATGAAGCCGGACTATCCGGTACGGGCAGGCTTCACGATCTTTTTATCCAGATCGAGGGTATGACGCCCGGCGAGTATAAGAATGGCGGCGCAGAACTTGATATCAATTACAGCTATGCCGAAAGCCCTTTTGGGGATTTATTAATTGCATCGACATCAAAAGGGATTTGTCATATGTCCTTTTCAGAAAATGAAATACTTTCTTTGGATGATTTAAAACACCGCTTTCCAAATGCTGGATTCAGGCCTTTACGGGATGGCATACAACAAAATGCCCTTGGTATCTTTCAAAATGACTGGACGAATTTAAGCCAGGTCAAATTACATCTGAAAGGAACTGCATTTCAAATTAAAGTCTGGGAAACTCTTTTAAAAATCCCGATGGGTAAACTGACGAGTTATGGAAACATCGCAGATAAAATCACTCGCCCCAAGGCTTCCCGAGCTGTGGGTACCGCAATCGGGAATAATCCGGTGGCTTTTTTAATTCCCTGTCATCGCGTGATTAAGTCCGGTGGCGCCCCCGGAGGATACATGTGGGGACTTACACGTAAAAGCGCGATAATTGCTTGGGAGGCCGCGCACGTAAATTCGGACACCTAAAAACTTTCTACCTGTTTTCATGGTATACTTTCTAAACATTACCTATGAAACCATCATGAGCATACCGCTCACAAACCGAGATGAATATGCTCATGATAGCTTCATCACCTATAAAAAACAAATTATATACTGATGAAAACTACAGAGAATAAATCGATTGAGAGGGATGGAGAGAACCTAAGCCCCTGGCAGGTCAATGTGGAAAGTGAGCAAGCCAGTATCGCAACCGAAAATGAAAAAATATACGATTGCATCATTATTGGAGCAGGTATCACCGGCATAACTGCTGGCCTGATCCTTCGAAAGGCAGGGAAAGAAATCCTGATTGTCGATGCTCACAATTCAGGCTATGGCACTACCGGAGGTACCAGCGCTCATATCAACACCTTTGCAGATACTACCTATGCAGAAGCAGAAAATGCCTTTGGCCAAGAAGGGGCTGAGCTATTTGCAGGGGCGATAAATTCGGGATTCGGTTTGATCCGTAAGAACATAGAATCCTATAATATCGACTGCGATTTTGAGGTAAAACCAGGTTATGTGTATGCGGAGGACGAAGATCAGGTAAAACAGCTTGAAGACCTTTATGAGGG
>NZ_JBASJU010000411.1:0-1603 GCF_049655485.1 Daejeonella sp.
GGGAGGAAAAAAGTTTATGCTTGTGCGTGCAATCGGTGCGGGTGTTTCCGCTGGGTTTGCTGCTCTCAAAGCACCGAAACCTATGGGTTTAAATGAGGAATTTGTTGCAAGCAGTGAAAAACGGGAAATATTGACTGTTGCATACTACGTTTTTGGTGCTCTTGTGACCGCGGGTGTATTGGGTTTGCTGACCAAGAAATAATCCTTTAGCAAAAAACCCTTCTTCTAAGCAGCTTAAAAATTAGCTAATTACGAAGGAGGGTTTATTTTTGTTTTCAATTTCCTAATTTAATTGATCTAAAAGAAGGTTTTTGATTATAATTAGCCGGTCGTAAAATACTGTGGCAACCGGCTCCTCGCTAATTGAGTTTAGAGCTTGCAGGTGCCCCTGTATAAAATCCGGGACATTAATTATTTTTACTCCTTCGGATATCACAATAGTTTCTGGTAAAATGACGGAGCTAAAAAACGCATTAAGTTCATCTATGGCCATAATCAATCCTTTTAATTGGGATACTTTGTATCCCGTTAATTAACTGACCTATACACAACAATAATTAGACCAGATGGAAAGAATTTTATTTAAGTCAGTATCGGAAACTAGCCCCGAGGTAAAAACGAATTTAATAGCTGCTTTACCTTTTTAATGCCTGATCAGAAACCTCTGAAAACATAATTCCGGGAGAACCACTGACATAATCGTATTGATTAAAATAAAAAATAAAGTCTTCAAATCCGTTGTGTGCAATCTTTCGTAAGTAGGCTCATAAAACTTAAAAACCCAAAAAACATTTTATGAAAAAGCAATTTTTAAGCCTAGTAATGGCTGTAGCATTTGTGGCTACAATTACATCTTGTAATTCAACAAAAACTGAGTCTGCTAGCCAGGACAGTGCAATGATGGATTCCACTGCGATGATGGATTCTGAATCAATGATGAGTGAGGGAGTTGAAGTTGGTGGCGCAATGATGGTTCCTTCAAAGAACATCGTTGAGAACGCAGCGGGCTCAAATGATCACACGACTTTAGTTGCCGCTGTTCAGGCCGCAGGATTGGCCGAAACACTAAGCGGAACCGGCCCGTTTACCGTATTTGCACCGACCAACGAAGCATTTTCTAAAGTTCCTAAAGAGGCATTAGACAATTTAATGAAGCCTGAAATGAAGGGAGATCTAACTAAAGTTCTTACCTACCACGTTGTTCCAGGAGCTTTAATGGCTGCAGACCTTAAGGATGGCCAGGAATTAACAACAGCTCAGGGGCAAAAATTAAAAGTTACCGTGAAAGATGGTAAGGTATGGGTTGGTGGCGCTACAGTTACTATTGCTGATGTAGTTTCAAGTAATGGCGTTACACACGTAATAGATGGAGTTTTAATGCCGAACTAGGTAATTGCTTATTTAAATAATTTTTTCAAATTGAGCTCTTTCACATTGTGAAGGGGCTCTTTTTGTTAATTTAGCATAATTTTTTATAAGCCTTGCTCTACAAACGACATATAATAACTTATTAAAAATTGGTCAGATATTTGTTACACTGACTATTACACCCATAGACTAGCATTCAGTTTTCTAAAATGCGAATTCTTACAAGGAACAATAA
>NZ_JBASJU010000412.1:0-1981 GCF_049655485.1 Daejeonella sp.
TTGGTGATCAGTAGAATATTCGTATAAAAGATAGTCAATGAATGAGTAGAATGCATTCAAAGTGAGTTGCATGGGGTCAACAAAAGAATGCTTATCCAGCGATTGCTCAGTTAGTTTGCCAAGAACCATTTTGCCCTGCTCATTTTGTATGTCTCCCAAAGTTTGAAAGCTTGGGTGAATAAATTCGCTAGCCCAAATATAAAATGGGCGATAACGTTCCATTTCTGCTGCTTTTTCGATAGCCCAGAAGCTCGGACGCTCATCAAGATGATCTTTCGCCCATCCGTAATCATTGAAAAATGAGTCGCCATATAATCCTTGTAATTCCTTTGTTCTAGTATCTATTTTCTGTTGGTGGCTATTTTCCAAAGACGGGAATTTCAATGCCTGAAAATGCTTGCCAAGCGAGTCTGCTTTTTTCCTAACATCTTTATGAGCATAATCTACAAACTTTTGGTACAATGCTTCATCGTCTTTTTTCATTAAAAAAATCCCCACTACTGCATGTTCATAAACGGTGCGATATACTGCTAATGCCGTTCTTGTTGAACCGTTTGATAAGAGTATCCCGACCTCGTCTACAGTACGACATAGATTCCCGAAAAGTGTCATACGTACAATATCGCTGACTGGCACCTTACGATCATGCATCTCGGTTTTTAACCTGTTAAAGAGTGAATTTGAGGCGTGTATAAAAAGGAAAAAATAGAGGAACATCAAAGGATGTTCTTGAACTATCGTTCTTTGATTTTTCTGAAATATGTTAAGCCAATTTTCTAAATAGCTTATATCCTGCTGTTGAAGGAGGAGATCAGTAATCTTATTCTCCAACTTGTCGAAAATATCGCTATTTGTTAACAGCAGCTCGAATTCCTCTCGCCCTAAACCGAATTCACCTTTAGCTTTTTCTAAAGCACTGTTTAACAATTCATCATAATTCTTGATAACCAGATTATTGTATTTTAAATTACCCATGATTAATAGTACTAATGCGGAAAACGAGGTTACCGAAAACTATTTTTAAACAATAAATGTATTAAAAATATAGACCCATGTTTATTTGAAATTAGTCTAACCACTTTATTCTCTGCCAGCGATTCGGCTGACGTTTTCACAGCAATTTTTAAAACTCAACAATAATTTGGTTTTTGCTTCCGATATTGTGGCTAACTGAAAAATGAAATTCACTGTCAATTAATATGCAGGAAACTCAAATTGAATTAGCGACGCTATTCGACGAAGCCAAAGATCATAATGAATTTGAGTTTGTTATAACGCTGCTTAATTATAAAAGCATCGGTTCCTCCAACGCTCAAAGCAATTTATATGAATGGTTCGAGGCACTTACATCCTATATTACTCAGTACAAGCTTCTTCAAGGAAAAGAGAAAGCCAGGATGGCGGCCCTATTTTATTCAACTTTTTTTGAAAATAGCGACTTCTATAATATTTTAGGGAGCTTATGTCGTATAAGACTTGGTTTTAGAGCATCGTCTTACTTATTCTGGAAAACTAGGAAGCTTGAACGTTTGCTTGGTATAGGGGAAAAGGAGGAATTTATATTAGATCTTCTGGCAGATGCAGGAAAAAGTAATTTAATCACATTTTTCAAAGAAAACCACTACCCAGTCATTCGTAACACCTTTTTTCATAGTGCATATTCATTGGACGACGACGAATACATGATACATGATTCAGGAACAATTGTTATAGATGGCGTAGGAAAAGATTCTTTTAGTTTAAACAGCTTTTTTTATCCCCTGGTCGATAACACTATTTCCTTCTTTGAGGCTTTTCGAGATTTATATTGGCATCATTTCAAAAGTTACCAAGTTGATAAAAAGATTGGACCTAACCCTCTGGGCTCGTCTGGGTTGATTATCGGTACACCTAATGGCTTAGGAGGCATAAGAATTCCAAATGCGGTTCAATTTTTTGGAGAATGGCATGACTCAGGTATCTGGTTTGATGACCGTTGGGG
>NZ_JBASJU010000413.1:0-4640 GCF_049655485.1 Daejeonella sp.
CTCTCATCACGGTTCCCATAGAAAATGCATTAAATGGAACGCCTTTATCTACTCATCTGCGGTCTAAATCGGTGTTGGGGCTAGCGTCAATTCGGGTAGATTTTGGAAAAGGTACTGACCTTATTGAGGCCAGACAACTTGTACAGGAAAGAGTTACACGGGTGGCATCACAATTACCCGCCGTGGCCAGAACCCCTGTAATGTTAACTCCCTTATCGACTACAAGCCGCGTATTAAAGATTGGTGTAAGCTCTAAAACAATGTCTCAAATGGACATGAGTACAGAGGTTCGCTGGACATTAAGACCACGTCTGATGGCTGTACCGGGTGTAGCAAATGTAGCAATATGGGGGCAGCGGGACCGCCAGCTCCAGGTTAAGGTTATACCTGAAAGGCTTTTTGCCCATAATCTGCAATTAAACCAGGTAATCGTAGCGGTAAGAGAGGCTGTTCAGCAATTTGGAGGAGGATTTATAGATATGCCGAATCAGCGGATGGCTATTTCTAATATTCCGCATATCTATAATGCTGAGGATCTTGCCAAGATCACTATCCCGACAGCTAATGGATCTCCGCTCAGATTAGGTGAGCTGGCAGAAGTTGCTGAAGGGTTTCCTGCGCCCATCGGTGATGCAGTGATCAATAAAGGCAATGGCTTACTACTAATTGTAGAAAAGCAGCCACAAGCTAATACGCTTGAGGTCACACGAAATGTGGAGCAAATCCTTCTTGAGATGAAGCCTGGATTTAAAGAAATGGAATTTGATTCAACCATTTTTAGGCCTGCAACTTTTATAGAAATGTCACTACATAATCTGAATAAAGCCTTGCTGATAGGCTGTATATTGGTTATCCTGGTGCTGATATTTTTTCTGAACGACTGGCGAACAGCGCTGATCAGTGTGCTGGCAATCCCGCTTTCTCTGTTAATAGCCATGATCATCCTGCATTACCGTGGAGGTACTATCAATACGATGGTACTTGCCGGATTAGTGATTGCTTTAGGAGAGGTAGTTGATGATGCTATTATTGATGTGGAGAATATTGTACGCAGATTAAAGCAAAATAGCCTGCTGGCGGAACCTCTGTCAGCATATAAGGTAGTTTTTGACGCCTCGATGGAAGTAAGAAGTGCGGTTGTGTATGGCAGTATAATAGTTGCCCTCGTGTTGATGCCGGTGTTTTTTCTTCCTGGAATATCCGGGGCATTTTTCCAGCCTCTTGCCTTGTCTTACATCCTGGCAATCCTCGCCTCGCTTTTTGTTGCACTTACTCTGACACCCGCACTTTCCCTTTTATTGCTGCCGAAAAAATATTCCGGCAAGGAATCACATGATGCAGTTCATGAACCTAAGATTGTCCAGTGGCTTAAACCGAGGTATGAAAGAACTTTACACCGGATCATAGCGCATCCAAAGCGAACTATTCGCGGGTTGATCATTGTGCTGGCGCTAAGTATCGGAACTGTGCCTTTTCTCGGAGAGGAATTTCTGCCTCATTTTAAAGAGTACGATTTCCTGATGCACTGGGTCGAGAAACCCGGCACATCACTTGAAGCTTCCAAAAGAATAACTATCCAGGTAAGTAAAGAACTAATGGCTATTCCGGGAGTGAGGAATTTCGGCGCTCACATAGGAAGAGCTGAAGTAGCTGATGAAGTTGTTGGCCCTAACTTCACAGAAAATTGGATAAGCATAGATCCCGAAGTTCCTTATGACGAGACAGTAGCCAAAATCCAGGAAGTAGTGGATGGCTATCCGGGTTTATACAGAGACGTACTTACTTATTTACGTGAACGGGTTAAAGAAGTCCTGACGGGTACAAGTGCCAGCATTGTAGTGAGAATATACGGTTCCGATCTGGAGGTTCTCGAAGCTAAAGCCAAGGAAGTTGGGAAAGTACTTGCGGATGTAGAAGGTATTTCCGACCTGAAAGTTCAGCAGCAGACCTTAGTTCCTCAGCTTGGTGTCAAGTTCAACCCAGAAAAGGCATCGCGGGTAGGGGTTAATTCCAGCGATGTCCGTAGGGCAGTGAACGCACTGGTGAATGGCACTAAAGTAGGAGAAGTGTATGAGGAACAAAAGATATTCGATGTCGTAGTGTGGGGATCTGCCGAACAGCGTTCCAATATTGAAACGGTCCCGGATATGCTAATCGATATTCCCCGTGGGGGCAGGGTGCCTCTTAAAGATGTGGCGGATGTATATGTCAGACCCACTCCTAACGAAATTACCCGCGAAGCCTCATCCAGAAAAATAGATGTGACCTGCAATACCAAAGGTAAAGACCTGGGTTCTGTTGCACGGGAAGTTGAAAAAAGGCTGGAAAGTGTATCCTTCGCACCAGGCTATCATCCTGAAATTCTAGGGGAGTACGCCGAACGTAAAGCAGCCCAAAACCGGCTCAATGCTCTAGCTTTATTGTCGCTGCTTGGTATATTCCTGATCCTTTATATTGATTTTAACTCAGTACGTACAGCGTCCTTAATACTATTTAGTCTTCCTTTCGCATTAACAGGATGCATTTTTATTGCTCTTATTACCGGGGGAGTACTGTCTTTGGGCTCATTGGTCGGTTTCGTTACTGTTCTTGGTATTGCGGCACGGAATGCCATCATGCTAATTAGTCATTACCGGCACCTGGAAAATGAAGAGCATGAAGTATTTGGCCTGCACCTTATTATCAGAGGAGCGCTGGAAAGAATGTCTCCGATCTTGATGACCGCTCTTGCGGCCTCTCTTGCATTATTGCCTATAGTATTAACAGTAAATAAACCATGTCAGGAAATAGAATTCCCGATGGCTATAGTTATTTTAGGCGGCCTGATCACATCGACTTTGTTAAATTTGTTTTTCCTTCCGTTAATTTATCTTCGTTTTGGAAGATCCAAAAATAGTGATGGCAAAATCAAGCGACAGGAATCTGATTAAATAATACTTCCATTAGGGATAATCTGAGCAATAATTGCTAATACAAGAAGTCCTTAGAATAAGGGCTATCTCTTTGTAGTTAAATGATCAGAACCCTGGGGTCTTACCTGCATAACATCTTCGCCATATTTTCGTCCTTTTTTGCCCTTAAAACTTCTTTTCCGTAATGGGTAAAATACTGGTGTAGTGAAAGTAAATAACAATTTTCTTCCACCCACTCCTTATCGGTATACTGCTTTTTTAAGTACACTGCCCATTCTTTCCTCAAATTTTGTTCATGTCTATCGTAATCCTTACATGAGAAATGATACAAATCTGCATCGCATAAAATCTCCGCGTAGAGATTCCGAGGCTTCTGCGGATAGCGTGTTGCTTCAATACAAGAGATCACAAGACTTACCTTATCAACCGGGTAATCCTGATCGCTGAGGAAAGCGCGGGCTATTTTAATACTCTCATCTTCATGCCCAATATATTTACAACAATATCCCGCATCATGGAACCACGCCGCAATTTTCAACGGTTCAAGTTCGTCCTGGGTTAATCCTTCATGTATGCCAATCTCTGTAATCGCTTCCACCACTTCCCTGGTATGTATAATATTGTGAAAGTACAGGTCAGCAGCAAGCTCTGTGTTAAAGAAGTTATTCATGTAGATTTCTACTCTTTCGATTATACTTGAGTCAGTTGTCATATTATACTTAGTAGAGAATTTAAAAAAATAAAGTGTAGAATGATCATCTAAATGGTTACTATTTAGCAGATGATGGCGTTTTTAAGTAATAGTAACTCAACGCAAATAAACTTAAAATACCCAGCATGAACCCGCCCAAAACATCTGTAAACCAGTGAGCTCCTAAATAAATTCTGGAAAAAGGAATTGTGAATATCAAAAAAGCACAAATTGATATGACTGTTATTCTTATGCCTTTTGGAACAGTTTTAAGATGATTCATTAGAATAATCATAAAGCCAAAGAAAATGACATAAAAAAGACCATGGCCGCTGGGAAAGCTTTGGTGCCTGGCTATTTCTATTATTCTCACAACATCGTCTGTAGGCCGGGGACGGTCAATAATGATTTTTAACGAATGGCTGATAACACCGGAAAATAATGTCAGAAGGATAAAAAGAGCTTCTCTTTTCAATTTAAATCCGAGAAATACACCTGATGTCACAATCACCATGATTACAGACTGAGGAGTATAACCCGGCCAGCTTATGGCCTTCATGAGCACATCTAATAATGGATATTGATGTTCCTGGATCTCCTCGGAGAATTCTCGGTCGACCAATGAGTTCGGGAACAGTGATACCAGGAGAGTTAGTAGTAAGAACCCTATAACTATCCCTCCAAGAATGTAGAATAACATGCGTTTCCGCTCTAACCTCATAAAGGAGCGATCAATGAAAAGCCCACATTCCCATTTTGGATAACAGGTGTGGCCATGAAATTCAAATGTTTATTTCCGATTATTTTCTTCTTTATCCAGGGATAGGCGAGATAGGTAAATTTCGTTGTAAGTATCCCTACGCCAGCGCCAGCAAGTACATCACTCAACCAGTGCTGATTGTTCATCATCCGTAGCGCGCCGGTAGCAGTTGCCATGGAATAGCCTATATAACCGTACCAAGGAGATGTATTTTTAAATTCCTGATTCATAAATTCAGCCGCGACAAATGCTGTAGCGGTATGGCCAGATGGAAAAG
>NZ_JBASJU010000414.1:0-14481 GCF_049655485.1 Daejeonella sp.
AGGTTTTGGTATAGGTCTGTTTATTGCCAACGAAATAGTCAAACGCCATAATGGCTTTATAAAACTGGAAAGTAAAATTGGGGAGGGCTCGGTGTTTACATTTGTGCTGCCTTGTTATGAGGAAAAGAATAAGGAACTGGCCTGTTAGTACTACGTGAGCAAAAAACGCCGTCAATTAACCGCCGTTCAGAATGTATAGAGGAAGACCCGTTTTCCCTACTCCCCCACTCCGACTTCAGACCTCCGACCTCCGATCTACCGTTCCCTAAATAACTCCCCCCGTTCCCTAACCCACCCCTTAAAAACCAAACCTTCCTCCCTATCTTCCCCCAATTAGTAACGATGGGATCGTCCTAATTTAAAAAACCCAGGCGTACCGGTGCAAGTCCGGCTTATTCCTTGTTTTTCAAGGGGTGCATCACGGCGACCTGGGTGTTTTTACCGCTATTGCTGGATTAAATTAACTGTAAGTATTTATCAGCCGAGGCGGACGTCTTCTCCCAAAGCTTCGGGATTGCTCGACGTTACTGCAAAAAGGCTTGACTCTCATCCTCCTTTACCCCCACCTTGACTCAGCTTCACTCCCAGCAAGGCCTCACGAAAATATTCTATTTGCTCTGTAATTAATATAGAGCTCGTTCGTCTTTTAATACGATAATTACGGCGAACCTATTGCCTACTGGCAAAAACTACAGGATGCGTATACTAGCCTCACCACCAAACAGGTGAATGATGCGATGCGTAAGTATCTTGATCCGGCTAACGTAAATATAATTAAGGCTGGTGATTTTGCTAAAAAGCCGGCTGAAAAGCGGGCCCGCCCCTACCCTTAATGCGATAAATACCTGATTATCTGCATATTTTTGGGGAAATAAAACCAAACCAAATTTAATAAGGCAGTGTTGCTAAAGTATGGAAAACTTTAAACTCAACAGCTATGAAAAATTATTTATCGAAAGCAAGTATGCTACTTGCTGTCACCATCATGTGCTTCGGATGTAGCAAAGATGAAGACAAAGAACTGGTACAACCCGATTTTGGAATAACCAGTCAGATGAACTTAGGCACCAATTTAGTCTTAAGTGAAAACAGTGAAACAGTAACTTTTGACAAAGTTGCGAAAGATGGCAGCGGTTTCGTCATTGGAGTAATGAGTGATAAATCTGCCAAAGTAATTGGTGTCCAGGCCTTCCAAAGGACTGGAGTTAATGTCTACTCCCAGACAAACGTGGCTAATATCTTCGATTCAGGCCAGCTAACCCCAAATCCAGACCACAATCAAATCGATGACATCCTTACGCCTAATAAGCAGTATTTAACGGCTGGAAGCCCTTATGGGGGCGTAAGTACTGATGGTAGTGGTAGCACGAACGATACCCCTTTAGGTAAAGTAATGATTATCAATCGTTCTACTAATTCAGCAGAGGCCTATGATTATAATCAGGGGGGCAAAATAGTGTTTGACTTCTCGGCTTATGGAACGGTCGCCTTGAGCAATATCTCAGTTGTTGATGTCGACTCCTACGAAGGAGCAAGTAATATTCTTCTTTACGACGGGGCCGGAAACTTACTGAAGACAGTAGCTATACCGGTAGTAGGAGATAACGGGAAAGCAGTTGTGAATTTGGGGGGAACTTCGGGGGTTGTGAAAATGGAGGTATACCTGGGTCCTGGAGTGGATGCAAAAGATGCTATGACTGGCTCAGGAACAATTGACAATATCGTTCTCGCCAGTATGCCTAAGGTTATGGGTTGTACGTATACCCAAGGTTATTGGAAAACTCATGCTAGCGGCAAGAAAGCTGATCCAACCTGGGGCAATCTGCCAAATACGATCTTCTACGGCAGTGGTTTAACATACCTGAATTTGATGAATACTGCTCCTAAAGAGGGTAATGCCTTTGTTCAACTGGCACACCAGTATATAGCCGCCAAATTAAACGTCGCGAAACAAGCTTCTACTACTTCTGAAGTTGATTCTGCTCTTTCCGCTGCTTTGGAATACTTTACTGCGGTTTCTAATGGGGGCAGCTCTTATCTTAACACGATCAACTCTCCTTACACCACTGCTACAAAAGCTCAATTGACCCAATGGGCAGGTATCTTAGCCGACTACAACGAAGGCAAAATTGGTCCGGGACATTGTAAATAATAAAGATAAGCACTATTTTAAAAATCTCAATCAAAAAGCCGCTGCAATCATGTAGCGGCTTTTTTGGGTCCAACGGTGTTCATTCCACCTGGGCGGCGTTAACCCTTCCGCTAAAAGTTCATTACTGAAGGCGTTTAACACGAACCCGAATTACATCTCACCTCAGCTTCTAGGTTATTCTTACAATGTGTTGATGTCTTTGGAGCCGAATAGCCTCCTGTTAACTCAGCATGATAATGATACTTATCCCGTCTGGATGCTTCAGGACACTTTCGGCATCAAAAAAGATGTCAAAGTGCTTAATATTGATTTCATCATCCTTGACCGCTTTTTATTGCTAAACGTTTAGATTCAAATGAACAAGCTGCAAAGTTATTGGGGGATTTTAATTGAGCATTTTATTTTTTTTATTTCACTTGTAAATGTGAATAGGAATCTATTATATTTACTTTTGTTAAGTAAATAAGAATCCCTCATGAAACCACAAACTCTCGGTGAATTTGAAGAGTTAGTACTACTTGTAGTAGCTGCGCTGCATGACGAAGCATATGGAGTGGTCATATTGGAAAATTTGGAAGAGAAACTGAAGAAAAAGGTAAACATCAGTGCAATCCATGTTACCTTAAAACGCATAGAAGAGAAAGGGTTTGTAAAATCAAGGTTTGGGGGAATAACGGAAGACCGTGGTGGCAGAAGAAAGAAGTTCTATATAATCACCCCGGAAGGCAAAAAGATGCTCGATGCTCAGTACGAGTTGAGAACCAGTATCTACAAACAAATCCCGGCAATTTCATTTGGTTAAGATGAAAGAAAGTCCGCCAAAAATAGCGCTTCAATTCCTACGCTGGTTCTGCCGGGAAGACTATCTGTAAGAGATAGAAGGAGACCTCACGGAAGTATTCGAAAAACAATACGGAAGCCATCCCCGCAATGCGAAATGGAAATTCGCAGGAAGTGTGATCAAATATTTCAGGCCTGATTCATACCTCCTGCCTCCATCGCGTTAAAATTATGTTAAACATTTAACTTATTTTAAGATCATAATACCTTAGTTTAATATTCGGGCCATGACTGTAGAAGTGCTCAGGGTAAGAACGACTGGAAAGAAGTACCTACGTTTAGGTGTATGCCAGGTTTTTAGAATGAGTGGTAATTTGATACCAATTTATTTCATGATGGAATCTATTCAATAATCACATTGAATAATGCGGGTCTGATACGATGGCGCAGCAGAAAGGAGACTTTGAAAAAGGCGAACACTTTGGCAGTATTGATATCCTCAATTTACTAAAGCAGATTATACATGGATGAGATCAAATTAGGCCTAAAAGATAATTGGAAACAGTTTACATTACTTGTTCTGGTTAATATGATGGTGGGCGGTATGGTAGGACTCGAAAGGACGGTAGTGCCACTCATTGGAACAGAAGAATTTAAGGTCAGCTCAGATGTAGTCGTATTTTCTTTCATCATTGCCTTTGGGGTGGTGAAGGCATTTACCAACCTTTTTTCGGGTACCCTTGCAGATAAGTATACGCGCAAGAAAGTACTGATCATGGGCTGGCTTGTTGGCCTGCCTGTCCCCTTCCTGTTGGGTTGGGGACCGACATGGAACTGGATTCTATTTGCCAATGTACTGTTGGGCATAAGCCAGGGCCTGGCCTGGTCCATGACGGTAAATATGAAAATCGACCTGGTCGGCCCCACCAAGCGGGGTCTGGCAATGGGCCTCAACGAAGCTGCAGGCTACGGCGCTGTAGGCCTGACTGCATTGTTAACCGGGTATTTGGCTGCTAATTATGGTTTAAGGCCTGAACCATTTTACATAGGCATTGCCTATAGCATTATTGGTTTATCGCTTTCGATTTTTGTGATTAAAGACACACGTAAACATGCTCAGCTGGAAGCAGCTCAAATTCAAAAGACAAGTTCTGGTGAAGCTCCTCATAAACCTGATTTGCTTTGGGTTTTCAAGGAAACATCCATCAAAAACAAAAATCTATTTTCCATTTCGCAGGCCGGCCTGATCAACAACCTGAATGATGGGATGTCATGGGGCGTGTTCCCGCTGTTATTTATGTCGATGGGGGTAGGTCTGGAAGGCGTCGGATGGATCAAGGCGATTTACCCGGTGGTATGGGGACTTGGCCAGATCATTACCGGTCCTTTAGCCGATAAGATCGGCAGGAAGCCGCTTATCGTGTGGGGTATGTTTGTACAGTTTTTGGGCCATGTCATTATTGGATTGGAACTGTTTCCTCCCCTGACCTCGGGCATGGTCGGATCTGTACTGCTTGGTGCGGGAACAGCAATGGTTTACCCCGCCTTACTGGCCGCTGTGAGTGATGCCGCGCACCCTTCATGGAGGGCCAGTTCTTTAGGCGTTTACCGTTTTTGGCGCGACATGGGTTATGCTGTAGGCGCATTAATGGCAGGAATAGTAGCGAACTTCTTCGGCTTAATGTGGGCAATACACATTGCCGGCTTTATTACATTTCTATCAGGTATTGTCGTTTGGATAAAAATGAAAGAAACACTAATACCAAAGCCTTGAAGTGTAGCTTACTCAAATAATATGGTGGGAACATTAACTTAAATTATAAAAAGGGGAATGAAAAGACTCAAAGTTATTCATAAAGGACTTAATAAATAGCTAAGGGGAAACGGTAAGTCGATGGTTTGCAGGCCTGATTGACGGGCCAATAAATAATATTATCTTTCATAAAAGTTTTTCATTATGGTTTCAAGAGCGCTCCTAACAGTTTCAAGGGTTTGTATTTTACTGGTTTTTATAAGCGCATTAAAATCCACTGCACAAACAAAACAGGCCTTGACTGTGCCCGGGCTGCAATCCCCGGTGGAAGTTTTGCGGGATAAGTGGGGAATGAATCATATTTATGCTGCCAACCAGCACGACCTGTTTTTTGCTCAGGGCTATTGTGCTGCCAAAGACCGCTTATTTCAATTCGAAGTGTGGAGGAGACAGGCTACCGGAACAGTGTCAGACATCCTCGGGCCTCAAGAGCTGAAACGAGATATTGGCGCCCGGCTTTTTAAATACAGAGGCGATCTGTCGAAAGAACTGAATTATTACCACAAAGATGGGATAGCCATTATCAATGCGTATACCGATGGTGTAAACGCCTATATCAATGAAGTGCTAAAAGATCCGGCCCTGCTTCCTATGGAGTTTAAAATGCTTGGGATTAAACCCATGCTGTGGACCCCCGAAATAGTCATCTCAAGACATCAGGGATTGAAAGGCAACATTAATAAAGAACTGGATATGGGACGGGCAGTGGCCAGTGCCGGAGTTGATAAAGTAAAAGATCTGATGTGGTTCCATCCTAAGGACCCCGACATGCGTCTCGATAGCTCGATAACGAAGGACATGCTGTCTGAAAAGATCCTTGAATTATACGACAGGGCTCACAGCACCTTATCATTTCGGGATGCAGAGATCACCATCTCTCAAAATAGTCCTCTGCCTGAAGAGGGCGCTGTAGACGGTAGTAATAATTGGATAATCAGCGGTAAAAAAACAGCCTCCGGATTTCCCATTCTTGCAAACGACCCCCACCGGAGTATCTCGCTGCCTTCATTAAGATATATGGTCCATTTAGTCGCTCCAGGTTGGAACGTGATCGGCGGCGGTGAACCCGTTATACCCGGAGTATCTATAGGTCATAATGAGGATGGTGCCTGGGGACTCACCATTTTTGAAACAGATAGCGAAGATCTTTACGTGTACGACCTCAACCCTCAAAATCTACTTCAATATCGCTATAAAGGAAAATGGATAACTATGAGTGAGTTAAAGGAATCTATCCCTGTAAAAGGCTCGAAAAATGAAGAAGCTGTACTCCGATATACCCTTCATGGACCGGTTACCTATATTGACTCTGCAAGGCATAAAGCCTATGCTATCAAGTGCGCATGGTTGGAACCGGGAGGCGCGCCATACCTGGCTTCACTGCGAGTAAATCAGGCGAAAACATGGAATGATTTCCGCAATGCATTAAAATATAGCAATCTGCCCGGAGAGAATATGATTTGGGCCGACAAAAAAGGCAATATTGGCTGGCAGGTCGTAGGAATCGCGCCTATCCGTAAGAACTTTAGCGGGATGGTGCCTGTCCCCGGCGACGGTCGTTATGAATGGGCGGGATATCTTAATATTAAAAAAAGACCCCATGTTCTTAATCCCGAAAATAATTTTCTAGCTACTGCCAATCAGAACGTTACTCCCGACACTTATACTCGCTGGAATACCGTGGGTTATACCTGGGCAGATCCGTATCGCGGCAAGCGAATAAATGAAGTGCTGAGCGCTAGTAACAAGATTACCCTGGAGGAAACTATAGCCCTTCAAACAGATTATTTTTCTATCCCTGCCCGAACTCTTGTGCCTTTGTTATTGAACCCGGGACTTAAATCAGATCTCACAGACGCCAAAGGCTATTTCAAAAATTGGAATTTCGTACTTGATAAAAGTTCTGTTGCAGCAGGCATTTATGCCATGTGGGAACGTCATTTATACAGTGAAGCCAATAAACGATTTGTGCCGGAAGAATTGAAAGGATTAATTTCCATTCAATTAAGCAAACTCGTGCAATGGCTCGAATCCCCGGATACCAGATTTGGGTCTGATCCTGTTAAAGGAAGAAATGATTTTTTGGAAGAGACCTTTGGACAGGCCATTAAAGAATTAACCGCCAAACTTGGAAAAGATCCCGGCAAATGGATTTATGGCCAGGATAATTATAAACATACATACCTGGCACATCCCTTAAGTCAGGCACTACCGGTTAATTTAAAAGACCAGTATAACCTGGGGCCGCTACCCAGAGGCGGCAATGCCCACACACCGAATTCAACCGGTAGTGCTGACCGGCAAGCCTCGGGAGCAAGCTTTCGATTTATAAGCGATCTGGCGGATTGGGATAAAGCCCTGATGATAAACACCCCGGGACAGTCGGCAGACCCCCGAAGTAAGTATTACAGTAATTTATTCGAACTATGGGCAGCAGATGAGTATTTTCCGGCTTACTTTTCAAAAGATAAAATCAGTGAGGTTATAGAAGTGCAAACCATTTTAACACCGGGTAAATAAATTGATCCGTTAATAATAGATATCAAAGAACGCATCATGAAAACATTCAACTTAAAACCTTTAAGAAACGGCAATGAAATTTATGGGACGATTATCTCAGGAGAGCATGTTTTCTATTTAACACAAAACGGAAAGCACGAGATGAAAGACGGGCTTGCGAGGTTTACGCAGGTTTGGCTATTGAAAGACGGTACATGGAAGATGACTGATATATTAAGTTATGACCATGGGCCAGCATATAGACACTGATCCCCGTACGAGCAGGTTAGAAAACGTCGAATACATATTATATTAACAGGCTACATTAAAGAGCCCCTTTCGAGGGCTCTTTTGGTTTTTGTATCACTTGATTTGTATCCGATCGAATAGTCTATAGGGTTAAGCTCCAATCTATTTCCCGAATGCCTGTTTAAGTTGGTCCGTAGCATATTTCTGTGCATCTTTTGCTTCAGGAACTATAGCCGACATCCCAAAGAATTCGTGCGTAACACCATCATAGTTCTTATAATCCACGCTCACGCCGGCTGCCTTAAGCTTCTCGGCCAACATTTTTCCATCACTATTAAGAGGATCAATTTCTGCGGCTATAATAGTTACAGGAGCTAAGCCCTTAAGGTTCGCATCAACAAGAGATATTCGGGGATCTTTTGCTTCTTCCATATTGTTCAGGTAGTTCTTGTTGAACCACTCCATCATAGGTTTATCCAAAGGTTTTGCAGAGGCATACTTGACGTAGCTTTCGGTGGTCATGTCTGATTGGGCAATAGGGTAAACCGCTATTACTCTCAACGGAACTTTTATGCCCTTATCTCGTGCCATGATCGCCATATTTACAGCAAGATTACCACCGGCACTCTCTCCCGCGACGGCAATTTTATTAGGATCTCCATTAATGGAAGCGGCATTTTTAACCGTCCATTCATACGCGGCATAAGAGTCCGTATGAGCTGTTGGAAATTTATGCTCCGGACCCATTCGATACGCAACAGAAACAACCACTGCATTAGTCTGTTCTGCAAATGCCTGAGCGGATGCACCATAAACATCAAGATCGGCAATAACAAAGCCACCGCCATGATAATAAACGATGACCGGGAAGGGGCCAGTCCCTTTAGGGGTGTAAATACGTAAATGTATATTCCCGCCTGCAACCGGGATATCTTTTCCGCTGGTATCGACTGCAGGAGGGGGTACAGTGACATTATTCTCGGCTATCAGGTCCATCACCGCATCAGTGGGTGTGTGATTTTTCCTGGCCTCGACTGCTGTCAGCTGTGGAATGGGCGTGTCTTTATAACTTTCAAGCTTTTCAATCACTGCCTGCATTTCAGGCTTCATGTTGGGCGCCCATTCTGGTGCCTGCCCTTTGGGTTTAATCATAGTTGAATTGGTTTTCATGGTATCGGTTAAAACAGTGGTCTTGTTATTAGAATCGCCTCCGCACGAGCTAAACAGAAGGATCGCAATTGAGGTTGTAAGAAGGGTACGGAGGGAAATTAATCGTTTATTCTGAGTGGATGTTTTCATATTTGATGTTTTGATATTTGATGTTCAAAAAAATAATAGTGGTATTGGGGAATAATCAATGACTTATCGGTAAATAATTTTTCATAAATATTCTGCATCCGTGTCCTGTATTCATTGGCAGCCTTCTTTGAAGAAGACAATGAGGATATTTTGGAGAGGGATTGCCTTAAAGGTCGTTCGTTAAATAAAAGTCTTAACTCACACATCGCTGCCCTCAGCCTGGTCTTCACCGTACCCAAAGGGATATTTAGGTCCTCAGCTGCTTCAGAATGCGTATATCCTTTAAAGTAGATCAGATCAATTAGGGATTTGTATTTAGGCTGAAGATTTCCGGCCATCTCCTTTACTCCTATGGTATCGGGATTGTTCGATGAGTGGTATTGGTCATCCAAAGTCGTTGACAAACTGGAAATTGATTCGTTTCGCAAGTAATTTCGATAGGACCGGCGCTTCATCTGATCTAGAACGTGAAATCTTGTAATATTAATCATCCATGTAAACAAACGGCCTTTCGATTCATTGTATTGACTAAATGATTGCCAGATTTTTACGAATGTTTCCTGTAGAAGATCTTCTGCGAACTCCTCATTGTGGACCATTTTAAATATAACACCATTCAGCGTTGCGGAATAGTTATCGTAGAGAATAGAAATAAAGGTCTGATCACCTTCTCTCATTCCCTTTATCAACTCTTCTTCGGTGACCTTCATCATAATAAATTAAGAACTCATTTCTATCTTCTGTCAGGGACATTAATAGTCAAAATCGCATTGTAGGTCGGACCTTAGCTTTTCATCGCTTTATTCAATTTCTGGATAGTGACTAAAGAGACAACCCTAAAGCAAAAGGATTGTTCGGATAAATAAATACTTGATTCTCTGCGTATTTATTCCAAAACTTCAATAATTATTTCTGTCGGATAGGATTGAACGAGGCTTTGGGGTGCCTTTTTTCTATAAAAACTATCCTATTTTTGAGTAAACGGATAATTATGGAAGGAAATCATGGAATTTAAAACGGAAAGAATACACATTCGGCCTGTATCTATAAACGATAAAGAATTAATATTTGCTTATCGGTCCGATCCTGACACTTGTAAATATCTGAGTTTGATTCCCCAAAGCGCGGATGATGTGGAAGATTTTATTAGAAAATCTTCCGGCGAAATCAATGTTGCCGGGACCTGGTTTCAATTCGTGATTGTAGAACAGCTAAATAATCAGGTGATTGGAGACATAGGAATTCATTTTTTGGATACCGATCCGGAGAATAAACAAGTCGAAATAGGGTATACTTTAGATAGAAAATATCGTGGGAAAGGATATGCGACAGAAGCTTTAACTGTCCTAATAAATTTTTTAATAAAGGATTTAAACAAACATCGAATTACAGCCTCAATTGATCCAACTAATATACCGTCGATTCAATTGATTGAGCGATTAGGTTTCAGAAAAGAAGCTCATTTCGTTGAGAGCTTGTTTTTTCATGGGATGTGGGTTGACGATTTGATTTACGCCATCCTTGCGAAGGAATGGATAGAAAAAATCAGACCATGATCTTACACAAATTTATAATCATACCCTTCCAGCTGTGAAAGCAAGGTTGCCGGATGATCTGTTGCCACTACCCTTCCTTCTATTTTTGGAGATACGGGTGAATGGACAGCCAGGTAGTCGCTCATGATCTGGTGTAAAGTAACACGAAGATTTTTCGGCTTATGAACATGCTCTATTCTGCACAGCGTATCATCCGGATCTCCTTCTCTTTCACAGGCAACGATGCTGTACATTTTTTTCAGGTCAACATTGTCCCCTTTTACCTTGACGCTTTTAAGTCGCTTCCCTTTGCTGTTGTTAGCAGCAAATTCTATCTCCATTCCAGAAAATCGGATTACCCAGCCTCCGAAACGCTCCGCAGGATTTTGGGCAAACACATTATGAAGTTCTTTCTCCAGCCAATCCCACAATTGCTGACCGGTAATCTCCCCTGCTTTGGCATCGCTGTCGACAGGTAGCATGCTCCATAGGAATTCATAATTGATCTCCGCCTTACCTGTTTTAGCATCGGGTACCAGCGGGGGACAAAATCTGAACCCGTTACTCAACGCGATATCCGGTTTAAACTTCCACATGATGGCGTCTGTGATCATATTGTCCATCGGGTTCTCCAGTACATAGTATCTTACTAAAGGCACAGTAGTTACACCAATAACTTTATCCAGTTTCTCCTTATAAGGTTCTCTTGCTTTAGATACTAAGGCTGTCATTTCCCGGTCGGGCCGGTATCTGTCCGGGTCAACATCGAGGAGCTGGTAATTATGGTCTTTTACCTGACCATTCTCAACCACGATATCCAGTCTCGAAATAAATGAGCCAAATGCGCCTGGCTCAGTAACCTTCGCGTACTTAGCGTCAATTGGCTTCCTGACCCGTTCGTGGGTATCTGCCCCCAGTATATAGTCCACACCTTCAATTTCCGCATTATTACCCAGATCTACCTGCTGGGCAAGGCCCATATGGGTTACGAGGAAAACCATCTGGCATTTTTCATAATCCCGAAGTATGCGGACATATTTCGCCACGTTAAGTTCAGGCTTCGTAAATGTGATACCTTCGCTATAGGCCGGCGACTGTCTTTTAGGTGTTAAAGGATCATTATAGCCGATAAATCCGATTTTAATCCCGGAAAGGTATTTGGTCCAGTAAGGCGCATACATCAGATCGCCATTTTCGCGATCCTTAGTGTCATGGAACATGTTGGCGCAGATCTTCTGGGCGTGGTATTGGCCCATATCTTTACGCATCATTTCTTTACCGTAAACAACCTCCCAGTTTCCGGGAAGCACCAGGTCGTAGCCTATGTTATTGATTAGGGGAACAATCGCCTGTCCTTCGCTTAAAGCTGCTACTCCCCCTCCCTGAAAACAATCGCCCCCATCTATAACCAGAGTATTCTCAGGGTTTTGAGCCCTCAGCTTATTGATCATGGTTTTCAAGACTGCAAAGCCACCTCTTTTTTTATAAACAGGACGATTATTCTCCCAGAAAAATTCATCATGGGTGTAGAGCTGTGCATGTATATCCGCCGTATGCAAAATGGTGATGTGGTTGGCTTTACCCGCTTTGACAGCAAGGCTATTCATAATCTCTGAAGTATGCACTTCATTGCCTGTGATCGCAGAGGCTATCTGCGGTAAACCAGCTAATGCTAAACCAGCCATCCCTGCAGTTTTCAGGAATGAACGGCGGTCATCGGCACAGTTGCAGCTGTCAGTTTGTTTTTTCGAAGACATATTTAGCTGGTTAATTATTTATGGTTATTTGTCTACCGTCTGCTCCTCCCTTAATTTGACTTTATAGGAGCCAGGTTTTGCGCCGTCCTTTTAAAGATTTAACGACGAAGGCCTGAGTAGTTTTCTATTGGACTTTTTTGATTACAGCAATTACGAATTTCCCTAAAACAAATTGGTGTTTATGTAACTTTTGTCACTTAAGCTGTTATAAATTCTCTTAACAAAACCGGTCGAACCAATTCGCCTGCACTACCTGCAACAAAACCTACAGAAGTCAGTTTTTGACGGTACTTCTTAACAACCTTTTCATCATGATGGCAGCTTTCTTGGCACGGGCAAAATTGTAGTGATTCTTATTTATTAATACGCTCCGCATCGTTAACAGGATTACCAGGGTGCTTTTCCGGGGATTCTGTTATCGTTCACCAGAAGCTGTTTAAATCATTATTTTTCATCACAATTTTAATGCTAGCGCCATTCTCACAAGACGAAAAGAGTGGAGGAGAAGTGGCGATTCTGGGGAGGGGGAAAGTTAGGTTACCAAAAGCCACCTTCTTGTGGCTTTTGGTAATGTCCTTAGGCAAAATTTCAACGCTCGACTGTCACAAGTAAGAAAGTAGCAGGTATTGAAGTTGTATTCTCGCTGTTGCTTCTATTTTGACTGTTAAATAGAGCTTCCAGTTCACTTAACAGTGAGCTCTCCTTTCCATTTTTTTCTGCAGCCTCAAAAGCATTCATAGTGGGTCCGTAATAGTTTTTGAATGTGTTAACTAATTCAGATGGGGAAAATTGGGCGTTGAAAGTAAACGTATCTCTGCTAAATGAGATATTTTCTCTCGATATTCCAGCATTTGTAAACCGTTCTATAACATTATCCTCAACACCCCAGAGCATTGGACTAACAAAACCTTCGGGTGGTGCCGGTGTATAAGAAGAACTTATTTTTAATATTTGAGCTACTAGTGTAGGATCCCCTGGAATCCAGTTTCCCATAATGATTTTGCCGCCTTTACGGGTAACGCGAACCATTTGCTTGGCTACGTCAAATGGCTTAGGTGCAAACATCGCTCCGAAGACGCTGACTACAAGATCGAAACTTTGATCATGGAGTGACTCCAAATTTGTCGCATCTCCTTCCTGAAAACTAATATTCGTCAGTTCATGGGCTTTTGCTCGCTTGTTTCCTGCCTCAACCAAATTCCTGGCAATATCAACACCAAGAACCTTTGCACCCAATTGGGCGGCCGGTATTGCTGTGGTGCCATCACCACAACCTAAGTCAAGAACTTCTAAACCTTTTTTGATACCGAGTTTAGATACGAGAGCTGCACCACTTTCACGCATGGTGTCCGCGATCCGGGTAAAGTCACCCTTTTCCCATAATGCCTTATTTGGATTTGGGATTGCTGAAGTTGTTTGATTCATTATTTCCAGGATTTAATGTTTAAAAACCTTTTAAAAATAAATATTTGTGTCCATCCACTCTTGGTCAGATTAACCAGATGCAAATGTAAGATGATGAAAGTTAAACAATTAAATGTTTTTTTCATAAAAATTGAGCACTTAATTGCTGAGACGTTCGAACATTAAGACACATGGTTACAGAAAATTAAAAAGTACTTACAAAATAGTACGGGCACTAGTTGGGCTGGAGGTCCATTGAATTTTCAAATTCTTCCAGAATTTCATCAAAACTTCATAATACCCCATTAGTTTTGAATCAATAAAATAGAATTATCTATTTATAAAACCCGCATGGCCTTGTCCTCCGCAGACAGATTTAAGTTCTCAGAAGGCAAAAGCGCATGCAACATTGAATAACATTTAAAAACTAAACTTAGGATTATGAAAAAGCTATTTTTTTCAGCAGCATTGGCACTGTTCGCCGTAGCTGCGGTTGCTCAAACAAAAACAAAAGTAAAAAGTGATGTTAGTGTAACAGCTAAAAGCAAGACAGAGAAGAACAAAGAAAAAGGTACAGAAGTCAATGGTGACGCCAGGGCCAAATCTGATGTTGAATTCCGTCAGGACGATGCAAATCGTGATGGTAAACTGTCAGCAGAAGAGAAAACAGCCAGGAAAGAAGCAAAAAAAGAAGAGACCAGAGCCCGTAAGGCAGATCGGGTTGATGATGGATCATCAAAAGGTTCAGGTTCTGAAAATAATATACATGGAAAAGCGGTCAGCGAGCTGGCAACCGGAACCACCCTCGAGGGAAGCGAAAAAGGTGCTGCAATAAGCGGCCTGGCGAAAACTAATTCAAATGGTGAACTTCGCCGCGAGGAGAAAAACAAGGATGGTAATATAAGTCCTGAAGAAAAAACGGCTAGAAAAGAGGCTAGAAAAGAAGAAGCTAAAAGCCGTAAGGCCGACCGCTCTGATGACGGCCTTCTGAAC
>NZ_JBASJU010000415.1:0-2848 GCF_049655485.1 Daejeonella sp.
GCTTTATATGAGAAATCATTAAAACTTATACTTGTATTTAGTTCACCATCGCCGCTCCCTGTTCCGAATGCATTTCTGGGAGCATCTATTCCTAAATCCCAGGGGATCAATCCAAATTCAAACCCCATTTTAATTCCCATCCGCTCATTTTTAAAATATCTTAGCCCGTAGATGCCTGTTTCTATTGACGAATGCTTTGAACCATAAATATTAGAAGGAGATGGGTTTTCTACCCGTGCTGATGGATAACGGTTAGCGGTAAACCTGGCTCCTAAAGAGATTGACGCTTGTGATTGCGCTTGTGCGCTCCCCAGTGTAAAAAGAAAAACAACTAACAATAATGAAGTTTTGAAAGAGGGAAAAATATTCTTGTTCATTCTAAAAATCAGAAAGCCTAACAAAGCTGCAGGGCATTTACCGAAAATATGGCAGCTGAATTGCCCGTAAGATAGTACTAATGTCTTATTTGGTCATAAATATAAAGCTTACTTTTCCAACCGTATTCGGCTTTCCTTTTTCGGAAGATGAGATAGTGCCCTTCATTTGACCGTTTCGCTGACGCTCAACCTTGATCTGACGCCAGGAGAAAGCCCCCTTTTCAAAGTTAAAAGTTTCGCCGTCATCATCGTATAAGTTATAATCTCCTGCTTTCTCGCCATAATGCCTAATTTCCAGGTTGACTTTTTCAGTTGCTTTAGGGGCATGCAGCATAGCGGGCATCATGGGGATAAGTCCCCCGTCTTTTACATATACGGGGATTTTATCAAGACCCGGAGTAACCGTTATCACCTCCCCCTCACCCGCTAATTTACCGGTATAGAAATCATACCATTTTCCTTTAGGCAGTACTACCTTACGGGATGTCTGGCCCGTGAACATCGGTGCAACAAGTAAATATTCGCCCGCCATATACTGATCTTTTATCTCTTTAGAAGTTGCTTCGGCATATGGATTTTCTTCCAGATTTACATTTGTGAGGCTTTCCTTTTTAAGCTCCTGATTAAATCCTTCTTCCAGGTTCATCGCTCTGAAAGGCGGTATACCTTCAAAATGATATTTAGCGAACTCCGTATACCAGTAAGGCATCATTTTCATTCTAAGCAAGGCAAACTCTTTAACCTGTTTCTCCACTTCGGGGTAAGTCCATGGCTTAGTTCCGCTCGACCATGCATTGATCATGGCCATGGGAGAAAACACATTCGACTGGAATCTTCTTAGCCATTCCTCCCCAGTTTTGGAGGCACGAACTTCGGGTGTCCAGAGAACCCCTGCAAAGCCGCTGTTGATGAGCGCTGTAATGAAATCTTCGTGGTTGTAATAATCGTTGTAAATCACGTAGGGGAATGAGGTTCCCCCACCATTGGATGCACGAACAAGTCCAAATGTACGCTGGTTCCTTTTCTTGAACAATTCGGCGCTGTAGCGCATCGCCAGGAGTCCGTATGTCTGGCGCATTTGCTCTGCGCTAATCCCCGAGGGGAATGTAGCTACATCAGGCCAAAGGTAATGATCATACCCGTCAACTTCATCAATTTTATAGCCGCTTACACCAATATCCACCTGGTCTTTCTGCATTTGTCCGAAAAATAATTCCCTGGGCTTTGCCATCGTAAAATCGGGTATCAGTCCCAGCCATACCGTGTGCGAGCTGGTGAATGGCTTTATCTCCTCATAAAATGGAGCCTCGGGCGAAACATAAGGGTTGATCCATAGGTTAAGACGAATACCGCGGTCAAGCATTTTTTTAACAAAAGCCGGGGGATCCGGGAAACGTTCTTTATCCCAGGAAAAGGTGCCGGGGTAGGCTTTACTCTGCCAGCCAGGCTCCAGTCCCACAAAATCAAGAGGGTAGCCCTTTTCCTCGAACAGATTTACCTCATTCTCCACATCGGCCCCGGTAAACCGGGTCATTACACGCTGGGTAAATCCTAATCCCCAACGCGGTGGCAGGTAGCCGCCGCCGTTCATTAAATTATACCTTTTCACAGCATCCAATGGCTTTGTTCCGGCAAATACATACACCTCAACTCCCTCTGCGGGGATAAGCATTTCCACAGCATCCGAATAAGGACGGGAGGACCATGTCCGGTCTGTATTTCTGTCTTTAGGGACAGGGAAATCCGGGCTGTCTTTTCTGACCCCAGACCCGGCCCAAACCTTGATATAGCGCGCAGAATTTACAAACACACCATATCCTTTCGAGGATACATAAAAGGGTGTTGGCGCATGGGTACGGCCGTTATCTTTTCCCCCATAATGGTCAACATGCAGCTCAAGTATCTTTCCGCGCTGGTGAACGGTTTGAAAATTCAATCCGAAACCATACAATTGTTCACCTTTTTCCAGGGGAAAGCGCAGGTATGTTTCTCCGTCAACGACTTTAAAATCTATTTCATTTTTACTGAATGGGAATGGTCCACCCCCTAATTTAGCCAGCGCTCCTATATTGGGCTCCGCTCCTGCCGCGTTTAATAAATCGTAGCTCTCGGGCTTCCCAACAACCGCCTTCCATATTCCGGGCTGCACTTCCGACCAAGCTGTTTCCTGAGCCTGCAACTGCAAAAATGAGCCGACGAAAAAAATCAATGCTTTAAAATATCTCATGAATTATTTTTTACAATATTAATCTGGTTTTCTGGTAATTAATAGCTAATACATATTTATAATTCATCTTAAGCCAAAACGATTATATTACGAGATAAACAGGGTCTTTTGAACTCACACATTTTTGCCTAATTTGGGCATTCCATCCAAAGACTCTTATGATGCGCAAAAAACTTTTATTCTTCCTTCTAATTCCATCAACACTTTTCGCTCAAAAATTCACAGAAGAGGAAATTGGCCGTTA
>NZ_JBASJU010000416.1:0-9227 GCF_049655485.1 Daejeonella sp.
AGATTCTGTGTTGATTTCCAAATAAAATTGTTTTTATCTTTGTTCTTTAAGACGGTCAAGAACCAGTCTGTGTAGCGTACTGATCCTTTAGGCTTAGTGCGCTACTTCTTTTCAGATCGGTATAGTCTTTTCGGTATTCATTTTTGCTTTTGTAGATCACGTAGATCATTTCCAGCAGTTTGCGCTGTACAGCTACCAATCCTTTCATTTTTATTCCTTGCCTGGATACGATCCGCACATATACATTCCGGAAGTTCTCATCATATTTTATTGCCGAGAGTGAAGGTAGGTACATGGCCTTTCTCAGGTGCCGGTTACCTTTTTTAGATATTCTTGGCTTTCCTTTAACCGATGTTCCGGACTGCTTTTCCTTTACATCCAGCCCGGCATAGCTGGTGAGCTGCTTTTTATTTCTGATTAGTTCAAATCCATTCGTTTCAGCCAGCACAATCGTGGCTGTTAATTCCCCAATACCGGTTATACTGCAGATATTGGTTATTTCGCTTTTTAAGATAGTGTCATTATTGATAATCTCATTTAGATCGGATTTTATCTCCTTCTCGTGTTTATTTAACAATCGCATCCGTTCATTTAAGCGTTCTATGCTCCGCTCATTGGGTTCGGCTTCAGCCTGTTCGGCATGTAGTTGGTTTTTAACCATCACCCGTTCCATGACGATCTGATCACGTTCACGGGTAAGCTGTTGCAGACTTCGATAGATCTTTTTAGGCTTATGCCAGCGGTCCAGCTTCCTCTCCAGTCCGAACTGGGCGATGGCTTCAGAACAGCTCTTGTCCGTGATTGTCTTGTTTTCCAAAGTCCGCATATAATTGCTGATTTTGTTGGGAAGAACAATACTTACTTCGTAATCTTGAGCATAAAGATAAAAGGCAAATTTCTGGTGATATACTCCTGTAGCCTCCATCACGAAACGAACGCTCACTTCCGCGTCAGTCAGCTTTTTTACCCAATCAAGCAATGTTAAGATGCCTTTCTCTGTATTCCTGAAAACTTTGTGTGCATACAGATCGATTGACAGATCATCAAACATTTTACCCAGGGTAACTACCAGTTCGTTTTGGGCTACATCTACGCCCGCTACTTGTTTTAGTACTTTCTTCATCAGCTTAAGTGTTTAGTTTATAAAGTGATGAATCTCCCTTCGTCTTTTCTCCTGGTTGGTTATTCTGGATATTATGACCTGCATAATTCCTTACATTCTGTTCAAACTCTAAGAGATAAAAGGAATGAGGCTATTTCTTTGCGGCAATATACTTCCTGAGCTATTTGGACGCTAATGTGCTCTCATTCCCTTTCACTTTAATTATATAAATTTAAAGCTTTGTAAACATAGGACGCAGAGTTTTCGCAAAGGACGCAAAGCACAATTAGCACGGGCGCTAGCCTACAACGACCTCTGATGCCTCCCCCAGAATAGATAAACCAAACTCCCAAAAATGGGTGCTATCAGTATAACTATCAGCCAGAGAAGCTTTGTATTTAAAGGTGCGCTGCTTTTAAAAAGATCCGTTAGAGTAATAAACAAAAGAATAAACCAGATTATCCAAAAGATGATTCGGAATAACCCGCCAATAAAAAGAAGAGCTGCAAGAGTGATCATACCATTTTTTGTTTTCTACCCCACAAGAGGTACACGATTGCCCCAAGATACGGAGCAATTATGATAAAAACGATCCAGGCAAATTTCTGGACAACAGTCAGTCGGGGTGAACGAATGCTATCTATAAGGGCAAAAGGAACCAAGACAATCCATGGCAGCAATGCAAAAACCACCATGACGATTTCCCATGGACCCAGGGTTATTTCGGAGAGCATATTCCAATTTGTTAAGTGAAAAGTAAGGGTTTCTTAAGTTTAAGCACTCTCGAAAGATTTTTTTTGACTCCTGCCTAAAACCAAATAAAGTATTGATCCTATTAAAGGAACAAAAAGTACAATGAGAACCCAGAGGACTTTATTAAGGGGATCATTGAATTTCGATCGTGATATGTCGAAAATACAATAGAGTGTCAGAATGAGCGGGACTATAGCTAGTAAAGAGACCAACATTAATAAAAAAAGTTCGGCCTGTCCCAGGTTTAGAAATAACAATTTCTCCATAACACTTTTTTATTAAATATAAAGAAAATTCTAAACTTCCAAGGTTTGCTTCTCACCAATTTGCTGCCGCCACATGGCATAATAGAGTCCTTTTTCCGCAAGCAGTTCTTCGTGCCTGCCTGACTCAATGATATAACCTTTTTCTAATACAAATATCGTATCAGCATGCATAATTGTGGATAGCCTGTGGGCAATCAGGATTGTGATGTGATCGCTGATTACTGATACATCGCGAATAGTCTCTGTTATCTCTTCTTCGGTGATGGAATCCAGAGATGAGGTAGCCTCATCAAAAACAAGAATATTCGGCTTGCGAAGCAGGGCCCGGGCGATAGACAAACGCTGTTTTTCGCCACCTGAAACTTTGACACCACCTTCCCCAATAACGGTATCCAGACCTTTATCAGCCCGGGCTAATAAATTCTGGCAGGCCGCTTTTTGCAGCACTTGCATACAGTCTTCATCGGTAGCATCCGGACGTACAAACAGAAGATTTTCACGGATAGTTCCGGAGAAAAGTTGCGTGTCCTGAGTGACAAATCCAATCTTTTCACGCAGTTCGTCAAGATTGATTTCAGTACCGGAGACCTTATTATATAGCACCTTTCCGCTAGTGGGATGATAAAGCCCAACCAGCAACTTAACCAGTGTAGTTTTCCCGGAACCTGAAGGCCCAACAAAAGCTATCGTTTCACCAGCTTGTGTTTCGAATGTGATGTTTTCAAGAGCATTCCTGTTTGCTGATTGGTGTTTGAAACTTACTTCATTAAAACGAAGATGATCAATTCGGCCAATTTTAGGGGGATTGAATGGTTTCTTCTCTTTGGGAGTACTTAATATTTTTTTAAAATTTTCCAGCGATACTTCAGTTTCCCTATAGATATTAATGATATTTCCCAATTCCTGTAAAGGCCCGAAAATGAAGAATGAATAGATAAAGAGAGAAAAGAATTCGCCAACACTTATCCGGCCTGCAAATATCAGGTAAAGCATTAAAAGGAGTATCCCGTTTCGCAAAAGGTTAACAAGCGTACCCTGGATAAAGCTAAGGCTTCTAACATATTTTACTTTTCTTAACTCGAGTTTTAGGATCTTATCAGTGACGTCACTCAGTCGTTTGATTTCCTGGCTTGACAATCCCAGACTTTTGACGAGTTCGATATTCCGTAGCGATTCGGTAGTTGATCCCGCAAGGGCAGTAGTTTCACTTACGATCAGTTTCTGTACCACCTTGATTTTTTTGCTTAATACCGAGCTTATAATTCCCAAAACTGGAATTACAGAAATGTATACAACAGCTATAGACCAATGAATATTAATAGCATAGATAAAAACGAAGGTTACACCGACTATAGAGGTGAAAACAATATTGATTAAAGCGGTTATCAACTTTTCCGTATCCGTACGTACCTTTTGCAGGATGCCAAGGGTTTCACCACTTCGCTGATCTTCAAAAACTGAATAAGGCAGTTCTAGCGAGTGCGCCAGGCCGTCTGAATAGATCTTCGCCCCAAGACGCTGGGTAATTACATTCACATAGTAATCCTGAAAATTTTTAGCTATACGCGATACCATAGCCACACCCATAGCCGCGAGTATTAATAGACCGGCGCCCTTAAAAAATTCCTGAGTTGTGTACTCTTTGTATCGGGTTACATAAGTGTCAATTATCTTTCTGAAGATCCACGGATCCAGTAAAGAAAAAATCTGATTTATAGCTGCCAGAAGGAGGGCCAGGGCAATTAAGCCTTTATAGTTTTTTAAGTATTCAACTAGGAGTTTCATTTGATCGTATTTAATCCGGTTGGATTATATTGTTAAGATTCAGGGTGTTAAAGATGGTAATTATTGAGCCAAGAACCAAGAGCGTTTTAAGAGCCAAGAACCAAGAATCAAGACATGTAATACTTGATTGATTATGTCTCGCTAGTTTTGACGCTTGGTGGACGTCCTGGCTCTTGGCTCTTGGTTCTTGGCTCCTGGTTCTCAAATTCCCCCAAAAATAAAAAAGGGAACAGACTTTCGCCCCATTCCCTTCTCTTATGACAATCAAATTAAATTAAACCGTCATGATATCTTTTTCCTTGGCTTCCATCAATTTATCAATACGAACAATATTCGCATCGGTTAATTTTTGAACTTCGCCTTCACCAGTTTTTATTTCATCGTCTGAGACACCTTCACCCTTAGTCCGCTTGATCTTCTCATTCGCATCTTTACGGATATTACGTACCGCAATTCTACCTTTTTCAGCTTCTTCTTTAACCTTCTTTACCAGGTCGCGGCGACGCTCTTCTGTAAGAGGCGGAACATTCAATCGGATTACCACACCGTCATTCTGAGGATTCAAGCCAATGTTAGCCTCCATGATTGCTCTTTCGATAGGGATAAGCATTGTTTTTTCCCATGGCTGAACCACCAGGGTGCGAGCATCCGGAGTATTTACTGTACCAATTTGGGCCAGTGCAGTTGGTGTGCCATAGTAGTCCACAAAAATTCCGTCTAGCATGGATGGCATTGCTTTTCCGGCGCGGATCTTTACGAGTTCGTTATCACAGAATTCTATGGCTTTATCCATATGACTTCTGGCATCGTCTAATTGTTTCTTTATAAGGTCGTTCATAATGGTACTTTCGATCTGTAAAAATATATAAAAAGGATTATATACTACTAACCTCTTACTAAAGTTCCAATGGGCTCGCCATTCGCAATCTTTTTGAAATTACCCGGCTTGTTCATATCAAATACAATGATCGGAAGATTATTTTCCTGACATAATGTAATGGCTGTCATATCCATCACATTTAAACTTTTCTCGTACACATCCGTGAAGCTAATTTCGTCGAAGCGTGTTGCTGTTGGATCTTTCAATGGGTCGGCAGTATAGATTCCATCAACGCGGGTTCCTTTCATAACCACATCTGCGTTGATTTCTACGGCTCTTAAAGACGCTGCCGTGTCAGTTGTAAAATATGGATTTCCAGTACCGGCACCGAAAATAACAATCCGGCCTTTCTCCAGGTGGCGAACAGCACGACGGCGAATAAACGGCTCGCAGATTTGCTCCATCTTAATGGCAGTCAGCAAGCGGGTTTTAACACCAGTTTTCTCCAATGCATCCTGCAAAGCCATACTGTTGATTACAGTGGCAAGCATCCCCATATAATCAGCCTGGACACGGTCCATACCAGCTTTCTCCGCACTTAATCCGCGGTAAATATTTCCGCCGCCAATTACAATGGCAATTTCAACTCCCTGAGCATGAACTTCATTGATGTCCTTCGCATACTGTGCCACACGGTCGATGTCGATTCCGTATTGCTTTTCACCCATTAATGATTCCCCGCTTAATTTTAACAGGATACGTTTGTAATTCATGAAGAGTATGTTTTTATAAAGTTATTAAATTAATTTCCCCGAAAGGTATGTACTGTGTTGTTTGAACTCATTATCGAAAACGATGATATTTGCTTCGAAGCCCGGTTTTAGTAAGCCCAGCTTATAGCCTTTCAACAATTCAGCAGAATATGTCGAAGCCATTCTAAGACTTTCTTCCAGGGAGATACCTACCTTTTCAACACAGTTTTCTACCGCTTTTAGCATCGTTAAACAAGATCCCGAAAGAGTTCCATCTGGCATAACATACCGATCGCCGGTAAATACATGCTGATAACTGCCATCGTTCGCTTCAGTAACGGCATCTGTAATCAAAAACAAACGATTACCCAATTCCCTTTTAGCCAGTTCTATCATCGGGAAACCAACATGGATCCCATCAGCTACAACACTTGTATAAGGTTTAAGTTTAAATATTGCGGGAACTAATCCCGGTTCACGGTGGTGGATTGGTGGCATCGCGTTAAAAAGATGCGTTGCAGCCTGAACAGGTTGGTTCAGAAAGTCCATGGCCTCTTCATAACTTGCATTGCTATGTCCTGCGGAAATGATGATACCTTCAGAGTAAAGATAGTCGATCAGTTCCTGGTCCTGCAGTTCCGGCGCGATGGTAACCATTTTAATTTCACCTTCAGCACGTTCAACCCAGCTTTTTATCTCTGACAGGCTTCCCTTTTTAATAAACTTTTCAGGATGGGCACCTTTGCGTTTCGCATTGAGGTATGGCCCTTCGAGATGCAGGCCAAGAAAGTTTCCTTTAGCCGTTTTGCGGTATACTTTTGCTGCATCGATAGCTTTAAGCACAACCTCGTCGCTGTTAGTTGCTACCGTTGCCATAAAACCTGTTGTACCCTGCGCCAGAAGATCATTCTCCATCTGCGCAAGCCCTGCAACATCCGGTATCCCTCCGAATAATTTGCCACCGCTTCCATAGATCTGAAGATCTATTAAACCAGGAGCGACATTCATCCCGCTAAGGTCTACCTTTTGGAATCCTTCAGGAACTTCGGTAGAATCTACAATAGAGCTAATTAGCCCGTTCTTAATTAAAAGGGCTTTATTCTCGAGTTTCTCAGTTCCAGTAAATAATGCAGCATTTATAAGGGCAATACTCATAGATCAAAAATATTTAGGCAAAAAAAATCCCCTCCGATTTGGAGAGGATTATAATATTAAGCTCCTAACTGAACCCGCTTGAATGCGGTAACGGTTAAGCCTTTGTCCACATCATTAAGGAACTGCGCTACAGACTTGGATGAGTCTTTAACGAACTCCTGATTTAATAAAGTAGAGTCTTTATAGAATTTGTTTAGTTTACCTGCAGCGATCTTTTCAACCATTTCTTCAGGCTTACCTTCGGCACGGATCACATCTTTAGCGATTTCAAGCTCACGCTCGATCGTTTTAGAATCTACATCATTCTTGTCGATAGCTACCGGGTTCATAGCTGCGATTTGCATGGCAACGTCTTTACCAACTTCATCAGCACTTGCAGGATTAGCGCTCAAGGCAACTAATACACCTAAGCGGTAATTTCCGTGGATGTAAGCGATAACTTTCTCGCCAGTTACAGTTTCGAATTTAGAAACGCCAACTTTCTCACCGATCTTTCCTGTTTGAGAAATGATGGTATCAGCTAATTTCTCGCCGTTAAGCTCAAGATTAGTTAATTCTTCAAGAGAAGAAGGGTTTTTCTCAACAGCTAAGTCAGCGATGCTGTTTGCGAAAGCAACGAAATCAGCATTCTTTGCAACGAAATCAGTTTCGCAATTGAACTCAATGATCACACCGCGTTTCCCGTCAGCAGTTGTCTTTGCGATAACTACACCTTCATTTGATTCACGATCCTGACGGCTCGCAGCAACTTTAGCACCTTTCTTACGAAGGTAATCGATAGCAGCTTCGAAGTCGCCGTTTGCTTCTGTTAATGCTTTTTTGCAATCCATCATACCGGCTCCGGTTTGCTGGCGTAACTTATTTACATCTGCGGCAGTAATTTGTACTGTAGACATGTTTTTCCTTTATTTAATACAGGACCACTTTATGGGTGGTCCTGTAATTATTAAAATTATAATTTATTGTCATCCCCGCCAAAGTGGGGACCTCCCCAAAGCACCGGGGATTTTTATCGAAATTACTCTTCGCTTTTCGCTTCAGGCTCTGCTTCAACTGCAACGCCTTCAGGACTTGTAGCTTTACGGGTACGTTTGCCCGGAGTAGCTGGTTCGTCTTTCGCTTCGCCTTCAGTATCAATCTTAGCTTTTGCAGAAGCAGCTTCTTTATCAGCTTCTTCTTCTTTCTCGCGTTTACGCTCGTCCAATCCTTCGTGGATAGCTTTCATGATAACTTCAGTAATCAAAGTGATTGATTTTGTAGCATCATCGTTAGCCGGGATAGGGAAGTCGATGTTTGACGGATCAGAGTTAGTATCAACCATTGCAAATGTAGGGATGTTTAATTTCATCGCCTCAGCAACAGAGATGTGCTCTTTCTTCACGTCGATAATAAATAATGCAGCTGGCAAACGGTTCAGATCAGCAATACCTCCAAGAAGGGACTCCAATTTGATACGCTCACGCTGAATCATCAATTTTTCTTTTTTCGATAAAACATCATAAGTTCCGTCTTTAGTCATCTTGTCGATGTTAGACATCTTCTTGATTGATTTACGAACGGTTGCAAAGTTAGTTAACATACCACCTAACCAACGCTCGGTTACGTAAGGCATGTTTACAGAACGCGCCTGCTCAGCAACGATATCTTTAGCTTGTTTCTTAGTAGAAACAAATAAGATCTTACGTCCTGATTTTACGATTTGTTTAATCGCAGCAGCAGCTTCTTCTAATTTTGTTAATGTTTTATTTAAATCTATAATGTGGATGCCATTACGCTCCATGAAAATGTACGGTGCCATTTTCGGATCCCATTTGCGGGTAAGGTGACCAAAATGTACACCTGCATCCAATAAATCCTGATATGTTGTTCTTGCCATTGTCTGATCCTCCTGAGATTAACGTTTACTAAATTGAAATTTCTTACGGGCTTTCTTACGACCTGGTTTCTTACGCTCAACCATACGGTCATCGCGGGTCATAATGCCTTTTGCTCTCAATGCAGGTTTTTTCTCTGGATCCAGCTCTACAATAGCCTTGGCAATTGCTAAACGAACGGCTTCTGCCTGTCCTTTAACACCACCGCCGGCAACGTTTACAGTTACATCGAATTTTCCTGTTGATTCAGAAACTTCGGTTGACTGCATTACGATATATTGTAATGGCAATGTTGGAAAATACTCCTTGTAATCTTTACCGTTTACGGTAATGTTGCCGCTTCCATCTGTTAGATAAATGCGTGCAACTGCGGTTTTTCTTCTTCCTGAAGTGTTTGTAGTTGACATTTCTCTTAATTACGGTTTAATGGTTGTAGGATTTTGCGCTGCATGCGGATGTTCTGAACCTGCATAAACGAACAGGTTTTTGTACAATGCACGGCCCAAACTGTTTTTAGGTAACATACCACGTACAGCCTTCTCTACCACACGGGTAGGATGCTGAGCCAGTAACTCTTTCGGAGAAATGAATTTCTGCCCACCAGGATAACCGGTGTAGGAAACGTACTGCTTTTCAGCAAACTTGTTTCCTGTGAGTTTTACTTTGTCTGCATTGATAACGATAACATTATCTCCGCAGTCTACGTGTGGGGTGTACGAT
>NZ_JBASJU010000417.1:0-19876 GCF_049655485.1 Daejeonella sp.
GAATTCACTTCGTGTTGAGGATGAGCCGTGGAAAAAATGGCATGGCTGCAATCTACGTTCGGATTGTAGTAAACAAGAGCCGCTGTGAAGTAGCGCTAAAAAGAATGGTAGAAATGGCCGACTGGAATAAGTCAAGAGGCCTGGCAAAACCCAAAAACGGAACGCTGTAATCTCTGAATAGTTATTTGGAACAAACCAGGTCCATGTTAGCTTCACATTATCAGGAATTCATTATTAGCAAACAGCTGGTTACCCCTGAAGCTGTAAAGAACAAATTCCTTGGAATCCGGGAACAAGAGAACACCCTCCTATCGCTCATTGATTACCATAACCTCCAAATGAAAGAGATCCTTGCCCATGGAACTATCAAAAATTATTATACTACCGCAAAATATCTGAAGGAGTTTGTAACGGCACAATTCAAAAAACAAGACATCTACTTAACTGAACTTGATTACCAGTTTATCACCCATTTCGAATATTTTTTAAGAACCTATGTCCCCACCGATCATCACAAAGGCATGGAAAATAATGGAGTGATGAAGCATCTGGAACGTTTCCGAAAGATTATCCGATTAGGTGTTAAACTCGGATGAATAGAGAAAAATCCCTTTGAACTGTTCAAACTCAAGATGCAAAAGGTTGAAAGAGGTTATCTGACAAATGAAGAGCTTATTTCCATTGAGGAAAAATCGTTTAGCCTTCAGCGGATTCAATACGCCAAGGACCTATTTGTATTTAGTTGCTATACCGGCATGGCATATATAGATGTGGTGCAGCTAAGTCCAGACAATATCATTTTAGGAATGAACGGCAATTACTGGATTAAAACTTTTCGGGAAAAAACCGATACCTCAGTGAACGTTCCGATTTTGCCCAAAGCGGCGTATTTTATTGAAAAATATCGGAATGGTCCCAGATCCATTACCAAGGGTAGTCTTTTCCCAATGATATCAAATCAGAAATTAAATAGCTACCTGAATGAGGTGGCAGATCTATGTGGGATCAAAAAGAACATGACCTTCCATTTGGCGCGGCATACCTTCGCTACCTCAGTCACCCTATCCAATGGAGTTCCTATTGAAACGGTGAGTAAGATGCTGGGTCATACTACGATCCGTACGACACAGATTTACGCTAAAGTGGTCGAACAAAAGGTTAGTCAGGACATGTCAGTCCTGCGAGAAAAGCTCGAAACTAATTCTAAAAAATCTAACCAACAAATAAGGAGGGCTTAACATGATCGAGACAACGAATCATAAATTATACGAGGCGATCAAAGCCCAGATTGAGGAATCGAGGCAGATCATAGTTCAAAAGGTAAACTCAGTTTTAGTATATACTTACTTCCAAATCGGTAAAGCCATTGTTGAAGATGAACAAAGTGGATCAGAACGAGCATCTTATGCCACACAAACTCTAAAGCAACTCAGTAAATCCCTTAGTCAGGATTTTGGGCGGGGGTATTCGGTGGATAACTTAGAAAACATGCGACTGTTTTATCTGGAATTTGGAAAATCCGAGACAGTGTCTCGGATTTCTGAGAACCCTTTTAAATTAAGCTGGTCCCATTATGTCGAGCTGCTAAAGATCAAGGATAGAAACGAAAGAAAGTTCTATGAATTAGAAAGCATCTCCAACAATTGGAGTATGCGTGAGTTGAGAAGACAATATCAATCTTCATTATATGAACGTTTGGCGCTTAGTAAGAATAAAGACGAGCTTTTAAGCCTTTCAACACGGGGACAACTCCTTGAAAACCCTATTGACGCGATGAAGTCACCCTATATTTTAGAATTCCTTGATCTAAAGGAGGATCATCGCTATTCTGAAAGCGATCTGGAGACGGCCATAATTAATAAGCTTGAACAATTCATGCTCGAATTAGGAAAGGGCTTTTTATTTGAGGGGCGGCAAAAAAGGATAACATTAAACGGAGATCATTACTACGTTGACCTTTCCTTTTATAACCGGCTGCTGAGATGCTTTGTATTAATAGACCTGAAAATTGGCAAACTCAGCCACCAGGATATCGGACAGATGCAGATGTATGTCAACTACCATGACCGGAAAATAAAACTAACAGAGGAAAATCCTACAATTGGGATCATATTATGCAAGGAAGAGAACAAAGCGGTAGTTGAATTTACTAAGGCAGAACGCAAGCTAATTTATGATTGTTATGATAAGATTAAAGATGAACTTCTTCGGGGTATCGATAAGCACAGCCGAACCCTAATTGTGAGTAATATAGAATTATTACTTAATTATTGTGTTCGCTTTTACGATCGCCAATTTATAACCCGTGAAAATGTAAATAAAGGGATTCTTCAGAAATTTGAAGGGTTGCTTGCTGATTATTTCAGTACAGACAAATCCCCATTGATCGGCTTGCCAACAGTTGCATATTGCGCAGATCAATTGAATCTTTCAGCCAATTACTTTGGCGATCTAATTAAGAAAGAAACAGGCAAATCTGCTCATGAATATATCCAACTAAAAACAATAGATGTTGCTAAAGAGAGGATTTTCGACATTACAAAATCTGTTAGCGAAATTGCTTACGAACTCGGATTCAAATATCCTCAACATTTTTCCAGATTCTTTAAACAGCACGTTGGCCAAACACCTAATGAGTATAGGTATATGAATTAATCGTTAACTTTATTTTATATGCATCGTGGAGCGATGCTTCGCAGGCTGCTTTTATTCGTTCAGGGCGGCCTGCCGCTCCGGTTCTCTTTTAATTAAGCGATGCACAAAGTTCCCTCCATTTTTCCTGAGTGCTTTTATACAGATTCCTTTATTTGTTACCAATATTCCCGTTTAGAGCCGGCGGAAGAAAAGATGCCAGATAGTTCTCTTAAATTTGAGGTAGTGAACATAAACCATGGAAGAAATAGTTAAGATCGAAAGTGTTGGTCAGTTCAATGCTGAGAGAGGGCAGGAAACGTTACACCCATTGGTCAGTGTACTTGATCAGTCAAAATCATCGTCAATACTGGAGAAGCAGTATCGATCGGAGATCTACATTATCTTTTTAAAAGAAGCAAAGTCTGGCAGGTTAAAATACGGACGGAATCTTTACGATTACCAGGATAGCACTCTACTCTTCATTGCTCCTGGTCAGGTGTTTGGACATACGGAAAGTTCGGAACCATTGCAACCATCAGGTTGGGTATTGCTCTTTCATCCTGACTTCATTCGAGGCACTTCTCTTGGGCGTAATATTAAGAACTACCACATCTTTTCATACGACGTAAATGAAGCGCTTCATTTATCTGAGAGAGAAAGGCGAATCCTGCTAGAGAGTTTCAATAAAATACGCTATGAGTTGGAGCATCCGATAGATAAACACAGCAGATCCCTTATCGTCAGTAATATCGAATTACTATTAAATTATTGTGTCCGGTTTTACGACAGGCAGTTCATTACCCGGGATACTATTCACAAAGATATACTAGTGAAGTTTGAAACTTTGTTGGATGAGTATTTTGAATCAGACAAGCCACAAATGCTTGGCTTACCGTCGGTAAGTTATTGTGCTGGCGAAATAAATCTGTCCGCTAAGTATTTCGGAGACCTCATCAAGAAGCAAACTGGAAAATCTGCCCAAGAATATATCCAGCAGCGGATAATCGAGATTGCTAAGGAAAAGATACTGGATCCCATTAAGTCCATTAGCGAGGTTTCTTACGAAATTGGATTTAAGTATCCACAACATTTTACAAGGCTTTTCAAGCAGCATGTTGGTCAGTCTCCGGTTGAATACAGGATGCTTAATTAAGCTGTGGTCTGCCAGATTTAACCACAGTACTCGACGGTCCACCACCAACGGTTGAACTCAGGTTTTGCCGACTTTTACTAACCCCCTAAAAGACTGAACTAAATTATTAAAACAATTTAGAACCATTAATTTAGGGAATTATGAAAAAAGAGACAAGGGTTTTCATTCCTGAAGATCGTTTAGCCATTGGGCAGGAAGTCAGCGTGAAGGAAGCACGGCTAACTGTCGTAAATAAATCTTAGCGCCTCCAGATCAATTCTAACTCTATAGATTTGCAAGGCATAGAGGATTAAATTTCTATATATCAATAAATTGTTTTATATCGTCTACCGATAAAATGCAGAGGTTTCGCTATTTAAACTCTCCCGAATCCACACCTCTAATAAATTTTATCAATCCATCAAAATATGTTTTCGGGTCATCAAACTGAGAAAAATGACTCCCGTTTGTGATCAGACTTCTGCCATTTTGCACTTCCTTTGCCATCCATTCCATATGTTTTGGATCCATCGTATCATATTTGGCACCAATTATTAAAGTGGGCACTTTAATTTCCTTAATTCTGGCAGACACATCCCAATTTTTCAGGGATGCATTTCCGGTCATCCCAAATTCGCTATGCCCCTGCATGAAGATGTATATATTGGGATTAAGATGTTCAAACAGAAGGTTAATTGATTTTGGCCATTTTCCAACAGGCATTCTCACTACGTGTTCGGTATAATAATGATTCATTAACAGTGCAGTATATCTCGGATTTTTAAAGTCCTTCTTCGCTTCTATTTCCTTAATTTCTTTGTAAACGTCAGGGTCCATTTGCGGACCCAGAACATCATCGGCATATTTAGTATAAGCCGGAGCACTTGCCATCATATTTGAAATGATGAGACCTTTGAGATTATCCTGGTATTTTAAAGCATATTCCATCGCCAATATTCCACCCCAGGATTGGCCGAGCAGGTAGAAATTATCTTTATTCAGGTTTAATGCTTTTCGGACCTGCTCCACTTCTTCTACAAAATATTCGGTAGTCCAGAGTGAAGAATCATTGGGCTTGTCGCTATAATAAGAATCGAGCTGATCGTAATAGATATATTCAATTTCTTCATTAGGGAGATAGCCGTCAAAATTGCCAAACTGTTCATGAGTGCCGCCAGGGCCGCCATGAAGGAGTAATACGCGCATTTTAGGATTATTTCCCATGCGTTTTGTATATACATTGTATTTTCCTTTTGGAGTTTCGATAGGAATCATTTTAATACCTCCGGTATTTTGATCATCGCTATTGGAATAATCAAAATAGCTGCTCGTGTCAAAATTTGTACCGGACTTATTGTTGGAACAACTGATTATAGTGAGTGTTATGATCATTAAAAGGAGTATCAATTTTTTCATGATTTGCAATTTGAGTTAGAAATGGGTCATAAATAATTGTTCACTCAACTAATCTAGTAGAATTCCTTTAGTTTTGGAAATTAATACCTTCTTAGTCCATTTAAATGATCGTAAATTGCTCCCAGGTTGGTATTAAATTTCACCCATATTAGCATCATTTTCTGAGTATATGACAGATCATAAAATGCCCAACGATGAAAGTCTGCAATTAGGATTAAGGGAAAATTGGAAACAGTTTTCATTACTGGTCCTCATAAATGCATTTGTAGGGGGAATGGTGGGATTGGAGCGTTCCATCTTACCACAGATAGCAGAAGCTGAATTTCATATTGCGGCAAAAACAGCCATACTTTCCTTTATTGTGGTTTTTGGTATTACAAAAGCCCTAACTAATTACTTTACCGGTGCACTGGCAAACAGACTCGGCAGGAAAAACCTATTAATTATGGGCTGGATTATTGGAATACCAGTTCCTCTGTTGTTAATGTTCGCTCCTTCCTGGAATTGGGTTATCGCTGCAAATGTACTCTTGGGAATTAATCAGGGGCTGACCTGGTCAAGCACCGTGGTTATGAAAATCGACCTTGTCGGTGAAAAAAACCGCGGATTCGCAATGGGGCTTAATGAATTTGCGGGATATGTCGCAGTAGCTGCAGTAGGATTTGCTACAGGTTGGATAGCCAGCGTGTATGGCCTGAGACCGTATCCTTTTTATTTGGGGCTTTTTATAGTAGGTGCCGGGCTTATTTTGAGCTGGCTGTTTGTGAGAGATACGAAACATCATAGCGAGAAGGAAAGCGATGACAGCAGCATCCCGCGTCTTACCAACATATTCAAAGACACGACATGGAGAAATAACAATCTGGGATCAGTTACACAGGCCGGTTTAATAAATAATCTTAATGATGGTATGGTCTGGGGATTGTTCCCTCTGCTTTTGTCAACAAGAGGATTTACCTTACAAGATGTAGGATTAATAACCGCTATTTATCCCGGTGTTTGGGGATTAGGGCAATTGTTTACCGGGAAAATGGCCGACCATTTTTCGAAAAAACTCATGCTGTTCTGGGGAATGTTTCTACAGGGAATAGCGCTGCTGTTTTTTTTACAGGCTACAACTTTTTTCCATTATAGTATTCTGTCCGCGATTTTAGGCTTTGGTACGGCCATGGTATACCCTACCTTCCTGGCTTCTATTTCAGAAAACGTACATCCGCAGGATCGGCCGAAAAGCATCGGTACTTTCCGTTTATGGAGAGATTTGGGCTATGCTATCGGAGCGATTTTGACCGGTATAATCTCGGATGTGTTTAACATAAATACGGCTATAGTTTTTGTGGGACTCTTAACCATAATTTCGTCGTTGGTTATATTTATGAGGATGACGGATAAGCGGGGAATCAGTAGTCGGTAATCAGGGCTGTTCCCCGACTGGGTCCCGGATCAAGCCCGGGATGGATCTCGTAAATGACACCCGCCCACCCCGTTATTATTTTTAACTAACTATTTCTCCGTCCTCCATTACAATGATCCGATCAGCACGTGAGGCAAATTCAGGATTGTGCGTTACGACGAGTATTGTCTGTTTATTTTCGGTACAAATGTCTTTAAAAATCCCAAAAACGATATCGCTGTTTTTCTTATCCAGATTTCCCGTGGGTTCATCCCCCATGATAATCACAGGGTCGTTGATTAGAGCGCGCGCTATTGCAACCCGCTGTTTTTGTCCGCCGCTTAACTGGTTTGCGTTTTTCAAAGCCTGATCTTGAATTCCCAGGATTTTCAAATGCTGAATGGCCTTTTCTTCAATCTGCTCAGTAGAATATCTTCCTAGTTTCATCGCCGGCAGCATCACATTCTTTAAGACATTAAATTCTTCGATCAGGTAATGAAATTGAAATACAAATCCAATTTTTTGATTCCTTACAAGGGCGAGTTCTGCATTACTCTTTTGCTGTAATATTTCATTGTCCAGTCGCAGCTCGCCTTCGTAATCGGTATCCATGGTCGATAAAATGTACAGCAGTGTTGATTTTCCGCAGCCTGATTTACCAGTAATAGCAACAAAGCTGCCCCTATCTACGGTAAAGCTGATATCCTTTAATACACGCAAACGCACCGGGTCTAAAAAGTACTTATTAATATTTATCGCCTGTAATACCGGTATTTCCATTATTTCCCCCGTATGATGACCACCGGATCAACCTTTGCAGCCTTACGGGCAGGAAATAAACCAGCCAGATAGGTCGTTATCAGCGCGAAGCTTATACCAATAATATAGTACATGATGTCGAAATTTACCGGGTAAGTTTTTATCGTCGGTAAGGCCTCTGTAACAAAGGGTATCTTGCTGATAATAACGGATAAAACATAGCCCAATATGATCCCAATAATTCCTCCTACCACACCTAATACCATTGAAAGTTGAATAAATATGGTTTTTACGTCTCTCCCGGAGAAGCCAGTTGCCTTTAAAATGGCTATTGCATCCATTTTTTCATAAATCAGCATATTCAAGATATTGTAAATCCCAAAACCTGCCACAATAAGCAAAGTGATACTGACACTGTAAGCTATAGTGTTTCGCACATTAGTGCCGGTTTCAAACTGTGCATTAGCAGTTTGTATATCCGTTGCATCAACATCAAAAAGCTGGGCATATTCCCTGGCGACAACCGGTGCAAGGGCAATATCTTTTAATTTTACTTGAATGTCCGTTATATAACTGGCCGGTTTGCCCTGAAGTTTTTGTGCTGTCGGCAGGGATGTAAAACTTTGAACATCATCAACCTCAGCAATCCCAAACTGTACTATCCCAACTATTTTTAGCATAGCAATATCTGCATCAGGGGTGATTACCTGGACCACATCACCCACCTTGACCATGAGCTTATCACCCAGTCCTTTTCCAATTATTATACTATTGCTTACTGTACCAAGATCGTTGATATTCCCCTCAATTACATAGTCTTCCATATGAAACAACTTTTGCTCTAAGTCCACGTCGACACCCTCGATCATGCCTGAAAGCTGAATTGTACCCTTATTGAAGAAAACCGTTGTCTTGGTTTTAGGTGCTGCATCGATCACACGCTCGTCGGCACGTATTGCTTTGATGACACGTGCGGCGTTGTATATTTGCTTGCCCTCATCTTTAGGTTTCACAGACCGGACAAGATTTTTATAACTCATATACTCGTTTGCCAGATCTACTGGCTGCGTTTTCGACGGAACAATAGCATTGTATATCCTGATATGCGGAGTACGATTGATGATCAGGCTATCCAGCATTTTATTTAAGCCGGTCATAAAACTCACTAAGGATATAAACATGGCAATGCCGAATGTGACTCCCGCAGCTGCTACAATGGACTGCTTAAGACGTGCCCTTAATAATGCAATTGCGATATTTAACAGCAGCGGCGAACTCATCTATTCAGGCTTAAAAATTAATTCCTGCGATTTGAGTCCCTTTAAAATTTCCACATTTCTTTCATCCTGAACGCCTGTAATAACTTTTCTTTTGCTACCATCTTCTAGTAAGACCTGATTATCCCTATCCAGGTAGTTTCTCGGAATTAGGATTACTTTTTCCTTCACCTTTACTATAATGTTTGCTTCTGCAGTCAAGTTCGGATAAAGAGCGGCTGGCGGATCTAAAAAACTGGCTTCAATTTTGAAGGTCCTCAAGCGTCCGTCCATTATTGGATAAATTTTACTTACCCTGGCACGAAATAATTCGCCTTTATAACTATCCATTGTAATTAAAACCTCCTGATTCAACCTTACACTGGTAATGTCGTTCTCATCAACATTCATTTCTAAATAGAACTGATCTGGCTTTCCTAAAATGCATAAAGCGGTCTGCGGGCCTACCAGCTCCCCTTTATTTTTTATCACATCAAAGACCTGTCCTGCAATTTCGCTCCTGATTAAAAAATTCTCCTGTCGCTGTTTTGCGATTCGATAATTGTTCTTAGATAATTCAACCTCATTCTCCAATTGGCTTTTTAACTGAGCTAAGCGCCTCAAGGATGCCTGATAATTAATCCTGGATGTGGTAAAAGCCAGATGGCGCTGATCGAATTCCAGGCGAGTTCCTATATTCTGATCCCATAATTTTTTTTGACGGAAATAAATGGCAGAATCGTTCTGGTATTTTTCTTTTGAGGCCTCAACAAGGGAAAAAGCTTCCTGTAGCTTATCAGAATTTCTTCGATTATTCAAGTTGGAAAATTCTAATAACTGACGTGCATTGTCAGTATTAAGAGAAGCCTCGTTATTTTCCAGTGTGTAAAGTAAATCCCCTGCTTTAATAAGCGCCCCGGGCACTATATGTACCTTTTTAATAATTCCGGGCACAGTTGAAACTACCGTATATTGTCCCTCTGACTTAACGATTGCCGAAGCATACAAAGAAACAGTTATATCACTGATAACCGGTTTGGTACTTTCTTTTTCACGAGAGCAGGCTACAAGCAGCAGAAAAAAACAAACAGCAGAAGGATATACACGTCTCATTGATTTTTAAATAGGCTAAGCATGCAGCACTGAAGATGCTGATACACTGTATATTGTGGTAAATAAAAACAAATGCAGTATATGTTCGCTTATTTGAATATGAATCAGATCAGGATTTAAACTGACGAAGGTCAATAAATTTTGTAAAATAATCCTGCTGAGGTGGAGGGAAATAAATCTAACAAATAATATTCCCGTGGCCATAATAGATCATTTTCCTAATGATGAATTCAGAAACCAATGTGACAATTGTAACATTAGATACCCTGGCTTCTTCCGACCTTTATAGATGGTAAATCATACGTAAATGGAAACGATAAAAAACACAATATTAACTGGCTGGAATTTAATGCGATGGTTAAGGCTTGCAATAGGATTAGCTATTGCTTACCAGGCTTTCACAACGCAGAATGGATTACTTGGGTTGCTTGCGGGTATTTTTATTTTCCAGGCCTTGGCGAATGCGGCATGCTGTGGAACCAGCGCTTGCAATACTAGTATGGGGAAAAAAACTTTGGGAACAACCGAGGACGTTGAATTCGAAGAAATTAAAAGTAAATAATTAAGAAAAATCATGGCAAAGTTTTTAGACATCATAAATTCTGACAAACCTGTTTTAGTAGACTTTTCGGCTGAATGGTGCGGGCCTTGTAAAATGATGGCACCGATTCTTGAACAATTGAAAGGAATGGTTGGCGATAGCGCAACTATATTGAAAGTAGATGTTGATAAAAACCCTGAGGTGGCGAGGTCATATAATGTCCAGGGTGTTCCGACGCTTATCATATTTAAAAATGGGGAAACTAAATGGAGACAATCTGGAGTGATGCAAGCGTCGCAGCTGAAACAAGTAATTGAAAAATATACTTAATCAACTATTCACACGTTAGATACCCATTTAAAGAATATCTTGGCAAGATGATAAGCAGGCTCAAACAATTTTCCGGGAAATTCCGAATATTATCCGTGTTCGCACTGGTAATTAGTTTCCTAGTGCTTGGCTCCTGTCCACTAAGAAAAGCTGTTCAGGCCTTGGTGGATCGCTCTGTTGATACTGAACAAGGCGCTCTTAAGCAAACAAATAGTTTATCATCGGTTGTTTGCGTGGACAGTGAAAGCAGTTTTATAAATAAAATGACCTTACCCGAGCGTCAGGTTGAAAATAAAGATTTCATAATAAACGCTTTTCTTTTAATTACATTTTTGTCTGTCTGGTCTTTATTTAAATTAGATTCCCAATTATTTAGAGTTCGGAACTTACGTTTTGGATCTCTTAGATCTGTTCCGCTTTATCTCAGGAACAATACTTTTATCATTTGATTTCCCGCTAATAAATTCTTTCAGAAATCCGTTTTGGTTTTCAAATGGCTGAACTGTATCTGGTTCTGCCTCTATAAATATTTTTCATAGTGCTTAAATGAGCTACAATAACAATTTCTAATGAAATCAAAAATCTTTTCTAAAGCAGGATTATTTGCTGCTATTTTCATTCTTATTGCCGGAGTTTTACTTATAAGCCCGGATGCAAAGGCCCTGCTCTTTGGCAGCAAAAACATCAACATTAACAGGTCTGCTGATCCTGTACAATCAAGCACTTCAACTCAATCCGTTAATAATGGACCTGAGAGCCCGGCAGAATTTCCTTTGGCTCCATCTGTAGTTTTCAAAGACGGCAACGGAACAACAATAGATATTTCCAAACAACAGGGGAAGGTACTTTTCATAAACTTCTGGGCTACATGGTGCCCTCCCTGTATTCAGGAGATGCCATCTATAAATAAACTCAAAAAGCAATTCGATGAAAAGGACATTATGTTTCTGATGGTTGATGTAGACGACAACTATAAGAGGTCGAGCAAGTTTATGGCTAACAACAAGTATGACCTAACAGTGTATACCCAAGCGAGCGAAATTCCCAAGGAGTTTCTATCAGGTTCTATACCAACTACAGTGATTATTGACAAAGAAGGCAAAGTGGTTGGACATCATGAAGGTGGCGCTGACTATATGAACCCTGAAATTGTACAGTTCTTCAAACAGTTAATAAGCAAATAAATCCTATCAGCGCTGGTGCAACGGCCGGATCTGGTGCAGAAAACAGCTATATGGCCAAATAAAAATGATCAAAGGCAATTGATATCTTTATATAAAAAAATAAGACTATGAAAAGACTAACATTTCTTACCCTGCTTTTTTCTCTTTCCTTTCTCGGGACAAGCCGGGCGCAGGAGAACACCCCCGTATTTAACGGTGCAATCGCAACATTGAGTTCATATAAAGCTTTATATGTGTTGAATAGTGGAGATGAGAAAAAGATATCATCAACGCTCCGAAATATCAATAATGTGTTTAAGGACCCTCGACTAAAGGGCAAACTACAGGTCGAGTTAGTCGTTTTTGGCGACGGCGTGATTCTTTTTCAGAAAACTGGTCCTTATGAGGCGAGTTTGAAAGAGCTTCACCGGAAAGGCGTGATTTTGGCTCAGTGCGAAAACACCTTGAAACAACGTAAAATTGAAAAAAGCTCACTGTTTCCTTTTATCTCCTATGTACCATCCGCTAATGGGGAAATTATAATCCGCCATTATGAGGGCTGGGCAGTCGTTTATCCATAATTATTTGTGAAACTTTCTATAGCATTTGTTAATGATGTTCATGGTTACCTTGAACCTCATCCTGAAATTTTCTTATCTGGAAGTGAATATGCGGTGAAAACAGCGGGAGGATACTCGAGACTTCAAACTTTAATATCAGATATAAGGAGGAAGAATCAACATACCATCGTGTTTGATGGTGGGGATACTTTTCATGGCACTCTCCCAATTGTCGCAACGAAGGGTGAAGCCCTGGTTCCAATACTTAACCAGATAGGTTTTGACGCAATGGTTGGCCACTGGGATTTTGCTTATGGGCCACAGCATTTACTCAACCTTGCAGGACAGCTTAGTTATCCGATTCTGGCAATTAATATCTATGACGCACAAAACGAACTTCTCCTAAAGCCTTATGTTTTGCAGCAAATTGGAGAAATTAAAGTGGCAACCATCGGTATTTGTTCCAATATCATCGACAAAACGATGCCAAAAGAATTCAGTGAAGGAATACGAGTAAGCGATGGAATTCAGGAACTGCCAAAATACATTCAGGAGGTTAAGAAATATGGAGCAGACCTCATTATCCTGTTATCGCATAGTGGCTTTCCGCAAGATTTTAAAATACTCTCGCAAATTGAAGGAATTGACATTTGCCTGAGTGCCCACACTCATAATCGTTTGTTTGAGCCCGTCATAGTAAACGATACTATCATTATCCAATGTGGATGCCATGGTTCATTTTTGGGCCATCTGGAACTGGAGCTGGAGTCGAAAAAAGTCAGGGACTTCAATTACGAGCTTATAGAAGTTGATGAGTCGATTTTACCTGATTTGGAAATGGAAAAAACTATACAAAATATCCTGAAGCCATATCATCAACTAAAAACGGAAGTGATAGGTGAAACATCTGTAGTCTTGCATAGATATGACACCCTAAATAGTTCTGCAGATCATTTATTGCTATCCGCTGTGAAAGAAGTTACCAAGGCCGATGTTTGTTTTTCGAATGGCTGGCGATATGGGGCTCCGATCTCCGCAGGTCCTGTGACCAAGTGGGATATTTATAATCTGGCGCCGATGGATCCTGTGATTTCAACTCTTGAAATGAAGGGTATAGAAATCGTGGAGATGCTTGAGGAAAATCTCGAGAGAACTTTTTCTTCAGATCCTTCAGGTCAGATGGGTGGTTATGTGAAAAGGTGTTTAGGACTGACTGTATATATGCGCATTGAAAATCCTAAAGGACACAGAATTCAACAAATATTTATTGGAAATGAAGTTTTACGAAAAGAACAGGTCTATAAAGTAGGATATATAACTTCCCAGGGAGTTCCAGAAAAGTTTGGACAAAACCGCCAGAACACCACACTTAGATTAGTAGAAGCAGTAGTTTCTTTTTTAGCTATTAACAGTCCTTTTCAACCAAACAATCATATGGCCTTTCATTTGGTCTGATCTAATGTGGCTGAGTTCAAAATGCTCGAAAACATTATTAAATTATTTATCATATGGAATTTATAACAAGAAATAAAGGAATATTCATTGGTGCTATATTAGGTATGATAACCGGCTATTTGTACTGGCACTTTATTGGATGCGTCAGCGGAACCTGCGCTATTACCTCAAGTCCTATAAACAGTACTTTGTTTGGTGCACTATTCGGCGGATTGATGGGAAGTAATTTTAACAAGGGAACAAGCGAAAAACATGTGCCCCCTGCATCGACTACTTCAGAAAACTAAGAACCTACGACTGCTTATTCTTCAACATCATTAATAGTGAGCAGGCGCCGCTTAGTACGAGCGCCAGATGGAACAGCGATCGTCGCGGTGTTTCTTACCTGGATTTCTGCGTTCATAAATGTGCCGGGTACCAGGTTTGATCATATCTTGCATTCCCGGTAATAATTTAGAAGACTCTCGCGCGCGTCATCAGTTCATTAAACCGGATTTGTACTGGAAACTGGTACCCTGCAGCCAGTTCGGGAACTGCTTGGAGAGCGGTTTCTATTTTTTCAGCTAACTCATCAAAGGTTTTAGCTGATGTCCACTCCTCTTTGGGTTTTAAGATTACCATCATAACGCTGGCATTCATAGGCATAGGATCGGTAGGCACTTCGCCGCTGCCAATTTTAGTTACCACTCCTTCCTCAAGCGCCGGAATGAATTCACCCCCCAATGTGCTCAGCACATAGGCTGAGAAAACAAACAAGCCGAATACGATAAATATTGCGAGAATGTACAATAGGACTTTCGATGCGTCCTATGATTAAATTTCAGGCTTTGTCGAGCAAATAAATAAGTGCAATATCACTTCGTAACATGATATTCATCAATTCTGGCAATCTATTAACGTCTTAATTTTAACCTCATGGGATAATGCCAGCGAATTCCCGTTTTGGATTTACTATTCGCGATGTAAGACAATGAAAATACTGTGGTATCCATTCTGTATATGCTAGCATTTCAATTCTCATCATTTGGTCAGGATACAATCAATTATATTCCAGACACTTCTAAATCTGCCCGTAATTCACCATCTCGCGACAGCAGAAAGCCGCATATTTTAGGCTATGCAACTCCAGCGCTCTTACTGTCTTACGGTTTGATATCCTTGGAAAACAAGCCTGTCAGGCGTCTTGATAAATATGTAAGCTATGATCTTCTCGGGTCAAACACCAATTTTACGACAGAGGTGGACGATTATTTCCGCTACTTACCTGTAGTAGTTGTTTACTCGTTAAATGCATTCGGTATTAAAGGAAAAAGTAATTTTATTGATCGTTCAGCACTTTATTTGATATCAAACTTACTTCTGAGTAAGTCTGTCGACTTTCTAAAGGATGAAACACAAAGAGAGCGGCCTTCGAAGACAGACTTCCGCGCCTTTCCGTCTGGACACACAGCCCTGGCTTTCGGAGCAGCAGAATTTATGAGACGGGAATATAAGGATGTCTCCCCGTGGTATGGTTATTCAGCTTATGCGGCGGCGGCAGCAACCGGAGCTATTAAAATTTTGGAAAATGCACATTGGCTAAGCGATGTTTTGACCGGTGCGGGAGTTGGGATCCTCTCTACCCGCGTCGCCTATTATGTATATCCCATAGGAAAGGAAATCGCAGGTGGAAGAAAGGATTTACAATTTCGTACTGTGCCTTTTTTGGGGAAGGGGCTTATTGGGGCGTCTGTAACAGTAACCTTTAAGTAATTGTGATTTTTAAACTTAATCACATTAAAATGTGATTAAGTTTAAATTGATTTGAAAATAATCCTCATATTAACTAACTAAAAGAAATACATTATGGACCAAACGCATTTACATCTCCTGATTACCCATCTCCCAATCTATGGCTCAATATTGGGCGCCATTGTGCTGGCATACGGAATGGTGACAAAGTCGCAGCATACAGCTAATGCAGCTTATCTTGTTTTGATCATATCCGCTATCGGCGGTGTCATCGCAAAACAAACAGGTGAAGCTGCTGAAGAAACTGTTGAGAACATACAGGGTATCTCTGAAGAACTGATTCACGAACATGAAGAAGCAGCAGATATAGCCCTGATCGCCATAATTCTTTTAGGAATCATTTCCCTTGTTGCATTACTCGCTTCTTATAGGAAGTGGTCTTTCTCCAGTTCCATGGGCTGGATTGCGCTGGTTGTATCTTTAATAACGTTCGGTATCGTTGCCAGGACCGGCTATTTAGGCGGGCAAATCAGACATACCGAAATTAACTCTCCACAGGCTGAACAGAACAATCAGGCTTATGAAGAGGAAGAATAGAATTAGATTAGAATTTTGTTTAGCGCCCTCATCAATTAAATATTGAAAATTAAGGTGAAGGTAGATCCCAAATGAAGGCAGCTTTTTACGTGGACCGTCCCATTTAATTGTCTAACAAACCTATCAACAATATGTAAACCTAAACCTGTTCCGGTAATGTTGCTGGCATTATCGGCTCTATAGAAGGGCTCAAATATTCTGGGCTGATCTTTTTTCGGTATCCCGATTCCATCGTCCTTTACCCGGATGACGCATGTCTTACACCTGATCTCGGTTTCTAACAGAATTTTTCCTTCAGATCCAGAATATCTTATAGCATTAGAGAGGAGATTTACGATACAATGTTTGATCCAATTTCGATCTAACAGTACTTGGCTTTGGAGGCCACTATGTTTATATTCAAGACTTTGATTGTCTTGCAGCATCAGCTGCATATCTTGCGTAATTTCTAAAGCTAGAGACTTTAGATCGAATTTGGCAAGAACAGGTTTTGTTTCCCCTGCGCCTATATTTTCAACTAACAGGAAGTCATTTACGGTGGCGTTCAACTCCATCACAGCCGACTGTATTTTACTAAGGTGTGCCAGAATTTTATCTCTGTCTAGTCGGTCATAATAACGTTGGATTAATGCTGCTGAAAGCTGAATGCTGCTTAATGGGGAGCGAAACTCGTGTGAAGCTAAGGAAATCACCCGTCTCATTGTCTGATTGATCTCCTGAACTTTAAGCAGGGACTCATTATTTGTCGACAGCTTTTTATTAAGTCGTTCAATGATTTCCTCCATAAAAGGCAATCTTGTTTCGGCGGGATATTTTTCTAGCCGAAATCGAATGTCCTCAAACGAAGTGCCCTCGTTAACAACATCCAGAAAAGTTGATGTATCCATTATGTCTGCCTTTTAAACAACCCCAAAAATCACGACAGAACTTTAAAGTGTACGGAACTATTTCGAACTCCCTCTACTCTATATTTTCCTCGGTTTTTTTTATAAATCTATAAGGAAACTACTTATTGGAATATGATGATGATCAGCCGGAACAATGACATTCAACACCTTTATGATCAACTATTTAAGGATGCAATACGAGAAACGCATTTTATTATACCAAATCGAAGGCTTTCTGCAGTTTTTGAGTAACTTCCTGGGCCAGGGATGTAAGCGCCGGGTTATCTACCCCCGACATGGTTTCCATTGGATTAACTGCCGATATTTCAACTTGTCCATCGTCATGTTGCTGTACCAGGACATTACACGGTAGCAAAACTCCGATGTTACTTTCTTTTTCTATCGCCTGATAGGCCAGTTTGGGATTACAGGCGCCCAGGATCCGATACTCCCTGAAATCAACATCGAGTTTTTCTTTGAATTTCTCTTTCAGATCAATTTCTGAAATAACTCCAAAGCCTTCATTCGCCAAAGCTGCTTTGGTTTTATTCATACTCTCTTCAAAAGAGTAAGGTACTTTTTTTGTTAGATTATAAGCCATCTTGATTTAGTTTAATAACATATCCGCTGTAAAGACTGTCTTTGCTCTTTATTCTTTGTTCTTTTGTGTTAGTTTTCCTTTTTATAGAAGCTGGCAATAGCATTAAAAGGCCCCAATTTATGCTCTTTCTCAGTGAACTTATCAGCGTATGGGCCGAAAGGGAAATCAATAGGTTTTTTACTATAATCTTTCCAGTCCCTGGACTGATCCTTATGAGGCCGGCTTTGGGAATTTACGTATGCTGCTACATCCCAGGATTCTTCCTCACTAAGTTGAGGATTTTCATGGTTAGCCCCTAAAGGCATATTATTCCTGACGTAGCTGGCAAAATTAGAGATCCGGTACAATCCCGCACCATCGTTGTAACTATTTTTCCCCCACAGCGGAGGAAATAAATATTCAGTCTTATCAGGTGTAGAAATACCCTCTCCCGCACTTCCATGACATGTCACGCATTTGTTTGAGTAAACTGCAGCTCCTTTTTTGGGATCGGCAGGCCGGTCAAGATAGGCCAGTTTTTTAAGTCCTACCCCCTCGGGCTGTTTGCCTTTTTCCACTCCGCTTCCCAGCCATTTCATATAGGCGATCATGGCTTCCATTTCCTTACTTGTACTATCAAGCGGCTTTCCGTTCAAACTTCTTTCAAAGCAATCATTAATTCGTTTTACGACTGTTTCATTCGTGCCAGACCTGGCTCTGAATTTTGGATAAGTAGAATAAACGGCTGAATAGTTATTTCCCCATGGTTTGGTACCAGCATCCAGATGACAATTTTGACAGTTCATCCCATTGCTGATTGCTGCTACCGTGCCGCGTGGGCCAAGATATTTGGCCGTATGGGCAATTAAATCCTTCCCATAAAGAATAAGCTCCCGCTCGCTTCCTTCCGGCAGTTTGCTTTCATCAGGTGCCTGCCACAAGGTATTTGAAATTGGCTTTTCCGCAACTGGCGCTGACGAAGTGGTGGTGATCGGAGTACCGGTGGGGCCGAGAGCTGAAGACCCTCCGCTCATTTTCACCTGTTGACTAGGTCCAGCATCAAATAATAAACCCAAGAAAATACCAACTACCGCAATGAACATGATCACAATGAGTACGAGTGCTCTTGAAACAACAATCAGTGATTTCTTTGCTTCTGTTTGAATATCAGTCATCTTAATCGAATTAGCTAGCTTTAAGCAGGTATTAATAAAGATCCGGGATAGTATAAAAAGAAAAGGTAACAAATGTTACGCAGATGTATCTCAACAGGCTTTGCAGAAGAAATTTAAGAAATTAAATGGCGATTTAAAAATCTTTTAACAGTTTAATTTCATTCCTGTAAAGCAATATTTTTCCCTCGTTCTCTAATTGTTTCAGCAAGCGCGAAATAACCACCCGGGATGTAGCCAGTTCATCAGCAATTAGATAATGGGATACTTTTATAACGCTGGAACCCGATACTCTTTGCTTCTCCTTAAGATAGGCAATCAATCGTTCATCCAGTTTGTGAAAAGCAATACTCTCTATTGATTTAAGCAGTTCCAGGAAACGTTCATTGAAACTACGCATAATGTAGTTTTTCCAGCTGGGATATTTACAAAGCCATTCATCCAATTTTGCATGAGGTATTGCAATCAACTCAACATCATCATCTGCAATAGCTTTTACTTCACTTTTCTTGGCTTCAACACAGCAGCTGTAAGCCATAGAACAGCTCTCGTTGCTTGATAAATAATACAAGAGGATCTCCTTCCCTCTTTCATCCATCCGAAGCACTTTTATTGTTCCCTTGACGATGATTGGCATCATACGGATATACTTACCGTAGTCCATTATTACATCCCCTTCTTTGAAGTGCTGAACTTGCCCGCACTCCTGCATTTCCTCAAGCAGTGCTGGTTCAAATGTAGAGCTGAAAATGGAGGTTGCAGTCATATCTGATTAAAAATGATAATTTAAAATAAAGTTATAATTCAACATATCGACTTTATTAAAACGGGCATTAGCGGTTAAATTTTCTGAGCCGGATAATTTCCCCGCTACAAGCACCTCGGCTTCAAGCCCATTTAAGGCTTTCGAAAATGAGTATCGTGTATCCAGATTAACTTGTGTATACGAAGGTACAAGATACTTGTTTAATCTGAAGTTACTAATAGCCGGTAATTTAAAATAACCGCCCGATAATGAAGTCTTGAAACTACTTTCCGGAAACTTATAATTGATTTTTCCCATAAATGCATGAACATCCCCGAAACCTTCATTGCGCTCACGCGGCATAAAAGTAAAAAAAGGATCACGCCCCCACTCGCGTGGCATCAGATAGCGG
>NZ_JBASJU010000418.1:0-1564 GCF_049655485.1 Daejeonella sp.
GCCCGACATCGGCGCCAAATAATTTACCTATCAGGGCAAAAAAGAAAACGAAGCCGTGTAGTATTCCTGAAAAGAAACCGGCTTCGCTGCTGGTGTAACCTGCAGGGGCGCATGCAGAGAGGCTGCAAATAAGAATTATCGCTGCTAACCCAATGGTGGTGTTTTTCTTGTGCATTCTTTTATATGTGAATAAGGCAATAGAAATAATATCGCAGCTATTTGCTTTATCAAATATAATTTTTCCCTTCACTTAGCCTATAAGGGAAACCGTAATGTTTAAACGATGACCGCCCATAACTTAGAGTAAACAATGATTGTAAATTAACAGAAAAGACAATTTTAAGGATTTAAACGAAAACGACTTCGCTCAAGGGAGTCGGAAAGGAGAAAAAATTATGGCAGATAGGTATGTGCTGAATTTAAATCAGCAATCGAATGGTGACTATGAAGTTCACAAAGCAGGATGTTACTATTTTCCGAAATCTAATTACGACGAATTAGGGAACCATTATGGTTGTTCAAGTGCTGTTGCGGAAGCTAAGAGAAAGCATCCTTACAAGCAGATTAATGGGTGTAAAACTTGCGCAGAAGCATGTCATACGAGTTAGGATACTTTTAGACTTCAATTATGAAACTAATTTGACTTCCCCCTTTGATGAAAAGGTGCTTTGTAAACAGGAACAGGTATTTTGAAATTTTTATCAAGCCCGGATTTTTCAGAAGCTTTTGTAATTGCAACTAACACAAATCAACCAAAAGAATAGGAAACATAATGTAATACCCATTCGTTAGCATCAATTGACCATAAGAAGGGCAGTCCCAGCGTGGCCAATCAGTTTCAGGAGTGATAGATAAGTATGCTACCAAAGGGTGTACACTTTCAATATTGAAGCAGTAACCACTTTCGTACAGCAAGATGATGATTTGCCCTAATGTACCGCGTTTTAGGAGATGTGGAAAAAAGAAAAGAGATCAGGGATTGCACTTATAATATCATCGATATCATTTGTAAATGTCCTGTTACTCAAGTAGATTTGATTAACCTTATTATAATTTCTGAATACTTCCCTCTGACTTTAGGATAGCCTGATTGTAAGCTGAAATTATTTGTGTTTTAATCTTACCAACTTATGCAGGAAACTATACTTCCCAAGCTTGAAGCGTCACGCAAAGAATTACTTGATCTGGGTATGCGTAACACCCTGCTTAACTATAAAGTCCCAAAGGCCAGAGGATTGCATATTGTACAGGAAAAGTCACCTTCCATTTATGATATACTTGTAAAACAGGCGAAGGCAATGACCTTTTTAGGAAGACCTGGGAAAGATGATGAAAATGAGACATTCCAATTACCTCCTCTATCTGAACCGGAACTTGCAGATGCTCATAATGACACCAGACTGCAAACCGATGAAAGCGATCAGAAACTGCAGTCTAAAATATTAAACACCTATTACTTTGCCCGGACAAGTATTGAAGAGCAGGGTGTTAATATCCTGTATATCTCTTTGGGAATGCTGAACTGGTACGAGGCCGGGAATACTCAGGATGTACGGCTGGCTCC
>NZ_JBASJU010000419.1:0-8468 GCF_049655485.1 Daejeonella sp.
GGGAGCTATACATTTAATCCAACGCGGCGTGGCGGTTGGAACTACGATGCGATATATGAGCGCTGCAAGCGTGATGGGATATTGGTTTTGAGTTGTATCAAGGAAGCACCAAACTGGCTTTATAATACTTATCCTGAAGGCCAGCGTGATGCAAATAACGTTCCGGCTCCTTATGGATCTGACCTTGAAAATCCTGCTTCATACATTGCCCAGGCCAGGGTAGCGTTTCAGTTTGCCGCCCGTTATGGAGCAAACAAGAATGTGGATCCCTCGCTGTTGAGCGTCAATTCCACACCACGCTGGACCCAGGATCCGGTGAATGAGGTTAAAATAGGCCTTGATCTGATTAAATATGTAGAAGCAGATAATGAGCGTGACCGTTGGTGGTTACCTAATAAGCGCGGATTTCAGACTGGTCGTCAGTATGCGGCACATTTATCAGCTTTTTATGATGGCCACAAAGGCAAACTAGGTAAAAACGCGGGCGTTAAGAATGCAGACCCTTCCATGAAAGTAGTGATGGGCGGGCTGGCAAAAGCCGATGTGAGCTATGTAAAAGAGATGATCGACTGGTGTAAGGAGAATCGCGGTTACCGTGCAGACGGTTCTGTTGATTTGTGCTTTGATGTCATCAATTACCATTTATATTCTAATGATAACAAATCTACCCAGTGGGGAGAAGCCACTCGTGGTGTAGCTCCTGAATTGAGTGAGATCAGCAATGTTGCCGATGAATTTACGCAGTTGTCAAGGCAGCATGCGGGTAATATCGATGTATGGATGACTGAAGCAGGTTACGACGTTAACCCTGGCAGCCCTCAACGTGCGATTGCCATAGGTGATAAGTCGGCGCTATTGACCCAGGCCGACTGGATTTTAAGATCATCGCTTCTGTATGCCCGTCACGGTATCAAGAAGGTATTTTATTATCAGTTATTTGACGACAACGCCGCTAATCCGATTCAATATGGTTCATCGGGGCTGGCTGATGGCTTGAAACGCCGCCCTGCAGCAGATTATATCCTGCAGTCTTCTAAATTGATGGGAGAGTATACTTACAAAGAAACCTTGAGTAAGGATCCTTTGGTTGATGTTTATGTATTGGGATCGAAAAAAATATATGTTCTGGCAATCCCTGATGAAAAGAACCGTAAGGGCAGTTATGAATTGAAACTTCCGGGAACACAATCTGCCACGATTTATACTCTTCAGCCAGGATCAGATTCAATGGCTTCCAAAAAAGCTGATATCTCCGGTGGAAAGCTTCGGGTGGAGGTGAGTGAAACACCTATCTTCGTGCAGGCCAACTAGGGTAAAATTATTTAGATATGTAAAGAGCCTGCTGTGATGCAGGCTCTTTTGTTTCATGGCACTTTATTTGTTTAGCTATGCTTATCTATTTAAACACTCATGAAAAACGCAAAATTACTCTTATTCGTGCTGTTGAGCGCGGTATATGCTTCCTGCAAAAAGTCTGCTTCGACAGGTCCTAATGTACCATTTGAGCCCGTTTCTTTTAAAGCTACCGAATACAAATATCTTGGAAGCTACGGACCGCTGGGAGAACCACTTGATTACAAATTGGCGCCTGATACTTTAAGTCCCACTTTGGTGCGATTTATAGATTCAATTCTACCCGCCGGACAGGATGTGACAAAAGCACATCCCGATCTACTCTCGAGTAATTCAGATTTGAGTTTAACCCAAAAATCAGATGTGTTTATCACATTTGTTGCTGAAGGTGCAAGTCAGCTGAATACTCTTGCTTTTTATACTTATCCTACGAGTAATCCTCCTAAGAAATCTGCAGACCTTAAAAACGTTACCTATATGTTTCCGAACGCTTCATTAGTCGGATGGGCAGGCGGGGGCTTAAACTCTGGAGATAAAATAAAAATAGGAAACTTCGACAAAGGGATGTCTATTGGTTTTGTTTTGATCGAAAAAGGATGGGACGCTGCCGCAGGAAAAGTTAATACTTCTGGCAACCATTTCTGTTCGAATGAAATCTTAAATCCAGAAACCGATCCGAATCTCAAAAAGCACACAGTTCTGGTAAACTATCCGAAGGAAAATAAAATATTTATTGGGTTTGAGGATATGATGAGATCGGAGCCTTCATGTGATCATGACTTCAATGATATTATCATATACGCTACCATAAAGCCCACACCTTAAGAGTAAATATCGTTAATATCTGATCTGGAATAATGTCTGCTTTTCAAGCCACAATTTAAGACATTTGATTCAGATCAGATTTTTTTGTTATTTAGAGCCTGAAGGAATGCTTTTTAAGTCAATCAGGTAAGCAGAGGCACTTCTTGATTTATATTCTTTTAGAATCTTGCCCATTGTTTTCAACTTATTAAGTACTCTTGTTCCTGGCTGGCTTGCGTACTTGCCCGACTGGTACCAGGTTCTCTCGTCCATGTCACCAATGTCAAAATTTAAGGTATTATCATAGATTAACCAGACCCGTCCAGGTCCATCTAACTGGTTTATGTCGGTTTCAATATTCTTCAGATAAGATGCTTCATCACTCGAGCGTGACCTTAAGTCTTTGCCTTCCACAGCATCATACGACAATCGGCTCAGTTGTTTGTATACCTTGTACTGCGCAACCAGATTCCAATAAACATACACGCTATCGCCCTCAATTTGGTTATTTTCAACAAATTCGAAGGTTCTCCTATAATCGGCATTTTTATATCCTCCGAGTTTATGCGGATTTGCTAACTGGGTAATGGATGATGCAAATGGTGCTGCCAGAAGTAATATGATTACCAGTACAGACACTGGCTTTACCCATTTGAGGCGGATGAGTTTTTCTACCCCTTTTGTTATGAATAACACTAAGATTGGAGCCAGAAAAACGGTGAGTCGTTCGTATACGGGGTAAAATTTAAGTCCCGAAGCAATGAGTGTGAGTAGTATAGGAAAAACAAGAATGAGGAATGATTTCCTTTCCATTCTGAACCATGCAATCATCCCCAGTGCGAAACAAGCCATGGGGAGCAAAGGCATACGCATGACATTCCTGATGATAAAGTTGCTGAATGTATGTTCATCCCACGACCATAGCAGCCCCAGGGGATACTCCAGCATTCTATAGAATTGAAATAGTATCCACTTGGCCGCAGAGATAGGTGAGGTGACTGGCATGTAGCTGTTTCGTTCCTGGAACCATTTTGTTAACCATTCAGAGTCCTGAGAGGTTGCAATAAAAAGAAAGTAATGAATAAGGAAACTTATCATCCACATCCCAAATGGAATGAGTAACAATAGAAAGGTTTGCCAATTCTTTTTCCAAATATGGTATAAGGATAAGCCGAATGCAATTCCGGCGAAAAGAAAAATTGCTGAATGCGAAAACCATATGATAAGAGCTCCCGCCGATCCCCAGATCAAAAGTGCAGGCCAGTCTTGCCTCTTACTATATTTTATATATAGTAAGATAGCGATAATAGACATCAATAATCCGGAGCTATATTGCTTAACTTCTACCGAATGATATACCAGGAATGGCGCTGTAGCGATCATGGCCGTGGAAATAAATACCCCCGCCGGACTTAGATAATAGCTCGCAAGTCTGTAGAAAGCAAAAAGGGCAATAATCCCGCAAAGAAATGGAATAAGCCTGAGTGCCATTTCATTTTCGCCGAACGCCAGCACGGATGATTTAACCAGAAGGAGTAGTCCAATTGGTGCTTGTTGTTGATAATCCAGCGGTGTGCTAACCAGTTCCCATAAGCTCATCTTTAACAAGCTGGCCGATAAATAGATCTCGTCTAACCACAAGGAACGATTATAGAAAAAATGAAAGGTCCTTATCAAAATTCCGTAGGCTATAACGGCATAGGCCAATACCTTCCATGTTATTGCAGCAGTTTTTGTAAAAAGGGAATTTGCCGCTAAGGGTTTTTCCGACATTTGGGTTTGTATATATTTTTTAAATTGCTTCAGTAGTCCTAACCTAGTGTCCACAAGGTTGAGGAGCATCTTGATAGAGCCTGAAATTAAACAATTTAGTAAACAGGTAAAAGTCCTTTGGTATCGTTCTGGTCGTGCCTTCGCCATTGGCAACGAAAACTTCTCTTTTCCCATTCAAGAGATACTCTACTCGTGCAGGTTTTTTTGCTATAACATAACGGTTAAAGTGAAACAGGACCATCTTTTTCTTTTCATCGGCAGCTTTTTGAAGAAACAGATCTGTTGAAGAAATTAACTCTACATATTCCTTTTGGAAATCAAAAATCTGTAAGTTAGCCGGCATCAGGTAGTGATTAGAGATTCCGGCTTCTGTACGCAAATTTGAAAACATGGAATATGAACTCTCTGTTTTTAATCCGAGGTAGGGGCTAATACCGTTGAAAAATACCAGGATTGGCATTATCCAAAAGCCTTTTTTGCAAATCGAAAAGAATTGGGGTTCTGTAACATCTGTTTTTCTGAAGTAATAACGTAGAATCACATAAAGAAAAACCAGATTATACAGTAACCAGAAGATATATAAATTAAAATCCGGGAATTCAGGAAACTTGCGGACAAGTAAATGAAGGAAGGCTAACCCAATAATGATCAATATAATAAGTCCAAAAAGCCGGGCTAAACTAAAGCGGTCAAATAATTTGATAACTTTTATCTTCTGGTAATCATTAACGATAGAATCGGTAAGCGATTTATCTGCGAAAAGGAAATAAAGAGCAAACATCATGGAGGAAAAGTCGAAGTATCCGTTATAGGAACTATAGGCCAGTACCGAGTGAAATAATAAGCCGATAACAATACCCGCCTTGCGCGTTTTTTTAAAGAATAAGAGAAGTGGGATGGCTGTTTCAATGAAAAGGGTAAAGTATCCAGCCAGTGCAAAAATTTCCGGTGTAATTGGGAAATTGAATTTATTCTGAGCATCCAGAAGTTCAGTCGCGCAGCTTATTTGAGGATCAAGGAAATCGGAATTTAACTTATGAAAAACCGCAAAGAAATAAAGTATCAGTACTTCAATTCTAAGGATTGGGGCGAAGAGTCCGATCCATCTCGTCTTATCGACATAAAAAGACTTGTCCTTAATAATGAGAAAAATCAGGACCTGAATTATGGTAATATTTACAAAAGCGGTGAATAACCAATGATTATTTACTTCTGGTAATAGATAGAAAACATCGTAAAGCTGAAGAATCATCAGGACGATAAACCCTTTGACATTTCCCGGCTTATAGATAACAAACAGGGCAGCCAGGGTTAACAATGCATAATTTAGCTTTTCTTCAAAAACACCCGCATAGGCCATATGGAATAGCGTAGCGATACTCCATAGTACGGTGAATATTTTAAATTGAGATATTGCTGTATAATTCTCATCAGTTTTTTCCATCTTTTATATAACCGTCGGGTTAAGAAACTGTGTCAGTTTTTTCAGGAAATATCAGAAAAGAAAAATGACTCGAGCATGGTGCTGTGTATTGATGGTTAATTCCCATATACCGAACTGTCTTGCTTTCGTCCATTTTATTCATAAAAAAATCTGAAGATAGCAAATAGTAAGTTACCAGAAACTTGATATTGTCTGAATCCGTTGCATTGAAGTTCAGAACATAGTATGACCTCCATTTGATGTTTGATGCAATGCCTGGTTTATCTTTTTGCAAATAATCCTGTGCATACTTTCTCACTCCCTCGGGGTCAAGCTTAAGATAGTGAAATTCTTGTGTTATCAGATCGAAGGCTATATCCTCTAAGGATTTGACAGCCACGAAGATTGAAATAGGAAGCAATACCAATGCACCTCCTATTCCGATAAATTCTAAAAATTTTCTTCTCTTCAGCATGGTCTAAAATGATCGGTCGGCTGCCATAAGCGATAAAGCCGATAAGGTTAAAGTTGGATTTGAGGGTGTGTAAGTAGTAAACGCACCACTGCCTAAAACAAATAAATTGCGATAGTTATGATGGATGAGATTTTTGTCGACCACGCCCTCATTTGGATTACTGCTCATCCTGCTTGCTCCAAGAATATGTCCTTCGTCAGGGAATGGTTCCAGGTATTCTATTTTCTCGACTGGAAGCACAGAGAGGATGTCAGGAAGCTTTTGTTTCATATGCTCAACTCCCCGCATCGTGTATTCTGAAGCGCCGGTAAATTTCACTTCGGGTTTGAGTTTGTCGCCAGTGGTTGTTACATAATTTTGATCGGCGGGCAAATCCTCAAAAATCATCCTGTAACTTGCAATATTCAGCCATTTTCCTTGTTCCAGCCTGATATATGGGGCATTATTTGCTTCGATCAGACACGCTGCTTTATCTTTCCTGTGCTCGCCGTCATAAAGCATGTACCCGTTGGCATTTACCCATGTACTTCCTCCGGTATTTCTCATATTGTCCAGGTAAACAAGTGCCTGTAGGCCCAATTGCTCACCCATGCCTTTTCCGGTAAAAGGATTAGTATCCCCAGAGTTCAGGAGTATGTTCGAGTTGAAAATGGGATTTGCACCAAGGGCAAATACATCCGCTGATATTTTTAGTTCTTTGCCGTCTTTCATAAAATGAATTGACTTAGCAGATTTCCCTTCGAGGGTAAGGCTATATGCCTGTGAACCATAGGCCACTTCCACTCTCTGATCGGTATACACGGGCATGCCCGAATTTTCTATAGTAAATTTGGCATTAACCGGGCACAGATTGCAGGCGATGCTTGCGCAACAGCCGTTTCTCCCTTTAGCGGCCTGTCGTGCCCGGGCAGTAGGCTGGCTGATATATTGCTTCCCATATTTTTCGTGCAGTATTCTGTCAACTTCGGTAAACAAATGAGGAGGCAAGGGATAAGGCTTACTACGTGGAAAAGGAGTTTCATCCGGACCTGAAATAGCCATGACTTCTTCAGCTTCGTTGTAGTAGGGTTCCAATTCTTCGTAGGTTACGGGCCAGTCGTCCGCAATGCCGTATAAGGATTTCATTTTAAAATCTGATGGCAGAAATCTTGGCGTACAGCCCCACCAGCAATTCGAACTCCCCCCAAAGCCAGTTGTAAAAATCCATTTCTTTGACACTTCATTTGTATTTACAAAAGTGTTTTCAGCTGCAACATTTATGTTCGTATCTTCAGTAGTTTCACCCCTTGCGATTTTTAGTCGGTCTGCATGTGGGAATAAGTAGCCCCTTTCGAGGACCAACACTTTAGCAGTGACTGGTGCTTTCGATAAATATTTTTGTAAAAAAAAACTTGAGGCAAACCCGGTACCTACAACTACCAGGTCGTATTTCTCATATTTCATATGGACTTTTTTGAAAAAGTTTCTATTTATTTCCCGCGTTAGTAAGTAACCAATTTAACCAGGGGAGATCGATGAACATCAATGAACAAATTAAGATTCCAAAGAGTAGTAAATAGATCATAAAATACTTCCTGGTATATAGTTTTTCCGAGCCCTGAACGGGAGAGTCTTTCAAAAGCCCAATCCTTAAATACCATGAAAATAATAAGGCAAAAAATGGAAAGCTCACCAACATTTCAATACGGTTTTTGATCAAAAAGATGCCAAGGAAAAAAGCACAGGTGATAGCATAAAAAAACATGGAAATAAGCAGGCTGTTCTCTGTATAATATTTAAACGAGCGTCGATAGGAACCTGCAAGATCCGGATCGCCGATTAAGCGATACTCAGCGAACCTTTTTGTTGCCATGAGGAAGGCCCCACCCATCCAGTAAGCTAAAAGTATACTTGACGGAGGAAAGGTATTTATCCATGCTAAGTCCCATCGGCTCTCTGGCATTCCCAATGCGGGTGTAAAGATGAACCATCCTAAGGCAAATCGAATAGGGTTATTGACTGATTCTGAAAGAACATCCAGGTATACGCGCTCTTTGCTACGAAGAGGGCGAACATTATATACAATGCCCATTATAAGGAGTAGAGCTGCGCATGCTAAAAATTTAACAGAGATAAGGTAAGCCAGGGCGAGTCCTATAATTGATAATGCGGCATATTCAGAATAAACGATAACTGGATTGACCACCCTGACAACGGCGGTCCGTTTCTTTTTTAAAGGGTGAAATTTATCGAATTCAGCATCCAGATATTCATTTATAACATAGTTTGCAGACGCGATTAAGCAAGTGCTTATTATACCTATAATAATCTTGGTAAAAAGTATAGAGTCTAAAGGTGTTTGAAAGTAAGCATATGCGAATAGCATACCTGGCAACATGAAAATGTTTTTGAGCCAGTTATCTGGACGTGCGATAGCTACATAGTCTTTTATACCCGCAGGTACAATTTTAGACTGGAAGTCGGTGGCTGATAAGGTTGAAGCTTTCTCCATCTATGTTGGTTTCTTTTATAGTATGACTCGGTTTTGTATATTTTTAAAAAAGCATTCAGGATCTGTGTTCTTATCCAAAATAAGATAAGGCACACCTGCGTTTGCAGCACACTGTCCATCAAGTTCTTCCCGGTCGCCTACGAAAAGAC
>NZ_JBASJU010000420.1:0-4118 GCF_049655485.1 Daejeonella sp.
ACATCTGCCAGGGCCAGACTAAATTGCCTCATAGCGGGTGGGGTGAATTTCCTAAGAATGAGGTGCGCATCTACGAAAAGCTGCGGGATAATGGTATTTCGGAAATAATTCTCGAGCTCATCATTCAACTCGATCAGCGTACTTATTTGCTCGTTTTTATTTTGCATAGTAGTCGCACTCTCTATGGGGAGCATAATACAAGTATAAATAATAATTTATTAACCCGTGCGAAAGCATTCGAACAAGAATTCTCCCATCTCCAAATATTTTTCGCCATAAGGTATGCAAGCTGACCAAATGGGTTTCTCAGGTCAACTTTAAGCTTCGGCGCTAATAAACTAATTGCGACAGCAATGAATTAGAAAGTGTTTTACAGGCCACGTGCCCGTTCTATATGTATAAAAAAAATTATCTTTCGGAATATTGATCTTTGTAATATGATTGATAATTTCCTGACGTAACATTTTGTAACCACTCCTCATTTTCCAGGTACCAGTCGACTGTTTTGGCTAACCCTTCTTCAAATTGAAGGCTCGGCGTCCAGTTCAGGTCTTTCTGAAGTTTTGAAGAATCGATAGCATACCGTTGATCGTGACCTGCACGATCAGTTACAAAAGTTATCAACTTGGCGGAAGTACCGGGCTCACGGTTAAGTTTTTCATCCATGATCTTACATAACAAGTTAATAAGGTCTATATTTTTCCACTCGTTGTGCCCCCCGACATTATACGTACTGCCGGCGCTTGCTCCATGAAATATCACATCAATCGCTCTGGCATGATCTTCGACCCAGAGCCAGTCGCGGATGTTATCTCCTTTACCATAAACCGGTATTGGCCGGGAATTTTTAATATTGTTTATCGCCAGAGGAATTAGTTTCTCAGGAAAATGATAGGAACCGTAATTATTCGAACAGTTCGAAATGACCACGTCCATCCCATAAGTATCATGATACGCCCTTACAAAATGATCTGAACTTGCCTTTGACGCTGAATATGGACTATGTGGATCATAAGCTGTGTCCTCACGGAAAAGTCCTTCTTCGCCAAGGCTGCCATAAACCTCATCTGTTGAGACATGATAAAAACGATGATCACTTAAATTGTCCTTCCAGGCGTTTCTTGCGGCATTAAGAAGATTAACCGTACCAACAACATTGGTAATGACAAACTCCAGTGGATTACTGATCGAACGGTCAACATGTGATTCAGCCGCCAAATGAATAACTGAGTGTATATTCTCGGAAACGAATAAATCGTTAATAAAAGCAGAGTCAACGATATCCCCTTTAATAAAACGATAGTTATTTTTATTTTCTATATCCTGTAAGTTCAAAAGGTTACCCGCATAGGTAAGTTTATCTAAATTGATAATTTGATATTCAGGATATGAATTAACAAAACGCCTGACGACGTGGGAACCGATAAAGCCCGCGCCTCCGGTAATCAATATTTTTTTCATTGTGTAATAGTTTTAATAAGCCCCCTGAGGGAGTTTTCAGGATAAATCTTAATTTCCGATCCTTACATAGGGTTTTCCTTGATATAATTTTCCCAGGCCCAGGCTGAGCTCATCATCACGGAAAGGTTTAATTCGGCTTTCCAGGCCAGTTCTCTTTCTGCTTTACCAACCTCCCCGAAGATTTGTTCCACATCTCCGGGACGACGTGGCCCCATTTTGTATCCAGCTTTGACTCCAGTCGCATTTTCAAAAGCATGAATTACTTCAAGTACTGAACTGCCTTTTCCGGTGCCAATATTATAAACTTTGAAACGATCCTCATCGGTATGCTGCTCCATCTTTTTAAGGGCAGATATGTGAGCTTTGGCAAGATCCACAACATGAATGTAATCCCGGATGCAAGTACCATCGGGTGTGTTATAATCATTGCCGTGAACTACTATATCGCCGCGCTTGCCTATGGCGGCCTGGGTAATGAAGGGTACAAGGTTCTGAGGAACTCCCGTAGGCAATTCCCCAATTAATGCAGATGCATGAGCACCCACCGGGTTAAAATAACGCAGCGCTGTTACTTTCAGGTTCCCCTTTGCTTTGGTTGTATCAAGCAATATTTCCTCTGAAATTTGCTTTGTATTCCCATACGGTGATTCCGCCTTTTTTACGGGAGCTTCCTCGGTCACTGGCAATTTTTCTGGCTCCCCATAAACCGTACAGCTCGATGAGAAGACAAAATTCATTGGACGATCTGAAAGAGATTCTAATAGATTTACCAGGGAATATAAATTGTTTCGGTAATAGCTTAAAGGATTTTCAACAGATTCACCCACACTTTTAAATGCAGCGAAGTGTATGATCCCATCGATATCCGAATTTTGTGAGATAAATTCGAAAGTAGCTTTTGAATCACAAAGATCGAACTGAAAAAAATCAGGCTTTACACCAGTTATTGTTTCAATCTGATTAAGGATTTGAGGTGTTGAATTGGAAAGGTCATCAATAATAATTGGAGTGTAACCTGCATTTATCAATTCGACTACGGTATGAGAACCTATAAAACCTGTACCACCTGTAACGAGAACTTTTTTTCCGGACATTATTTATTGTTGTAGTAAGTAAAATCTTTGTGTTTAATTTCTTTCTCGGGCAGCGACTTAAAATAATCGTATGTGATTTTTAAGCCTTCCGACCTTCCAACCAAAGGTTCCCAATTTAATATTTTACGGGCCTTGGTTATATCTGGACGACGCTGTTTAGGGTCATCTGTTGGTAAATCATGATATACCATTTTTTGCTTAGTGCCGGTTAATTTAATAATCTCTTCACCAAATTCTCTGATAGTGATCTCATCCGGATTTCCGATATTAACGGGCTGGGCGTAATCAGAGAATAATAACCGGTATATGCCCTCTACTAAATCGTCGACGTAACAGAAGGAACGGGTTTGCGATCCGTCTCCAAAAACTGTCAAATCTTCTCCCCTCAGGGCCTGCCCAATGAAAGCCGGTAATACACGTCCATCATTTAGACGCATACGTGGACCATAAGTATTAAAAATCCTGACGATACGGGTTTCAAGGCCATGAAATGTGTGGTAAGCCATTGTCATAGCTTCCTGGAAGCGTTTAGCTTCATCATAAACGCCCCGGGGACCTACCGGATTTACGTTACCCCAATATTCTTCGGGCTGTGGATTAACAGTAGGGTCGCCATAAACTTCAGAAGTTGAAGCGATAAGTAACCGTGATCCCTTTGCCCTGGCCAAGCCTAAAAGATTGTGAATCCCGAGGGAGCCAACCTTTAAGGTTTGGATCGGAATTTTCAAATAATCGATAGGACTTGCTGGGGATGCAAAGTGCAGGATGTAATCAACTGATCCTGAAACATATACAAACTTGGACACATCGTGATTATAGAATTCAAAGTTTTCGAGCGGAAATAGGTGTTCGATATTTCTCAATTCCCCTGTTATAAGATTATCCATTCCAATAACATGGAAATCTTCTTTTATAAAGCGATCACAAAGATGTGATCCCAGAAAACCAGCTGCGCCGGTGATCAGTATACGCTTTCTTTCATTCATTTGTTGATACTTAAAAGGCTAAAGATTGTGCAGATTAATTAGGTATTACTTTTCTACCTATGCTATTATAATAATATCCAAGATCGATCATCTTCTGTAGTTCGTACAAGTTCCGTCCGTCGAACACTACTTTTTGTTTTAAAAGAGAACTCATCCGTTCAAAATCAGGAGTTCTAAATACAGACCACTCGGTAACTATCATCAATGCATCGGCACCATTTAATATATCGTACTGATTTTCACCAAAGACAATTTTATCACCTTTTAGTTTCTTTATATTATCCATTGCTTCCGGATCAAATACATGCACTTCAGCACCGTCCTTTAACAATTCATCTATTATATATAATGCGGGAGCCTCTCTTATGTCATCGGTTTCCGGTTTAAACGCCAATCCCCAAATCGCTATCTTTTTACCCTTCAAATCTCCATTATAATATTTTCTCATTTTCTCTACCATTAGAGTCTTCTGAGTATTATTGACGTCCATCACGGATTCCAGAATCTTGAAATCGTATTTATTTTCCTTAGCAGATTGCGCAAGTGCCTGGACGTCTTTAGGGAAACAACTGCCCCC
>NZ_JBASJU010000421.1:0-19346 GCF_049655485.1 Daejeonella sp.
ATATAAATATACATCAGCCAAAACAGCCTTAGCAATAAGTTTAGATGGCTTTCCAAGTAATGGAGCGTTATCAGGAAGATTAGTTTCTGCAAATTTAAGATCACTCACAATCAACTTATATACTTCATCTTTGGTACTTTTTGCTACACCACTTGTTTTATCCATGTTAAGCTCAGTATATAATGGCACTCCACCCCAGGATTTTACCAATTGGAAATAAATAAATGCACGCATAAATCTAGCTTCTCCGATATATCCGCTCTTTGCCGCTGCCGTTAATTCTTTACCATTTGGAGCATTTTTAATTACAAGATTTGCATTTCTTATACCTAAAAACAGATTGTCCCATATTGGAACAATATTATTTGCAGGAACAGCATCCAGACCTTGCATTGTTTTGTGTCCATCAAAATTGGTAGCACCCACTAAACCTGCACCCCACTCCGTTTGACATTCAATCGCTCCAATCATCCAACTTGCCAATTGGCCTCTAATTGGGGTATAAATTGAGGCAAGGGCTGCTTCAACCTGACCATTTGTATTATAAAAATCCTCTACAACTAAAGTTTTAGGATTTTCTGTTAATATATCTTTCTTACAGGAAATGAAGAGAGAAAATATTAATACCGTTACTATCACATTTATCTTTTTCATTTTTACACTTTTACAAATCTGATTTCTATTAAAAATTAATTCTCAATCCACCGGTAATCGACTTGGTGTTTGGATAACTGGCGTAATCAATTCCTTGATCTAATGAATTACCGCCACCGCGAGTATTTACATCTGGATCTAACCAGGAATATTTACTTAGAGTAATTAAATTTTGGCCGCTAAAATAGATTGAGGCGTTCCTTAGTCCAAAGCCCTTAATTTTTGACAACGTATACGCCAATTCTATATTTCGAAGTCTTAAATATGAACCGTCCTCAACGTATCGATTTGAAAACAATAATGGATTAGCTGCATTTGCAGGAAGTGGTGCAGGATACTTCGCATCCGTATTTTGCGGAGTCCAATAATTTCCCACAACATCCTTCAATTTATTTGTACCATTAGTATTATCGATATTATATGCAACAGAACTCATGTTTATAACACTATTACCGTGGGAACCAACTGTAAACAATGACAATGAGAAGTTCTTATAAGCCATGTTAGAGTTTATTCCATAAATAAACTTTGCATTCGGATCTCCGATTTGAACCTTATCTTTCAAATCGATTTTACCATCAGAATTTTGATCGACGTATTTAATATACCCATTGGGTTTATAACCGTCTTCCTGATATCCGTATATAATACCCAGTGGCTGGCCTTCTCGATAGGTGTTACCAAAATCAGTAAACCTGATCATTTGTAAAAGTCCGGCTTGTATATCTACACCGCCGTATAGTTTAATAACTTTTGAGCGATTAAATGTGATGTTTCCATCCAAATCCCACTTGAAATTATCTGAATTAAAAATATTGGCACCTGCTCCAAATTCGAAACCCTTATTCCCTATTACTCCAATATTTCTAAGAGAATTTTGATAGCCTGAAGAACGCGGAAGCTGCACCATATTAAGCAGGTCGCTGGTTTTCTTGGAATAATAATCTGCTGTAAATGTGAAACGATCATTCAATAATGATACTTCCAATCCAATATTAGTCTGCTCTGTTGTTTCCCATTTCAAATCTGCAGCTAATCTGGATGTTGGGGACATGGTAGTATACAATCCAGTGCCAAAAACTGTGGAACCTGCACTTAATTGATTTAACGTAGAATATGGAGCTATGGCTTGGCTCCCCGCTCTTCCCCAACTAGCTTTAAGCTTTAAGTCACTAATAGGCGTTTTATCGAAATCCATAAAATTCTCTTCCGATATTCTCCATGCAAAAGCTGCGGAAGGGAAGTATCCCCATTTATTGCCTTCTGAATAAACAGAGGATCCGTCGGCACGATAACTAACAGTAAACAGGTAGCGATTATCATAACCATAGTTAACTCTTCCAAGTCCTGACAATAAAGTTGCGTCAGTTAATGATGAATTAGGAATTCCAGGAAGCCCGGCAGCAGCAAGTGACCATGACTCAGTTACGTCAGTTAAAAAGTTTCTACCTCCTGCGGAAACACTTGTATTATTAAAACTCTGGTATGTTCCACCAGCTATGGCCGACACAGAATGTTTTCCATTAAAAGTTTTATTATAACTTAAAATATTTTCATTCAGAAGACTCGTATATTCTGTTGAATTCAGGGATGCAACTCCATCTTTTACACTTTGGAATTTTTTAGTCTGATAAAAATCGACCAGGCCATTCCTGCTTTCAATACCGCCCGAAACTTTCAAACTTAAACCTTCGATTATTCTATAGGTAAATGAACCGTTTGCGAGAACGTTATTCTGTTTTAGAATGTTTTTAGTTTCATTAATAAAATTCAAGGGATTCCAAAGTGCCTCTGATACTCTTGGGTCTAATAATACTGGTTCCGCTAGAGTACCGTCCGCATTATAAACCGGGAGATAAGAAGGTATTCCATATGCTCTTCCTATAAGTGAAGTACCAAATCTTCCTTGTTCGGATGATTGTCGTGCACTATTGTTTTTCGATAAAGCTAAAGTAAGATCAACACTGAATTTTTTACTGATATTGTGATGCAGATTACTATTTAGAGAATGACGTTTGTAATCACTATTCCTTATAATTCCTTGTTGCTCAAATATACCTCCCGTAAGTGAAAACTGTGTTTTTTGATCCCCACCACTTATAACCAGTGTATGGTTTTGTATCGGAGCACGTCTAAAAACAACATCCTGCCAATTTGTACCTTCACCCATTGCGGCAAATTCACTTAATCTTGATCCTGAAAATATTGGTGCTACTCCTTGAGCAGTTTGAATGTAGTTGAAATACTCTGCATACTCCAATGGATTCATCATCTCCATTTTTTTAATCAGTTGCTGAGATCCCAGACTACTATCAAAGCTGACCCTTGTTTCTCCAGCTTTTCCTTTTTTGGTAGTTATTAGAACCACTCCGTTTGATGCACGGGAACCATAAATTGCAACGGCTGAAGCATCTTTCAAAATTTCTATGCTTTCTATACTCGCATTATTTATACTTAAAGCATCATTTACAGGAAATCCATCTATGACATACAAGGGCTCATTATTTCCAACTATTGAATTTGTCCCTCTAATTCGAATACTTACAGGAGCTCCCGGGGATCCATTATTTGCCTTAACCTGCACTCCTGCTGCTCTTCCCGCTAAAGCTTGCATGACGTTCGCTGCTGGTACCGCATTAATATCTTTACTCGAAACAGACGAGACAGAACCTGTAATATCAGATTTTTTAATTGTGCCATACCCAATTACAACTACTTCGTCTAAACTTGCAGCATCTTCCTGCATAGTTACATTGACCGTAGTTCGGCTACTTACTCCAATTTCCTGAGTTATATAACCTATATATGTAAAAACTAAAGTAATATTCCCTTCAGGAGTATTTAAATTGTACTGACCATTCGCATCGGTACTGGCCCCTATGTTTGTACCTTTAATTTTAACACTGACGCCTATTAAGGGTTGTCCAGTTGGATCCGTAACTTTACCGGTAACCACAATTGCCGGTTGTTTTTTATCGTAGCCTTTCTCCGCAAAAGAAATACTTGTTAATAGCAGTCCAAGAATAATCTGACACAATGTGTACTTCATTATCTTACGCCAGTAAAAATGATTTTGTAAATAAATTTTCATAAATATTTTCCTTTAAATGGGTTAATAAAAACTACAAGTTTGCAAACCACCTGTATTCTGATCATCCGTGTTAACATATCGATCCGTGGATCGCAAACCCTTTCTTTTATAAAAATAACTTACATACGCAAGCCAATCCAATACTTCTTTTTGCATTAATAATACTATTTTTCAGAAATGCTATAAGTGAAGGCTAAAAGACCACCAAATCACCATAACTAGCTATATTTAAGCTTTTTATCGTCTAAAAAATTTTAACTTCTTAGAAAGTTCGAAATATTCTATTGGAGGAGAGGTTGCCAGACAGCAGTCTTGATTAGAAGTGCAATGAATAGAACGACTAAAAGCGGAAAATTTAATCTATAATTTGAATTTTCAGAAAGTGTTGACGTCAAAAGAAAAACAAAAGATAAAGGCTTTAGTTACTTACTTACTGAATGAATGATCAAAAAAGAGTAGAGAATTGGAATTAATTTGCACACTACTTATGGTAGACTTTCATCTTCTAGTTTCGATTAACAGGTTATCATCCTGTCTCTTGCAACAACTTTCCAATTGATGCTGCTTTCTGCGTCTTTCACAAGGAAAATATCTTCGTAAAGGGCAACCGTAGGACAAATATGGACAGGTAGGGCGTAAAACAGGTCCCCTATTTTAAGGCCATGGTCTTTCTCAACAGATATTACCATATGTTCCTCACTATGGCTCAAAGGCTTAAAACTGGGATGGTTTAAAAAGTAAACCCTATTCTGGAGGTCATTTTCAGATGCGATGGCCTTGAAACCGAGATCAATACATATCTTATTCACGTGCGGGAGAGACACAACCCGTGTAAGGACTAATGCCGCATAAAGAAAATCCTGTTCTGGCAAAGTGTCTTGGTAGCCTTTATCCCAGAAGACGAAAGTCCCGGGGCAGCATTCTACATTCTCTTTTTTTGAGTGAATTGTAAACGTTGGTGTTCCACCCGCTACCAGCAAGGGAAGCCCGTTCCCCTCCTCCATAATTTTTCTTCTAAGCAGTTCAACCTGATGAAAATCTCTATCGCATTGGGCTGTACGTTCAGTGATATCAGACACTCTGATATGGCCATCATATGCGTGAAATCCTTTAAACTTAACTCCAGTCAATGATCGGATAGCATGGTATAAATCATAAGCGTATTCTGGCTTAATACCAGTACGATCCATTCCGACATTCAAGTCAATGTAAACCTGCAATGGTACCCTATTTTCTGCTCTTTCAACACCGGAAATTAAATCAGAAAACCACCTTGCTGAGTCTATATTGTCAACAAGGCAGGAATATTGTGTACCCGGATATTTCCTGATAAGTTTCAGGAGCCGGAGGAATTTGGTTTTTACCGGCTGATAGGCGAGAATTACATCTTCTGCCCCAGCCATACCCAGCATTTCTGCCTCGGCTATCGTAGCGGCCTTAAATTTCTTTATTCCGAAGTCCAGCATCATCGTGCATACTTCTCTTATTTTAATGGTTTTGACATGCGGACGGAGCTGTTGAGGTAGTTCCACCAAAGTGAGGACTTTTCGAATATTATCCATGACACGGTCCTTGTAAACAAGAAGTGCTGGAGAGTCAATATCGTCCACATTTTTTACCGTGTACCAGTCCATATAAAAGGGTTTATGCCCAGGCTTTCCTTAAAAACCTAAGCCAGTTCTTATAAAATATGTTCTCAATATCTTCATTTGAATAACCTCTTTTAGCAAGCATGCCTTGCAATTTCTGGAGATCTGAAATGTCTTCAAGATCATAGGGTGATTGTTCTTTACCATATCCCCCATCCAGGTCGCTGCCAATTGCAACATTCAGGCTATTGCCGGCCAGCTGGCAAATATGATCATAGTGATCAATAATAAGTTCCAGATGCACCCCTCTCCCTTTGGGGTCATCCTTACCCCGCTCCCAGTTATCTGTAAGCATCCAGGTATCAAAAGCCCCCCCGATTACGGCATCACGTTCAATTAACACTTTTATTTGCTCTTCGTTTATCTGCCTTGTATGATTTACTAGTTTCCGACAGTTATGATGACTTGCCCATATGGGCCCTTTATACAGTGAGGTTGCCTCGTCAAATCCTTTATCAGTGAGATGTGTAACGTCGAGAATCATGTTCAGGCGATCCATTTCTGCAATAAGCTCTCTTCCGGATACAGTGAGCCCTTCTGTCCTGCCTGTTCCTGCTGCATATCTACCCGGGCCATAATGGGCAGGCCCACAAGCACGGAGACCGTAGCTATAAGCTTTTTCAAGATAAGAAATATTAACAAGTGAATCCGCACCTTCCAGGCTTAGGATATATCCCACTGGCTTATTCTCATCAGGAATTGCCGTGTCAAACCAGAGTGCAAGGTGTTCTTCTAGCTGGATCAAATTGACTATCTGTGTCATTTGGCCCTGATCTTCCATAGCCCGGTACCAGGCGAGTTGGGCCTGTGAAATGCCCCATGCAATCTCGGGTGAATTCCAGCCGGGAATTAGGCTTCCTGCTTCCACATAGCGGGCAATCTGGGTGGCTACAACCAATCCGATTTTCCCTTTTCGTAATTCAGGTAATGCCACTGTCCCTAAGCTCCGATCTAATTTATCTGTCATTCCCTTTTCAATATCCCGTATCTCATAGACAGATCTTTTAAGATCCCGGTTCCATTCAATCGCATTCATAGACAGATCGAGATGGCAATCAAAAATAAATATCGGTTGATCCGTCATCTTAACACTTATTATTACTTACCCGGACGAAAAGCAATCGCATCTATTTCCACTTTAATCCCATGCCCTAAAACTGACTGTACTGTAGTCCTGGCCGGTTTAACTTTGGTGAAATAGCTTGCATAAACTACATTGTAGCGATCGAAATCACGTATATCGCTCAAGTGAACAGTACATTTCACAATGTCGTCCAAAGTAAAACCTGCAGCTTCGCAAATGCGCTTTACATTGTGAAGAGTCCGGTGTGTTTCTTCTTCGATAGTGCCCAACTCAAACTTACTTGTTGTAAAATCCACTGCAGCCTGGCCACTGACAAATAACCAGTCATTTGCTACCATCACACCGGCAGAATACGCGCCTGTACTAAAGGTCTTATCTGCTTTGTCGGGATGGTGAATTTCTATTTTTTCCATGATTATGTTTTAAATTATAATTAACTGAACTCGATAGACCCGAAAAATTCCGGGCGGTGAAAATCGGGTGCTTCTGTTTCAATTTCATTCCAGGCCAGAAAATGTGGTTGAAGTAGATCATCACCACATTTATACACATTAGCCCTTGCTCGTTTATTTTTCAACGTCTTTATTTGATGAAAGTGAAAAACATCTAACGGAATCTCTAATGTAAGTTCCCATGAAATATTAGCCTCAGGGCAATTCGAAGGCTTTAAAACCGACTGATAACGAATACGACCTATTAGTTCATCTGATAATTGAAGCCTTTCATTTCTTTCCTTGCCGAATCCAAGCAGACAAGTACCTGCACAATTAAACTCAAAATTGTAGTATTCCTTTTCATCCTCAAATGAAATGAAGAGCTCTACACAACTGTCTTTGTAAACAGGATCATTAGGTTTCGCATAGATCGCTTTTACCTCTTTTTCGCTAACGAAAAATTTGAGCAATAAAGCATAATCTGAATATCCGATTGCGAATTCTACTTCAGGCTTATAGCTGTAGGCTTTCCATGGCACAAAAGAAATACTGTGTCTTTGAACAGCATCCAGTTGACCCGATGTTTCGGTCAACACGGTCTTTTCATTGGTCTTTAAAAATGGAACAACCAGATGTTTCTGTTCAATCATTTCAAATAGTTCTAATTCGTTTTATCAACCTCTTTTGCCTTAAGTCTTCTTTTTACAATATCTGCAGGATATTTCAGGGCTAGCTTTCTTATTTCATAAGTAAAATCGGCAAAAGTCTCTTCCAACATTTTGGCTTCCTCGGGAGTATAGTTGTAAAACCCATGGCCATTGCTAACACCTTTCCCCCCAGCTTTTACGATATCGTCGATTAATTTGGGCATCCCCGTATTATTACAAAGGGTTGGATTTAGGTCTTTCATAACATTATGATATGCGGGCACGCCAGTTAAATCCATCCAGCCGAAGACACCAACAAATGTCATCCAGTATCCTGTATTGTTGCGACACGCCCGGTCTACATCTTCAACAGTGGCATACCCATTCTCGACTAGATAAAATGCCTCGCGATACATAGCATACATCAATCGGTTAGTAATAAATCCACGTATGTCCTTTCTAACCAACGTTGGTTCTTTTCCCCAGAAATTCGAAAGTTCATACAAATACTCGCCTTTAGCAATATCACTTAATTCTCCGCATATCACTTCCAGAAATCGCGTTGTATGGGAAGGTTCCGCCCAATGCAAACCGAAAAAGCGTTCAGGATGTAAAGTGAGCTTCTGCAGAATACTGATAGGAATTGCTGAAGTATTACTGGCCAGAATTGCATCATTAGCTATAACAGATTCTACCTTGGAGTAGACTACCTTTTTGATTTCCTGATCTTCGAGAGTACACTCAATAACCAATTGGCATAGTTTAAGAAGAGAATAGTCTTCCGAAATTCGCAAGTTCTTTAGATAGAAATCCGGATCTTCATTTATCATACCCTCTTCCTTCGCTTTCTTGAAGTGAGCTCGAATTCGGCTTTCTGCATGGTCCATGTCAATGCTTATGGGGGCTATGGCTACAACAGGGTGGCCGGCCATCAGAAGACATGTCGTTATACTACAGCCCATAAGACCCAGGCCAACAACTCCAACTGGAATTTCATTCGTTTTAATAGACATATTTGGAGAATAAGTTAAAGAATCAGTTCCGATTTAGGTAAAGTATACAACCTTACCTGTCCTAACGGATTCGTCACAGGCAAAGGCAATGCGCAAGCTGTTTACTGCGTCTTCGCCATGAGCGCTCAGGTCTAAATCATCATTAATGGATTTTAGAAAATACCTCTGCTCACGATTACAAAGCTCCTGGTGATCAGGTTCGTCTTCAAGATTTATCCAGGTATCCGCTCTGGCAAATTTTTCATCTTTATCCAGATCGGCATGATGAAAACGTATGGATTCTGTTTTTGTATGAGATTCAATAGAGGAAGATTTCCCCTCTCCCCCGGCGTCTTTTGCGACGATTGATACCGAACCTTTAGGACCGAAGACATCCTTCACAAAAAATGCTGTTTCACTAACCATAGGACCCCAACCTGCCTCATACCAGCCCACAGATCCATCTTCGAAACGTATTTGCAACTGGCCATAGTTATAATTCCCCGCTGGAATCTCTTCAGTTAACCTCGCCCCAATCGCATACACCTGCGTCGGTTTAGACCGTGTCATCTGACACATAACATCTATATAATGCACGCCGCAATCTACAATTGGACTGAGTGAACCCATCAAATTACGGTGCAAGGTCCACATTGCTCCATCGCTTTGCTGATTGAGATTCATTCTCATTACAAGCGGCTTACCTAACTGCCCGCTTAATTCAATAAACTTCTCCCAGGAAGGATGGTGCCTTAAGATATACCCAACTACTAATTTCTTATTTGCCTTTTTTGACGCAGCGACGACCCGTTCAGCACCCTCAACAGAGTCTGCAACGGGTTTCTCTATAAAGACGTGACAACGATTCTCAAAAGCTTTTACAGCATAACTTTCGTGTGTATCTGGATAAGTGGAAATGCAAACAGCATCAGGTTTAGTTTCACTTATTGCCTTATCCACATCGTCGAATAATGGGTATTTACCTCCTAGCTTGTCGTTTAATTTTTCCTTTGATTTTCCTTTTGAAACTAGTCCACAGATCTCAAATCTGGTCAGGGTGTGATAAGCAATTGCATGAGACGAGCCCATATTCCCGCATCCTACTACGAGGACTCGTAAAGATTTTGATTGATTTTCCATAATTTACTTATTCATATTTTCACTTAGGTAATTCGAGTAATTATGGGAGCTGCTGAATCTTTATATTTCTCCATCTAACTTTAATACCTCCACCTGAATGGATTTGTAGGGCAATTGATCCCTCGCCTTTACCGATTAGTTCATCTTTAAGATAAACCATCTGTTTACCGTTTAGCCAAGTGGTTACTTCATCGTTCCGTGCTTCGATTATCATTTTATTCCAGTCATCCGGTTTAAGAACTTTTTCATCTTCCGGATCAGGTTTTATTAACCAGTTACGTCCGTATGATTCGTAGATTCCTCCAGTAAAAAGCCCTGGAGGCGCAACCTCTACTTGCCAACCGTTGACCCGGGTTCCTGTAATGTTAGAACGTATAAAAACACCGCTATTCCCATTAGCTTCTTGTTTAAATTCAACTGACAAAATGAAATTCTTATAATTTTTATCTGTAGCTAGGTAACCATATCCTTTGTCAGGCCCGCTTTCAGAGATGAGCTCTCCGTTTTGAACATACCATTTTTCAGTGCCGTGAATTTTCCAGCCGGAAAGATCGTTGTTATTAAAAAGGGGTGAAAACTTTGGCGAACAACCAATCGTGAACAGGAGTAGAATAATGCAGTAACCCAATATAGATTTGATCATCTTTTTAAATTTTTAAATACATTCAAAAATACTTTTAAGGCCTAGATTCGAATGATACTTTTAGTTATATTATTAATACAATTTTTAGAGAGCGTTACTCCGAATTTGTGTAAGGTCCTACATACTAGCTGCCATTCAAATCATCATGGCAATTCAGCATTTTCCTGTTTACGACCCGCGATTACTGCTGACACTGTAGCCTTCGACGGATTTCGGAAAAATATCATGAAGACAACCAATACTGCCAATGCACCCCATGCAGGATAAATCCAGATCCCCTGCCAGTCGTGTTGTATACTCCCCGTTGCATCTGCAAGAGTGTGCGATGCTTGAGAAATCCCTGCAAGATGGGTGCCCACGAACGCCCCCAAACCCCAAAGTATAAAGGCTATAAGTCCTTGGGCAGCGCCGCGTATCCTTTCATTCGCTTCTTCATCTACATACAGCTGCCCTGCAATGAAAAGGAAGTCATAACACATTCCATGTAATAAAATTGCACCAAAGACCAACGTTGTTTGAAAAGTTGCAGAATCAACACTTCCCGCCAGCATAAAATAACGTACGGCCCAGCCTAGAATACCGATAAAAATGGTCTTCTTATAACCGAATGTCCTCAGCATCAAAGGCAATAAGATCAGGAACAGAATATCAGATACTTGGGCCAGAGACATTTTTGCGGCAGAAAAGGTCCATCCCAGTTCAGTTACGTATAAGTTCATATTCACGAAGTAGAAGTATAAAGGAATACAAATAAGAAACATGCAAGCGATGAAGATTGCGAAGGAAGGCTTTTTCAAAAGTGCAAGGGCATCGAGACCGAGGATTTCCCCGAGTTTAACATCCTTGCCGATCTTCAACGGCGGAGTGTGCGGCAGCGTAAGTGAGAAAAGACCAAATAGTATGGAGACTGTTCCCGCAACATAAAATTGAACAGCAGATTGTTCGCCTTCGAAAATGAAACTAAGCATAAGCCCAGCTGCAATCCAACCTACGGCTGAAAGGGTTTTAACCAGAGGGAAATCTCTTTTAGGATTGGTGAGGTGATGTAACGATATCGAATTCCCCAATGCAAGAGTAGGCACAAAGGTGGCACAATAAATAATCAACATGGGATAGAACGAGCTAAACTCAGTTAGTCCGGGTAGAATAAATAATAATAGGCCACCCAAAATTCCAAGAAAAGCAAGGAGCTTTTCCGATGCAAAATATCTATCGGCAATCAATCCGACAAAAAAGGGAGAGATCATTGCGCCGATAGCAAAAGCACCATAAGCAAGACCAATCTGCTCACCATTAAATAACAAAACCTTGTTAAGGTAAGTTCCCATACTTACGTACCACGAACCCCAAATAACATATTGAAGGAACATGAAAACTGCCAATTTGATTCTTATTTGTGTTTGCACCATCTATTTTAAAAATTTAATTAGTTGAATTATCCGTTTCCCCAAACCAGGATTGACATCTTACTTTTTTAGTGATTCTACTTAGTTAAGTGTAAAATAATCAGAGGTGTATATCAAAAATATCGCAGTTGACTTCTTTAAACTGCTACTATTATATATATTTATGATACTATTTTTCTGAAAACACTTTTGCACAACATTTTTCATAAATTAGATATGAGTTCTTAACTGATAATCATTCTTATGAAAGCTATCGAGTGCCATTTGCCGCAAGAATTTGATAAATCCTTTATCGTTTTCAAGGAAGAGGGACGTTTTTTCCCCTGCCCGTGGCATTTTCATTCAGAATACGAGCTCGTATTAGTAAATAAAAGCACTGGTGTTAGGATGGTTGGGGATCACGTTGGTTACTTTGGAGAGGGAGATTTAGTTTTTATCGGGACAAAGGTTCCGCATTTGTGGATTAACGATCCTGAATATATAGATGGTAAGGTCAGCGAATCTGCTCAAGCAATCGTCATTCATTTTCGCGAAGATTTTCTGGGTGAGAACTTTTTTGACATTCCAGAGATGAGCTCTTTAAAGACTTTCTTGACATTATCACAGCACGGTTTGGTAATCAAGGGTGTTACCAGATTACGGATAGCCTCAATAATGAACAAGATGCTTTTAATGAATGGTATACAAAGACTATCGTCGCTATTTACCATATTTGATCTACTTTGTAGCACATCCGAGTACGACCTACTAGCTAGTCCCGGTTATTTAGACGCTGGTCCCACAGACTGTTCAGATAGGTTCAGCAAGGTTAATTCTTACATAATGGATAATTTTGATAAGGAAATTACTCTTAAAGAAGCAGCTTCAGTTGCAAATATGGCCCTTAGCACGTTTTGCACGTTTTTCAAGGTGCATTACCGAGTTACCTTCGTGGAGTACTTAAATATTGTTCGCATAGGACATGCCTGTAGATATTTAAGTGAGCTGGATAAAAATGTAGTTGAGATTGCATATCAGTGTGGTTTCAATAATTTAGCTAATTTCAACAGACAATTTAAGAAGATTAAAAAGATGACCCCCAGTGAATACCGGAGGACAGCGAATGTTAACGTACCGCAAACAGGTGTTTTAGGACGTGTGAACGTAGGACATTAGGTTAAGAATGGATTTTATTTTCGAACAGAATTCCCCTTTTTCAAGATTGTATAAAGCCTTTATTTTCACCCAGTGACGATTTGTGATTAATCTACCCCCGATTTCTCCTGCAACCACCTTTCCATCCCTTCCCTCTGCTCCGGAAACTGCCAGTGCCCTGTCTCTAAAAATAACTTCAACGTTTTCGGCGCAGTAATCACATTGTATGCCGCATGCATCGAGGTTGGCGGGCAGGTTTCATCATTGAAGCCCCAGCTATACATTCCCGGAACTTTGACCAGGCGGGCGAAATTGACGACATCATAATATCCCGTAGTCCTGATCTTGTCCTTCGTACTCAGCGCATCAACATTATCCTTATTAAACATATGCGGCCATCCGCCAGCACGTCCGACCATAAAGCCGGTAAGGTCGCTTAAAGCTGGGTAGTAAGCGCCGAGGAATTTCACCCTTGGATCAAGCGCAGCAGTAACAATCGATAATGCCCCGCCCTGGCTGCCACCCGTTACCCCGAGGTTGACACCATCAAACTGAGGCAGGCTGGTCAGGAAATCGTTAGCCCGGACGCAGCCCATATACACCCGTTTATAGTAAAATCGATCCGGGTCTTCAAGATTAAATGTCTGGTAGCCGGACAGTGCTCCACCCGCGAGGTTTGCGTACTGGCTAAGATCCATATTAACCGGAATCCCATGTATGCCAATTTCCATTGTTATTACCCCTTTCTCCGCTGTCGCAATATCCCCATTGTATGGTCGGATTCCCGCACCGGGAACACGGAGAAGAGCAGGATATTTTCCTTCCTTCTTTGGGACACAAAGTATCCCGTATAATCTTCCCCCCATTCTGAAATTCTGGAGGTTTACATGATAGACGTCGACGCTTCCGGTAGAACGTTCCGGAAGAAAGGTCATTCGGGCATCCATGGGTATCTTTGCCAGGTCAGCCTTTGCCTTATTCCAGAACTGCATGAAATCATCAGGCACTGTTCCGGCAGGTTTGATGTTCTCAGGATCGTAACCTACCGTTGTTAAACCCCTGTACCGCTTGCCGTCCACTTCCGCTGTCACCACACAACGTAAAAATCCAGGATTGGTCATAGAGCCCCCCTCGATCGTGAACTTTCCATCCCTGGCTACTAGTGAATCACTTTTTACAGCCGGCATCCTTTCCGGACCTACTTCATATATAACTTTTACATTCTGCAGCAGATTTCCGGATTGAATGACGCTAACAATAAACCTTGCTTTTTCCCCGGTTCTATAAACCCAGTCAGCGTGATCCGGAGCTACGATAACTTTAACCAGTTGTTCGGCAGGCTGCGCGAAGTTTTCCTGCATTCCTGCTGACAGGAACAATAAGAAGAGTAGAAATTTTAGGTGCTTCATTGATCGTTAAATTTGCATTTAATTTATCAAGAAGCAATATCAGAATTTTATGCATAAAAAAAGGAGACCGATTTACGGTCTCCATTGGTTCAAAAATCATGAACCTGTATATTATTAAGAATACTTTTTGGATTCTTCTAAAATACCATTAGCCTTTTGGCTGATGTATTCAGATGCATCTCTGCCAGCAGATGCCATTCTTGATCCTTGCTCAGACTCAAGAAATTTTTCCGACAAATCTTTCACTGTGTTAAGTAATGTTAACCAGTGCTGCTTTCCGTTCTCATTGTTCATAAGATAGTAGGTTGCAGCTCCTGCGGCAACTCCCGCTAAAATCGCGAATGCGAAATTTGAATTCTTGTTATTTTCCATCTGTTTTACAATTTAGTTTCTGTTTGTATAACTATCCTGATCCCGGAGTGTTTGATTCATCATCCCAAAAATCACGACGGCCATACTATATCTCTCAAATAAATAACCAATATCCTGCCAAAGTGATCGTAGTGAAGTGGAAATTTTAAAAGATTGGCTCATCGAACACATGCGACCCCTTCAGGGTCGGGAAAGCAGCACAACCTCCATTCTATAAACATGCGACCCCTTCAGGGGCGGGAAAGCGGAAAAACTACAAGTCTGCAATCCGTGAGGTCCCTCCCTGCGGTCGGGATGACGGGTGATTTGGTGTGAAGAATGGAGATTTCTCCGGGCTTTAGGGGAGGGCTAAATATGATAGCTATTGCGCCCGTCGAAATAATCTACCATTAAATAGAAAGGTATTTCGACGAGCGATGTAGCCTATTAAATTAATCGTGTAAGTTTTGCGAGGAGAAATCTCCATTTCCTAAAAAAAGTAAATCGTCATCCCGACCGCAGGGAGGGACCTTCAGGCTATATACGGAAGAATATCTTATTTCCCCCTTGTCATGATATACATGAACATGATCCCTGCAATGACCATAAAAGCTAGCACCATCAGGCCAATTTTTCCCTTTCGTTTATCCTCCTTCATCAGCCAGATTAAAAAACCAACCAGAGGAATGAGAAAAATAAGAAAGAAGATAATACTCGGAGTACTAAGCATAATATAAAGACCTGATTTATTCGATAAAGGTATTAAAATTAAAAATACATCCTTGCCAGGGGCGCTATATCCTGTCCCACAAATTCCTTCTTCAAATATTTATAATACCCAGCAATCGCGATCATCGCCGCATTATCAGTGCAATATTGAAACTGAGGGATGAAAACCTCCCAACCTAACTCTACAGCTGTACTATTCAACGCATCCCTTAAACCAGAATTAGCCGAAACACCGCCCGCAATTGCCACCCGGTTAATCTTATATTCTGCTGCAGCCTTCTTCAATTTATTAAGTAGGATCGTGACGATCCTTTCCTGTACCGAAGCACAGATGTCGTTCATATTATTCGCAAGAAAATCAGGATCCTTTTTAACCTGATCCCTGACAAAATACATAATGGAGGTCTTTAAACCACTGAAACTAAAATCGAGCCCCGGGATTTGAGGTTCAGGAAACTTATACGCATTGGGATTACCCAGCTTAGCATATTTATCAATCAGTGGTCCACCCGGATAAGGCAGCCCCAGTATTTTAGCAGTCTTGTCGAATGCCTCTCCCGCCGCATCATCTGTCGTCTCTCCGATCACCTCCATATCAAAATAATCGCGTACAAGCACAATCTGGGTATGCCCGCCTGAAACAGTGAGACATAAGAAGGGAAATTCGGGTTTATCATCAATAAAATGCGCAAGGATATGGGCCTGCATATGGTTAACCTCTATAAGCGGAAGATTATTAGCCAGGGCGAAAGCATTTGAAAATGAGGTGCCTACCAGCAAAGAGCCTAATAATCCGGGGCCGCGCGTAAAAGCTACAGCATCAATGTCATTTTTATGTATTTTTGCTTTGGATATCGCTTCCTGAACTGCGGGAACAATATTTTGCTGATGAACCCGCGATGCAAGTTCAGGCACCACACCTCCATAATTTTGGTGGACGAGCTGATTAGCAATTATATTTGATGCTATAAGCCCATCAATGCAAATTGATGCAGACGTATCATCGCAGGAGGATTCTATGCCAAGTATAGTTGCCAAAACTATTATAGTTTATTAAACGTTATCTGATTAAAATACAAAAGTATCAAAAAAGCACTAAAAATAACTCTCTGGATACTCGCAAGTCTGTTGTTGCTGGTGGCCGCCTTAATATTCTCTCTCCAGTTTAAAACAGTACAGACATTTGTTGCTAAAAAAGCCGCGAAATATCTGTCGGAAGAACTGCAGACCAGAGTAGAGGTAGGGAGCTTACATTTTAAACCTTTCAAATCTCTGGTACTTGACAGCCTGTATATTGAAGACAGGGAACAAGACACCCTCCTGTTTTCCCCAAGGCTAACCGTCGACCTGAACCTGGTTTCTCTAAAATTAAGAAAGATATCGGTCAACACCATCCAGATGGATAATGGCAAGTTCCATTTAAAACAATACCGGGATTCTGCCACCAATGTGGAGTTCATAATTAATTACTTTGATACCGGCGACCCTACCCCCACCAAAAAACCACGCAGGCCTTATGATGTGACAATTGACAAAATAGTCCTGAATAATATCGCTTTTAAATACCAGAACTTCAATAATACGGACCCGGTAAAAGGAGTAAATTTCAATGATATCGCGCTTCGCAATCTTAGCACGACCATTCTTAATCTGGATACCAAGAATCACCTGGTTAAAGCAGGATTTAGAAACCTCACTCTTCGTGATAAAAGCGGTTTTTATTTAAAAAACCTGACTACCAATGCGACAATAGACACGAACCAGATGGAGTTCAAGGATCTCTTACTAGAGACGTCTACGAGCAGGCTGTCGGATTATCTATTAATGAAATATGACAACTTCAAAGACTTCGGGAAATTTATCAGCGAAGTCGAACTGAAAGTAAATTTCAAAGACTCAAGAATAAACAGCTCCGATGTAGCGTACTTTGCACCGCAGCTTGCCAAGTCAAATGTTATCCTTGATTTAGACGGACAAGCAACAGGCTTTATCAACGACATGAAGGCAAAGAATTTTGCCGTAAGGAGCGGACAAGCCACCTATCTAAAAGGAGATTTTAATATAAAAGGCCTTCCAGATATAAAGAACACCATGCTGGATCTTAAAATAGACCAGTTTTCCACGAACAAGAAGGATCTCGACTTGATCATCGCCAGAGCCACCGGGTCGAACAAGTCATTGATCCCACCAATCGCATCGAAGTTCGGCAATATTAACTTCAAAGGGCGATTTACAGGCTTCACCAATGATTTCATTGCCTATGGTGAGATTAAAACTAAGCTTGGCCGGGTAGTTACCGACCTCAATATGAAAATCAATGGTAAGGGCTATCCAACATACAGCGGGGTAGTCAAAGCTTATGATTTTAATCTCGGAGAATTACTGGACAGAGCCGACTTGGGCAGGACAACCTTAACGGCAAATATTAGTGGCAGCGGATTTAACTTTAATACCCTACAAGAGCGCGTAAAGGGTGACATTAAGTATTTCGACTACAATGGCTATCGCTACAGCAACATTAATGTCAATGGAAGTTTCATCAACAAACTTTTCCAGGGAATCATAAAGATCAACGACAGAAATATCAAACTTGATTTCGACGGAAGCATCGACCTGAAACCACAGCTTCCTATCTTTAACTTTACCGCCTCCATCCGGGGAGCCAACCTCCATAAATTAAATTTCACAAAAGATACCGTCCAGATAGACGCCGACCTGAAAACGAATTTTACGGGTTCTAATCTCGACAATATACAGGGAGCTTTTGCACTCAACGATATACGCCTGACCAATTCAGACAACTCCTTTATCGTTAACGCCGTAAACCTCCGGGCTATCGGCATCGGCACGAACCGGGAATTGAAGATCGAATCTGATATACTGGATGCCAGTATAAAGGGTCAGTATGATTTAAGGACATTCCCTGACTACTTTAAGTCCGTAGCCAGCCAGTACATCCCTTCATTAAGGTTGAAATATGCAAAACCAGGACTTCAAAACTTTGAATTCAGCCTCAAAATAAAATACTTCGAACCCCTCAGCCTGCTGCTGATGCCTGCTTTGAAAATCCCGGAAGGAGCTAATTTCAACGGGAAGTTTGTTTCATCCGAAAATATTGCCAATCTGAACGGTTTTGCAGAGCTTATTCAATATAATAAATTCAAGATCAACAACCTGATTATTGATGAGAGTACCTCGGCGGATGCAATGAACGTATTTATAACATCGGACAGGATTGACCTCACCGACAGCCTTTATATCAAGAATATTAACATTGCCAATATCCTCCGGAACGACAGCCTGAACCTGAATATAAAACTGTCAGATAAAAATGCGATGAATCAGCTGGATTTGAACTCCCTTGTTGAATTCAGAGATACAGGTGATGAAATGATCCGTTTGAGTGTTCTACCTTCAGATGTGATCATCAACAATGAGGTTTGGAAGATTCAGGAAAAAGTAAGTTTTGCCTTTGATGAAGGACGCGGGGCCAATGATAATTTCAATCTGTTCAGAAGGACAAAAATTACAGGCTTCGAGCTGTTCCGGGATAATCAGATGCTGACTATAGACGGTATCATCTCTAAAGACCCCGCTGATGAGCTGCTCATTGGCTTCAATAAATTCAAGCTGACTACCTTTAATGCCCTGACCCAGGCATCAGGAATATCCTTAAGAGGTGAACTGAATGGAGATGCCAAATTCGCCGGGATTTTAGACAAGCCGAATGTAGAAGCCGAGATCAAAATTGACACTTTACACTACAATAATGTACTCATTGGCGACCTTGATTTACTTGCCGGATTCGACAACGATACCAGGCTGATCAATGTGGAAATGGACATCGTCAATCAGGGAAAAAAGACTCTTGAAATAGATGGTACATACAATGCTAATAGCGATCAAAACAGTCTTGATTTGAATGTCATGATGGATAACAATGAAGTGGTGATCTTTCAGCCCTTCCTGAAAACCCTCGTGAC
>NZ_JBASJU010000422.1:0-3315 GCF_049655485.1 Daejeonella sp.
CCCGCATACAGTCATTAATCCACTCAACTGCAAAACACGCTGTACCCCGATTTTATGAGCGAGCCAATCAGTTACAAAACGCCCGGAGGCCATGGCAACCATGTAAGCGGTATAACCTGCTCCTACCCAGGCTGGTTCTGCTTTTACCACTTTTAAGAAGTACACACCGCTCCAATCGAACATGGTCCCTTCGCAAATCAGTGAGCAAAAGGCAATTATTCCAAGCTTGAGCAGTGGCCTATCAGGCATAACGAATTTCAATCCTTCAGAGGTCTGTCCCTCATCTTTATGAATTAAATTTGTGTTGCTTAACGCGATGATCAAAAGCATCAGCACTAAGATGACCAGAAAGTGAAAAACCGGCGCAATCGCATAAGCCATCATAACCGTCCCAATAGCCGCTCCTGCAAAGCCAGCGAGGCTCCACATACCGTGAAAAGAGCCCATTATAGGTTTCCCGTAAGATGCTTCTACTCCAGCGGCCTGTGTATTGACCGCTATATTTAGCAGACTGCTGACGAAGCCAAAAGTAAATAATATACCAATCAGCTGTGGAAGCGTTTGGGCAAGGCCGATCACTAAAAGCAGAAATGAATAAACTAAACCGGATACTATTACCACCCTCCTGCTTCCATGATGATTGATTATCCATCCGGAAAACGGGAGGCAAAGAAATAAGCCAGCAGGCAGGGCAAATAAGACCAATCCTAGAACCCCATCAGAAATATCTAAAGACTGCTGAATAGTGGGAATTCTGGATGCCCAACTGGCGAATGTTAAACCGTATGCAAAGAAAATAGCGCTGACAGCCAGGCGACTTTTAGATCGCGAAAGCGTGTTGGTTGGCGAAGGCATATTATAAATGGAAATGTATTAACAAAAAAAAAGCTACCGGTCTGGTAGCTTTTATGATTTTTAAACGCCTAAACTTTAATTTCAACTTCAACCCCACTTGGAAGTTCAAGTTTCATTAAAGCATCAACAGTTTTAGAATTAGAACTGTAAATATCCAATAACCTCTTGTAAGCACAAAGTTGGAACTGCTCCCTTCCTTTTTTGTTTACGTGTGGTGAACGAAGTACTGTAAAGATTCTCTTTTCAGTTGGCAATGGAATTGGTCCACTAACTACCGCACCGGTAGGCTTAACGGTTTTAACGATCTTCTCTGCAGACTTATCTACCAGATTGTAATCGTAAGACTTTAATTTGATTCTGATTCTTTGGCTCATTTTGATTGGTTTATGGTTAACGTTAGAGCTATTAGTAACGGTAACCGGATTAAATATTGAACAAGGAACAAGGAACAAAGATTAAAGACTGTGTGTCCTTGATCTTTGCTCTTTGTTCTTTTATCTATTATGCGTTTGCTTTCTTCCCCTTCACCTTAGCTACAACCTCTTCCTGAACGTTCCTGGGAGCTTCAGCATAGTGGTCAAATTCCATAGTTGAAGTTGCACGTCCGGAAGTGATCGTACGCAACTGAGTTACGTAACCAAACATTTCTGAAAGTGGAACGGTAGCTTTAATAACCTGGGCACCCGCACGGGTATCCATTCCTAAAAGCTGACCGCGACGACGGTTCATATCACCGATAACATCACCCATGTTTTCTTCAGGTGTAAGGATTTCAATCTTCATGATTGGCTCCATTAATACCGGCTTACATTTTGGCAATGCTTCACGGAATGCAGATTTAGCACAGATCTCGAAAGACAGTGCATCTGAATCGACCGCGTGGAATGATCCGTCAATTAAACGAACTTTCATATCCTGCAAAGGATAACCAGCAAGTACACCGTTAACCATCGCAGCAGCGAAACCTTTCTCTACAGATGGAATAAACTCACGTGGAATTGATCCACCTGAAATCTCATTCACAAACTGAAGTCCAGTTTTACCTTCATCATTTGGAGATATAATAACTTGTATATCCGCAAACTTACCACGACCACCTGTTTGTTTCTTATAGGTTTCACGGTGTTGAGTAGTGCCAGTGATAGCCTCTTTGTAAGATACCTGAGGTGCTCCCTGATTTACTTCAACCTTGAACTCACGTTTCAAACGGTCCATAATGATATCCAGGTGAAGCTCACCCATACCAGAAATGATTGTTTGTCCTGTTTCTTCGTCAGTTTGAACACGGAAAGTAGGATCTTCTTCAGATAATTTACCTAAAGCCATACCTAATTTATCCACGTCAGCCTGAGTTTTAGGCTCGATCGCAAGACCAATAACGGGCTCAGGGAAGTTCATTGACTCTAATACGATAGGATGTTTCTCATCGCAAAGTGTATCTCCTGTTTTGATATCCTTAAATCCAACAACCGCAGCAATATCACCAGCTCCAACATTTGGAATCGGGTTTTGCTTGTTTGCGTGCATCTGGAAGATACGTGAAATACGTTCTTTATTGTCAGAACGCATATTATGAACATACGATCCGGCTTCAAGGTTACCTGAATAGACACGTATGAAACATAGACGTCCTACGAAAGGATCTGTTGCAATCTTAAATGCTAAAGCTGCAAATGGCTCGCTTTCGCTTGGCTTACGAAGGATCTCTTCGCCAGTTTCAGGATTCGTTCCTACGATTCCTTCAACATCCATTGGTGAAGGAAGTAATTCCATCACATAATCAAGCATGGTTTGAACACCTTTATTCTTGAATGATGAACCACATACCATAGGTACGATCTTAGCATCCAAAACAGCCTGACGTAAGGCATCTAAAACTTCACGTTCAGTGATAGTTTCAGGGGCTTCGAAAAATTTCTCCATCAAAGACTCATCATATTCAGCAACTGATTCAAGAAGTTTTTCTCTCCACTCCAATGCTTCTTCTTTCAACTCCTCAGGAATTGGAACTTCAGTAAAGGTCATCCCTTTATCATGCTCATTCCAAACAATCCCACGGAAGTTGATTAAATCAACCACACCTTTGAAAGAGTCTTCAGAACCAATTGGAATTTGCAAAGGAACAGCATTGCTACCAAGCATATCCTTAACTTGCTTCACAACTTTCAAGAAATCTGCTCCTGAGCGATCCATCTTGTTCACGAATCCAATACGCGGAACGTTGTAGTTGTTAGCTAATCTCCAGTTAGTTTCAGACTGTGGCTCAACGCCGTCAACGGCTGAAAATAAGAATACCAGTCCATCCAATACACGTAAAGAACGGTTTACTTCTACAGTAAAATCCACGTGTCCTGGTGTATCGATTACGTTGACATGGTAATTCTGATCTCTGTACTTCCAGGTAACTGTAGTAGCTGCAGAGGTAATCGTGATTCCACGCTCCTGCTCCTGTGCCATCCA
>NZ_JBASJU010000423.1:0-16331 GCF_049655485.1 Daejeonella sp.
TGTCCATTGACAAAGGAGTAATATTCTTCCCCGTACTGCTGACCATGGGTCATGGCTACTTCAATATCATCCCCTTTAAGGTGTATTATTGGATAGCGTATTGTTTCTACATCTGTATTCCTCGTTAAAAGGTCGTACAAGCCTCGCTCTGAGAAATACTTGGTACCATTGAAATTTATCGTTAACCCGGAATTAAGGAATACATAATTCCAGATCATACTTTCAACAAACTCCGGAATATAGTGGTAGTGACGGAAAATAGTATCGTCGGCATAAAATACCACCGCAGTACCATTGCGCTGTGTTGTTTCAGTTTCAGGCTGGTCATTTACAAGGACACCCTGTTCAAACTCCGCTTTCTTGGTACGGCCATCCCTATATGACTGGACAGAAAAACTAGAAGAAAGCGCATTCACGGCTTTAGTACCCACACCGTTCAAGCCAACCGATTTCTGAAAGGCTTTAGAATCGTATTTACCGCCTGTATTAATCTTGGATACGCAGTCAATCACTTTTCCCAGAGGGATGCCCCGCCCATAATCCCGGATGGAAACCCGTTTATCAGTTACCGTTACCTCGATAGTTCGCCCGGATCCCATCACAAACTCATCGATTGAGTTATCCAGTATCTCTTTCAATAAAACATAGATACCATCGTCATACGCTGACCCATCGCCAAGTTTCCCGATGTACATTCCCGGGCGCAAGCGGATATGTTCCTTCCAATCCAGCGAGCGGATACTATCGTCACTATAATCTATTTCTGCCATTATAAAAGAGGATATTTTAACCCACACAAATCTAAAATTTAGAATGATGTGTAAGGAAAGGAGATTTCAACATTTGAACAAAGGGCAATGAATAACGGGCCTGGATGAGGTGAAGCGGCATGTAAAACTAAAATTCAAAAAATAAATCAGGGATTGTATACTCCACTATACACCTTATATATCTCAAAATACACGTTCAGGCCTGTGGTCATCCAGCAGTACCGTATAAATACGCATCTAGAAAACCGATTTTGAAAATTAATACCTGTTCATAGCGCTGGTCAAATATTTTGGAACAGAAATCGTAATAAAGATTACAGAAACGATGTAATTATGATTGATCCCGGAAAACAAAAAGGAAACGGACAACAGGAAGATTTCCCCGAAAAAGAAAAAAACTGGGATAATCCTAAGAATCCTGAAGCGACTGAAGACTCACGAGATTCAGAGCAACTGGAAAGACAAATTGAAGAAGCAAAAAGAAGAAAAGATAATTTAACAGAAGAAGACTAAAAAAGATACTAAACTAAATAAACCCCACAGCCATGAAAAGAAATACTAAAATGCCCGCAATGAAATTAGTAGAGAAATTCGATCAGCAGTTACATGAAATCTTAATGTCAGATCTTAAAGCGATTCAGAATGCACGGATCAAGCTGATTAAACATATCACTTTCAATAACCGTCCACAAGGGGGATTAATGACCGCGTAATCAATTACTAGTAACTAAACTAAGAAAAGCTGTTCCGGAATATGGAATGGCTTTTTTTGTTTCTCAGACCTTCCTCAACTTGATTATCCTCAAGTAATGCATCAACTTGATAATCGGATACGACGGATCAAACTCAAACCATTTATCTGCAAAATTTACACTATTGGGTTTTTTGTGATGATTGTTCTGAAAAAGCTCGCCCATCATCAGAAAATCAAGGGGAAGGCTATTTTTGCTATGATCGTCATTATCGTGATTGGAGTAGCCGTATTTATGTCCGCACCAGTTTACAATAGCACCGTGCAGCGGGCCCATTAGAAAATGGATAGGTAACAAAAGAAACATCCACCAATGCTCTGCGAATACCACATAAAAGCTGATGTAGAAAAGAATAAATATAGAACGCGTAACCCAAAGATCACCAATACGGTCTATTAATGCCCATGTAGGATATCTATCGCGAAAAGCAGGTTCCGGCTCTATTTTATATTTCACGTATTCCAGGTAGATATTTTTTGTCTTGATCATCAGTCCCCATACATCTTTGATAAAGTGAGGTGAGTGAGGATCCTTTTCGGTATCACTGTAGGCATGGTGCATTCTATGCATAATGGCATAGGCACGTGGATTCAAAAACGACGAGCCCTGGAACAGGAAAGTCATCATATAAAACGTTTTTTCCCAGAACGGAGTCATATTGAACATCTTATGCGATGCATATCTGTGAAGGAAAAAAGTTTGAAAAAACAGCGACAAAAACCAGTGGCAAAGGAAAAAGATGAGGATAACCATTTGTTAAATAGGGGGTGTTGTTAAATAAGGGGTGTATTAATGAGGGGCAAAATTAGAAAAATTTAAACTCTTTGGGATAGAAACGTAAGAAACTGGCTTTTAGCGCCCGAAGTCGTCTTGTACCCTAACAATATCTGATTCGTCGGAAGGATTAGATGGATCAGTATGCTGCCAAATCTCGGCTACTATTCCCCAATCTTCTAATCCGATAAGGCGGTGGCGTTCGCCTTTTTGTAATATGATACGATCACCGGGGGAATAAGAATTAATTGTTCCCTCTTCGTCTGTGTCGCTAGTTTTGATACCGACAGTTCCTTTCATGACTTGCCATATTTCTGCCCGGCGATGATGATATTGCCATGAAAGCCTTTTTTCTGGAGCAACAACAAGTATTTTCGGGCTCAGCTTACCTGATATTTTCAAATCGTCAACCGATAAGCCATCAAAGTATTTATCTGCAAATTGCTGTGCCTGATCTTCGGCCAGGACAAAAAATCCACCCCAGGGGCGAGTTTGGTCTTCTGAAACTACTTGAAAATTCTGGCTTTCGAGTTCCTTCCTGATCTCGCTAAAGATATCTGATTTCTGTTGTTCTGCTGACATATTGTTGCAATGATACCTAAACAACAGAAAATTGCCAAACGGGTTTTCAGATTTGGAAATTACAGACTAATTTGATTAAAATATTAATTATCTTGGCAAGACATGAAAGGTTCCCTATCAATTCTCTTCATTGTATTATATATTGCTTCCTTTTCCCAGGCACAGCTTAAAGTAAGTTCAGACCAAAGATTTCTACAATCCAGCACCGGGAAACCATTTTTCTGGCTGGGAGATACCGCCTGGGAATTATTTCACCGACTGGATCGGGAAGAGGCTGAAATGTATCTGGAAGACCGGGCAAAAAAGGGTTTCACCGTTATTCAGGCGGTCATACTGGCGGAGTTAGATGGCCGCCGGAGATTTCCTCTTGGCCTACTTGTCGTACGGGAAAGAAACAACTTTCAATACACAGAAATTAAAAGCAATACAGCTCAAGGCATGGCTTTTTAATCCCCGTGACGGCCGCAGCATATCACTGGGAACATTTGACAATGCCGGAACTAAAACTGTAAAACCTCACTCTGAAGGGCGAGGAAGTGATTGGGTTGTCATTATTGAAGATGCCGGGAAGAACTATTCTGATCCGGGAATCGGGGGCAATAGTTAATTTGAAATACAGGTTTTTTGACCCTGAAGGGGTCAAATGTTTATAGAACAATTCATTCTTTTCTTTTCCCGACCCCGAAGGCGGTCGAATGTGAAGATTTCACTAACATGCGACCACCTTCGGGGTCGAAAATCCAAAATCATGTTATCGGACACCAATGGGTTGAAATAGCCGCCCACCAAACACTCCTATTACCCCAGAACATAATGAGCTAAAAGCTTTTGAACTTCGTACACGTTTACCGACTTATTGAATTGTTTAGATATACTAGGCTGTGTTTCACTGGAAACCCATATTTTAAGTTCTGCGTCAAGTTCAAAAGTTCCTGCAGTTTCAATACTGAAACGGGAGATACTTTTATAAGAGATGGACTTATACTCGGTTTTGCTGCCTGTTAAGCCTTGTTTATTCACAAGGATCAGCCTTTTGTTTGTGAAAATAAAAACGTCCCTGATAAGTTTGAACCCAAGTTCAATCTGCTCGCCATCTGTTAAAAGAAGTGCGTAATCTTTATTTAAATCCTCGGTGTCTACTGCACCCGCATTTCCTAATAGTGAAGAGAATAAGCCCATGGTTTTGTTGTTTTTAGTAATTTGTGCGGTTAACGATCTTTATAAAGATAGGGTTTTGAACGAACCTAAGTGTGATCAGTCGTGCCTATTCATTTCCTTAATTTTCGGCAATTGTCTGATATATTCCTTTGGATCCCACTCCTCTTTGGCAAATCTAAGATATTCATCTTTTGACAGTATATTAAGATCGATACAGCAATATCCGACTTGCTTAATCCTAAGCTTGGACCTGAGTTTGGCGGAATGCTCTTTTAAAAACCGTTATGCCTTCAATACTTCTCAATTTGTTCAAAAGCCTGCTCTTCCACATCTTCGATTCGGGATTTGTATTCCAAACGCTTACGTCCCAAACTAAGAATAATCAGACCAAGCAATGCACATCCAGCCATAACGCCTGTCATTGGCATTGTCGTACCGTTATTGATGAATCCAACTAATGCCGAAGCTAAGGCACCGAAGCCCATTTGCAAGGCACCCATAAGGGCTGAGGCGCTTCCTGCTTCCCGTGTAAAAGGCGCCAGGGAGAGAGCAGACGAATTGGGAAAGCTAAAGCCCTGGCAACTTAGAAAAAGGAATATCAAGCCTATAGTGCTATAGACGTTATGCCAACCTAAAAAGCTGCTAAAGAATAAAATAAGCCCGATCAGTGTTTGTACCGCCAGCACAATTCTGATTATTTGCGCACTATCATATCTTCTGAGTAAAAGATTATTCAGTTGACTGCAAGTGATCAAACCAGCAGCAACCAAACCGAAGACCAAACCATACTGCTGATCACTAAGCTTATAAATATTCATAAAAACGAAAGGTGAACCGGCGAGATAAGCGAACAAGCCGGCTGCGGCAACTGCACCGGAAAAGGCGTAGGTGAAAAACTGTGGTTGTTTGACTACAAAGAGAAAGTTAGTTAGAATGGGCCGCGGCATCAGCGACATCGACGGATCAGCTCGTTTGGTTTCCGGCAATAGAAAAATTACGGTAATCAATAATAAAGCGGCAATAAGAGCAAGCACGATAAATACTGCATGCCATCCTAAACCAGCAATTACGAAACTACCCACTGTAGGCGCTAAAATTGGCGATACTCCTAATATGAGGATCAGCAAAGAGAACACTTTTGCATTCTCCTTAACAGGAAAACTATCCCGCACAATCGCTCCAGGGGCAACCATGCCTACGCAACCGCCCAGTGCCTGCAGGAAGCGAAAGCCGATTAAAGCTTCCACAGAATCGGAATAGGCGCAACCGACGGATGCCAGGATGTATATCACTAAGCCAAAGTACAGCGGTTTCTTCCTCCCAAACCGATCGAGTAGAGGACCGCAGATCATCTGACCAATGCAGATGCCGATAAAAAAACTGGATAAGGAATAAGACACCCGGTCTACAGTGGTGTTTAAGTCAGCCGCTATCGTCGGAAAACCCGGCAGATACATATCAATAGAAAAGGGGCCCAGGGCCGAAAGGAGCCCCAGAATCACTATCAATACAGAACGAGGGGGTTTCTTCATATTCATATCATATCTCAATTTGTCATAACTGTTGTCTTCCAGTCATTAGCTGCTTTGGCTTTATCATTACGCCTTGATAGATCATAGAGCATACGTTCGAGAGCGCAGATTGTTGTTGGTTACCAACTTTTGTGCTGGCTTGCAGGCTGTTAAAAGTATGAGCACAAGGCCCAGCCATAAATCACAATTTAAGTACCTCTTTATCAAGAAACTGAATTTGATATCATTGGCTCAAAGGTAGCTGTTTTAGGTGTTCTATCCCGACCTCACATTTTACAGGCGCTGGCTTTCCAACACGTAATGGAGCAAAAACAAGCTTTCTTTATACGCCAGGAATTGGGGTTGGTACAAATTCAGGAATTGACATGGGCTTACGTTATGAAGGAATGACAGGCAACGCGTTTCTAGATTTGAAAAATCCTAGCCAAGTAGCAGTTCGACTGGCGTATGGATTCAGATTATAATTTGTAGTCATCTTCATTTCTAGGTCTGTAGTAGACTTTTGGCAGACTTTTCATCACATAGGGGCTGTGAAGCCCTTATGTGTAGTTTGGTGGAGAATATCGGATTCGAACCGATCACCTCTTCACTGCCAGCGAAGCGCTCTAGCCAAATGAGCTAATCCCCCCTATTTGGAATGATTTTGATAAACTGTTTTCCAGCTACAATTATCAGCATTTTAAACGACTATTTCAAGTTTGGAAATGATCATTTAGAATTTTGTTGCTACCCCAGGCTAATTACAATTGCAAAGGTTATAGTGAAGGTAGTCACTGTTCTTTTTTCCAGAACCCAATTAATATTTCATTAAACTGTTTTTTTTATTAAATTGATGGGATTAAATTTATCTCAAATGAGATTATAGTCGCTGGTAAAAAACATTGCATAAACATCGCTAAAAGAGAAATTATGGATAATTCAAGAAGAAAATTTATTCAAAATACTATGCTCGCAGGAGCAGGAATCAGTATGCCGCAAATTCTTACTGCTTCAGATTTCAGTCGCTATACCCGTAATATAAAGGCTTCCGACCAGCTCAATTTCGGGCTTATTGGATGCAAAGGCATGGGATGGTCGAACATGAATGCTCATCTGAAACTTCCTCAGGTCAACTGTGTGGCTCTGGCAGATGTTGATCAGAGTGTTCTTGACCAGCGCACAGAAGATGTGTTTAAACTTCGCGGAAAGCGGCCAAAGCAGTATCGGGATTATCGCAAAATGCTTGAAGATCCAAATATTGACGTCGTAATCATTGGCACTCCTGATCACTGGCATTGCCTGAACATGGTAGACGCCGTTTCGGCAGGCAAACATGTCTACGTGGAGAAACCCATAGCGAATACCATCGAGGAATGCCAGATCATGGTGAAAGCGCAGGAACGATACGGGAAAATAGTGCAGGTAGGGCAATGGCAACGTTCCGGATCACAATATGCTGAAGCCATCGACTATATAAAAACGGGCAAACTGGGACAGATCAGGCTGGTGAAATGCTGGGCCTACCAGGGCTGGATGAAACCGGTACCTAAAGTTGCCGACACCCCTGCTCCGGCAGGAGTTGACTATGCGATGTGGTTAGGTCCGGCACCTAAGCGCGATTTCAATCAGAATCGCTTTCATTTTAACTTCAGATGGTTCTGGGATTATGCAGGTGGACTGATGACCGACTGGGGTGTGCATGAGATTGATATTGCCTTATTTGCTATGGGAGTAAAAGAACCCAAATCGGTTATGGCTTCAGGGGGAAAATTTGCTTATCCGGACGATGCTTCAGAAACTCCTGACACTCTACAAACGGTTTACGAGTATGAAGGATTTAATATGCTTTGGGAACATGCTACAGGCATTGATGGCGGCAACTACGGCTCTACTGAAGGTATTGCATTCATTGGAAACAATGCGACACTTGTCGTCAACCGTGGCGGATGGAAAGTGATCCCGGAAACGGAAACCCAGGATGGAAAGCGAATTAACAAAACAGAGGAGGTGCCGCATCGCAAACCTGAAAAAAATGCTCATGAAGCACATGCTGTTAATTTTGTCGATGCCATTACAAACAATGATCCGTCTCGTTTGAAATGCGGGATCCAAACGGGAAGCATTGCTGCAATCAATGCCCAGATGGGGAATATTGCTTATAAAACAGGTAAAAAAGTATATTGGGATAAAGCAAAGAATGAGTTTACTGATGATGAGGCTAATCAGTTGATGAAGGCTCGGTATAATAATGGCTGGAAGGTGCCGAAGGTTTAATTTTATTCAATTTCGATAATGATAGCTTCCTTATTTATATTTGTTTAAAACCACTATCTATGAAAAAAATACTCACCCTTCTATTGATTACAGGCCTTTTCAATGGATTTACAGCATGTGCCCAAAGGGCAAGCCCGGCGGCTAAAGTTTCTCAAACTACCACTTCCGGAGTCACGATTAGCATTAATTACAGTTCGCCTGGTATAAAAGGAAGAACTATTGGTAAGGAAATCGCACCTTGGGGACAAGTTTGGCGTACCGGCGCTAATGAAGCCACGGTTTTCGAGGTGAGTAAAAACGTTACTATTGCCGGCAAAACCCTCCCGAAAGGCAAATACAGCTTATATTCAATTCCCGGACAGAAGGAATTTGTCATCATTCTGAATAAAACCTGGAACCAGTCCGGCACGGAGTACGACAAGAAAACTGATGTGCTAAGGTTTACGGCTAAGACTCTTAAAGCTCCGGCATTTGCTGAACGGATGACTTTTAAGATAGCTAAGACAGGGGTAGTTTCGTTGATTTGGGGGAATTATATGGTTAATTTCACCGTTAAATAAGAGAAGGCAAAGTGTTACCAGTTACCCGTTGCCTTTACCAGGCTAAGCGTTTAGTGCATCCAGCCTGATAACCGGCAACGGGCAACTGATGATCAACTATTCAATTACAAGTCCTACCTTATTAAGGTCACATACCCCGACCTCAAATACCTCTTCGACTCCAAAATCCCATCTATTACCCAATAATATACTCCTGCCGGAACCTCGGAATTTTCGCGAAATCCAGACCAGTATTTATCAATGTCTGTAGTGATGTATACGACATCGCCCCAGCGGTTAAATATCTTAAACTGTTTCACATCCACATTAGCGTTAATCAGTACGGTTAGCTCATCATTCACTCCATCCCCATTGGGTGTAAACATATTTGGGATAACATAGTCCGGAATTATGATATCCACGGATATTGGTGTTATGGAAACACAAGTCTCTGGAGTAGTGCTTTTAATGTAATAAGTTCCCTTCCTGCCGACTTGCGTTGGGTTGAGCAGAGGGATGGTTCCGGTACTGTTAGTCCAAAAAGTATAAGTAATTTCTTCATTACGGATAAAAGCTGTGGTTATGTCGACCGTTGCCGGATGCACAGCCTGCAAAGTCCTTGTTTGTATAATTGGAGGCACCTCAGTGATGGTTACCCTAACAGGCCGCACCAGAAAGCAACCCGATGAACTTCGTCCGCGAATATAATATGTGCCTGAAACAGTCACCTGGCTGGGATTGCTCAGCCGAACTGTAGCCAGTGGGTCAGTCCAGTAGGTATAGGAAAGGTCGGAACTGTTTCCGGCTTTTAAAGAAAAATCTGTAAGATCAACGCTGAAACAATCAGGCGGGGGGTCAATAATATTCATAGACATCCCGCCAATGGTTGTATATAGAATTTGCTGGCAACCTAAACCGGGATAAGGTATTAGCTCGATGCCAATCCGTGTACCTATTGGTGGGACGGGCGAAAGCACCACGCTATCGGCAGTCCCCAGAAGTTCTGACGTTTCTGCATTAAACCAGCGGTAGCCAAAGAAACCAGAAAGAGTCTTTAAGGTAATGCTTTGAATTCCTGGACAGGTGATGTTACCTGTAACAGGGATGGAACAGTTCTCATCAAAATCGATGTATGCGTAACCAAAATGGCCTCCCAGGCTGCAATCGTTAGTGGTAAATTCAAGCCTTATTGTTTTCCCGCGATAGGCGGAGAGATTGACCAGTACCGGCGACCATTCTTTATATAGCACAGGTACAGGGCTACCACCACCACCACCGCCACCTCCACCGCCACCTCCTGCTCCAGTTGGGTTGCGGCTGGTAGACCGGGAAGTTGTAAATCCCGGGAGCCCGCCAGAGGCTATAAATTCGAAAGACCCGCATGCGGTAGTTGTATTAGATGCCACGTCAAACACCCTTGCCGTAAATCGGGGTTGTTCATCATACTCATGTGTAGGGCTCTCAAATACTACCGCATAGTTGAAAATTATGGAATATTCATCCACGTTAGCGGGAACAGCAATGGTGTAGCTGATGCGCTCGGCTCCGCGCCCGGGAACATCATTTCCTAATTTAACCACATTCCTGCTTCCATTTGGGGCATTTGTTGAAAAATTGCCGTAATAGTCTACCCCGCCGGTGGGAATAATAGCGTGCTGGTCGGGCTGTGGGCCGGACGTGAATAAAGTTAAAAATGCAGGCCGGACCGCGTTCGGAACCATCCCTCCAGTTTGTGATATGGTTCCGATGGAACACTCCCAATTGATAAGGGTGCCACTCTCAAAGCCTATATTTTGTGGACACTCCGTCACGACCTGCCCATACCCCGGTAAAGCTGCGGAGCACATACAGGACAATAGCAGGATCCTAAAATACATACATTAAGTTATGAAGAATATACTTAATATCAGGCAGATATAAAAACAAGCGGCAGAACAGTTTGTTCTTCGCGCTTTGTTAAAGATACGAGAAAGGGCGGCTTTTGGTTTCCGGGCTTAGATCTTAGCCCTGTAAATAACCTATCATAAGTTGGGCAGCCCTGTCGGAGGCACCTGGCGATCCCATTTTCAGAGCAAGTTCATCATAATTAATAAGCATCCCGGTTCGGTACAGCTTATCATTTAAGATCATATCAAGTTCCCGCGCAATCATTACACTTGTACACTCCTCCTGGATCAGCTCCTTTACCACCTTCTCATTCATCACCAGGTTGACCAGGGAAATATATTTAATATTGACCAGCATACGGGCTATCGCAATAGATACCGGATTTCCTTTATATACAACTACCTGAGGAATTCTCAGCAATGCGGTTTCCAGGGTGGCTGTACCAGAAGTGACAACCGCGGCTTTGGAATTCCGGAGCAGGTTGTAGGTCGCGTCAAAAATTACCGGGATTTCACGGCCTTTCAAATAAGGGAGATAGTCGTCGGTGGTGAATGTTGGAGCCCCGGCAATTACGAATTGGAAATCCGGAAAACTATCAGCTGCTTTGACCATTTCAGGCAAAACTCGGTCAAGTTCCTGTTTCCTGGAGCCAGGCAAAAAGGCAACCATCGGCCTGACATCCAGATCATGATTGATTTTAAACTGGTCATCAGGGATACTCTCCGCAATAGCATCGAGTATTGGATTTCCCACATAGTCTACGTCCATCCCCCATCTTTTATAGAAATCAACCTCGAAGGGCAGAATGCAAAACATTTGGTCGACGCACTTTTTTATTTTCAAAACCCGTTTCTGGTTCCATGCCCAAACCTTGGGAGAGATGTAATAAAACACCTTAATATTTTCCTGCCGGGCATATTGTGCGATTTTCATATTGAAGCCAGGGAAATCAATAAGGATGATCACATCGGGCTTGAACAATTGAATATCCTGTTTGGCCAGTTTTATATTTTTAAGTATTGCATTGAGATTGGCAAGGACTTCAACAAATCCCATAAAAGCCATTTCGGAGTAATGCTTCGTCAAAACACCACCTTCTGCTTTCATCAGGTCACCACCAAAAAAGCGAAATTCAGCGTCGGAATCTTCCTTTTTTAAGGCTTTCATCAGGTTAGAGCCGTGAAGATCTCCGGAAGCTTCGCCGGCAATAAGGTAGTATTTCATGACTCAGTATCAGGTATCAAGTATCAAGTATTAAGATCAGGCCCGTTTCTATTCGAAAGTCCAGGTGTTGAGAACTGGTATGGCATGATGGGCTGTCATGTCGAATTGGACAGGAACTACAGATGCATATCCGTTTTCCAGCGCCCACACGTCAGTATCTTCGCCGTGATCATTGTTTTGAAAAACTCCCGTTAACCAATAATACTTCCGTTTGTGCGGATCGAGGCGCTCATCAAATTCTTCAGCCCATTTCGCATTTGCCTGACGACAGATCTTAATGCCTTTGATCGCATCGCCCTTAGGGAAGTTCACATTCAGCAATGTTCCCGGGCCAAGGCCGTTTTTCATCACCTGCCTCGTTATTATCTCAATATACTTTTTACAATGACTAAAATCGGCGTCAAGTTCGAAATCATCCAGCGAAAACCCGATGGAGGGGATACTTTCTATAGCGCCTTCTACTGCTGCCGACATCGTGCCGGAATACAATACATTAATGGAATTATTTAATCCGTGGTTGATACCTGACACGCAAAGGTCTGGTTTCTTGCCTTTGAACACTTTGTTCACTGCTAGTTTTACACAGTCGACGGGTGTGCCTGAACATTTATACATCTCCACCCCACTATAGAGTTCTACCCCATCTAGTCTCAATGGTTTAGCAATTGTTATTGCATGCCCGGTAGCAGATTGCGGGCCGTCGGGGGCTACCACAACCACTTTTCCAAGTCCCTGCATAACCTCTATCAAGGCTTTTATACCGGGGGCAGTGATTCCATCGTCGTTTACTACAAGTATTGTCGGCTTAGTCTTCATTGTGACGAAAATACAAAAAGAATCTTTATTAACGTTGCCAGGGGTGTTAGCTCTGTAGCAGCTGACTTTGACCCGTGTTTTGAGAGATAAACATATTAATGCATTTTAGTCCCATGAACTATTGAATTCGGACAGATTCCCAATCACAGGCAACCAAATACTGGCACTCTGAACATGAGATTGCCTCGCTACGCTCGCAACGACACATAAAAAAGCCCCCGATTTAAATCGGGGGCTTTCCTTTATTACAAGCTTCTCAACCAGTCGATCACACCTTCGCGCGTCTTGCCCGTTTTCTGCTGTAATCTTCCATAAAGTTCATCTTCTTTACCTTCTTCGTATGTAAGATCATCGTCTGTCATGTCGGCATAAGATTGTTTAACCTTACCCTTCATCTCATTCCATTTTCCTTTTAATTCTAACTTATCCATAGTAGTAGAGTTTATGTGTAAGTATTTAACAGGGATAAGGGGGAAATGTTTTTATGGATGAAAGAACAAAGAGCAAGCCTGCCTGTCGGCAGACAGGGAATAAAGACAACGCGTTCTTAATCTTTGCTCTTTGTTTCTTGTTTTCTGAAGTATTTATTACAAGGCCCCTCCTTTTATCTCCTCCACCACATTCGGATCCAATAGCGTCGACGTATCCCCCAGCGCTGAAGTTTCCCCCTCCGCTATTTTTCTTAAAATACGGCGCATGATTTTCCCTGATCTTGTTTTTGGTAAGCCAGAAACGAACTGGATTTTATCAGGCTTAGCGATTGCCCCAATAATGCGTGCTACAGTCTGCAAAATATCCCTTCGGGTAAGTTCATGATCGTGCATTGATGTACCCAGAATCACATAAGCATAAATTCCCTGGCCTTTGATATCATGTGGATAGCCCACCACGGCACTTTCAATGACGTCGGCATGCATATTAATAGCATTTTCCACCTCTGCAGTTCCGATACGATGCCCTGATACGTTTATCACATCATCTACACGGCCCGTTATACGATAATATCCATCCTCATCACGCAAACATCCGTCGCCTGTGAAATACATATTAGGATATGTTGCGAAATAAGTAATGCGGCAGCGTTCATGATCACCCCAGGTGGTACGGATTACTCCTGGCCATGGGAATTTGATACATAAGTTGCCGCTAACTCCATTTCCTGTGAGTTCATTTCCTTGCTCGTCGACCAGACAAGGCTGAATTCCCGGTAAAGGAAGTGTGGCGTAACCCGGTTTTGTCGGTGTTACTCCAGCAATTGGCGATATCATAATACCGCTATTTTCTGTTTGCCACCAGGTATCTACTATCGGACAATTGCCTTTACCGATGTTGTCATTATACCAGTGCCATGCTTCCTCATTAATAGGTTCACCTACCGATCCCAATTTTTTAAGGGAACTTAGGTCTTTGCCTTTTAGTGGCTCATCTCCGAAACTCATCAGGGAACGGATGGCAGTTGGCGCTGTATAAAGGATAGTGACTTTGAATTTATCTACGATATCCCAGAAACGGCCAGCATCAGGATATGTAGGGACACCCTCAAACATGAGAGTGGTCGCTCCTTGCGACAATGGGCCGTAAACGATATATGAATGGCCGGTGATCCAGCCAATATCAGCAGTACAGAAATGTATGTCGTTCGGTTCGTACTGAAAAACAGTGTTAAACGTATACCCGGCATATACCATATAACCCCCACATGTGTGGACAACACCTTTAGGCTTGCCCGTAGAGCCGGAAGTATATAGAATAAACAAGGGGTCTTCGGAATCCATCGGTTCTGCCTCACACTCCGGGTTACCCTGAGTTTCAACTTTTCGTATTTCATCTTCCCACCATACATCACGTCCCTTAATCATCGAAACTGGGGTACGGGTGCGGGTAAGTACAATGATTTTCTGAACAGACCGGCATTGCACCAAGGCATCGTCAATTATACTTTTCAATGGAATATCTTTCGGTCCTCTGAAGCCACCGTCAGCAGTGATAACCAGACTGCACTCGGCATCATTTATCCGGTCGGCAATAGACTGCGCAGAAAAACCGCCAAATACAACAGAGTGTATCGCTCCGATCCTCGCACAAGCCAGAACTGCAATAGCCAATTCCGGCACCATTGGCATATAAATACAAATCCGGTCGCCTTTCTTTGCACCGTTATTTTTTAAGGCATTTGCAAACTGGCAAACTTTAAAATGAAGCTCTTTATAAGTAAATTTCCTGTAATGTTCTTCGACGTCGTTTGGCTCCCAGATGATTGCAGTTTTATCACCGTTTTTCTCCAGGTGGCGGTCCAGGCAGTTTTCGGTAATGTTCAGCTTCGCGCCTTTAAACCATTCAACCTTAGGCTCAACGAAATTCCATTCTAACACCTTGTCCCACTTCTTCTTCCATAGAAAAGTATCGGCTATACCTCCCCAGAAATTTTCCGGTTCAGCTACACTGTAATCATAGATGCGTTTGTAATCGTCAAAAGAATTAATACGAAAGTCCATTTTAATATTATAAAGTTTATTCGACGTACTTCGTGTGCGGTATGATTACGTCATTGTGTGGTAAAAATAGTTTTCTCAGGTGTAGGATGCAAGCATATCGGACATAATCGTGTAGAAGATTTGTGATGGTGTATAAATATGATGGTGTATAATTGTGTACGTACCCTATATCGGATAGCGAGGTGGATTTGAATTGCTGTTTAAGATCAGAATGTGTAAGCAAAGGAGATGAAAATAGGTTTAAGAAACTCTGTCGGGTTAGCATTATTAGTTGAGTGGAGTACTACCCGAAGTAAAATATTTATTTAACGGATCGAGAAAAAATAAAATGGATTTGGAAAGCAATGCCTGTGATCCTTCTGAATCGGTAGTCCCGTGCTTTGCAGTAGTTTTGCCTTGAAATTTTAGTTTAACTGCATACACTGCCTGGCAAAAGCTACTTGCGTCGCCCGGGTTTAAATCGGCTAGTACGATACTTCTATTAAAGGAGCAAACGAAATAGGGTTCGTTTGCAAACCTGACATAGCCGCAAAAAACTTGCAATCTAAACCGGGGCGTAGCGGTAGCTTTTTGCCGCGAGCCTTACACCTCCACTTTCCACTTTCCACTCTCCACTTTCAATTTCAACTCTAAACTCTCATCATTCAAATCCCTGAACTATTTTGAAAAACTATTGCGTATCTAATTTTTTCTCCTGATATTTGCAAACTCTTTAAAGAGTTGAATTAATAATAAAGATACACATAGAGTCATGTCGAGAATTTGTGATTTAACCGGGAAAATGGCGATGAATGGTTTTAACGTTTCTAATTCGAACGTAAAAACTAAACGTAAATTTTACCCTAACCTGCATGTAAAAAAGTTTTACATTCCAGAAGAAGATAGATGGATCACGTTGAAAGTTTCTACTTCAGCGATCAAAACCATCAGCAAAAATGGCATCACTGCCGTAATTAATAAGTTCCTTAAAAAAGGGTATATATAGTTATAAGTATTAAGTGATAAGTTATAAGTTACACGCTTGACTTAAACTTACAACCTAAAACTTACAACTTACAACTCAAAAAATAATACAATGGCTAAGAAAGGCAATAGAGTTCAGGTTATTTTAGAATGTACCGAGCACAAAGAAAGTGGCATGGCTGGAATGTCTCGTTACGTGACAACTAAAAATAAAAAGAACACCACAGAGCGTTTGGAGTTAAAGAAATTTAATCCAGTGCTTAGAAAAGTGACTGTTCACAAAGAAATTAAGTAATAAGTTATTAGTAGTAAGTTATAAGTTCCCCGTTATAGGTACATCTGTATTAACTTATAACTTAAAACATACAACTTAAAACTCAAAAGATCATAAGATATGGCAAAGAAAGTAGTTGCAACCCTGAAAACCGGAGCTGGCAAAGAGTATTCAAAAGTTATTACAATGACTAAGTCTCCAAAAACTGGTGCTTATTCGTTCAAAGAAATTATCGTTCACAACGATCACGTGAAGGATGCTATCGCTGGAAAAAGCGGTCAGTAAACTTTAATTCTGAATTTATAAGAAGCC
>NZ_JBASJU010000424.1:0-1842 GCF_049655485.1 Daejeonella sp.
GGTGACAATTTATCGGTATATTAGTTCCTGCCTGTTTTAGTATTAATTTTGAGATGAAAAAAATACTTGTCTTGCTTATCGTGATTTTGAGCGCTTCGCCCCTAATGGCGCAGCTCAGTCCGGACGAAGCGCTTGCAGTTCAGTATTTTCAAACCGGAGAATTCGACAAGGCTGCTGTTATTTACGAGAAGCTCTTCAACCGGACCAAAAATCCCGGTTACTATGATCCCCTATTTACTTGTTTGTTAAAGACCAAGAGGTATGACGAGGCAGAAGAACTGGCCAGAAAGTTACTAAAAGCCCAAGCTGGCAATTATACCTATGCTGTTGATATTGGGCGGATTCATCAGGAAAGAGGTGAGCAGGAAAAAGCTACCGAATGGTTTAATAAGCTTATCAGGGAACTTCCTGCAAACGAATTTGCTATAAAAGATCTTGCTATCACTTTCTACAGGGCTGAAGCTTACGATTTTTCGATAAGAGCACTGCTAAATGGCCGCAAACTGATTAATGACGAAAGTGCCTTTTCATATGATCTCCTGAGTTTATACCGTTACAGAAAAGATAAGCCCAATTTAATCCAGGAATATCTTGTACTGCTGAATTCAAATCCGGAAATATTACGCCAGGCTCAAAACGTTTTGGCTGCTATTCTGGAGGATAAGGCCGACTACGATCTTTTTAAAACAGCTTTATTGAGACGCCTGCAAAAGGACCCTCAAAATGTGGCTTACACCGAGTTCCTTACCTGGCAGTACATCCAACAGAAAGAATTCGATATGGCATTAAGGCAAACTTTTGCCCTTGACCGGCGTCTAAAAGAAGATGGTGAGCGCGTATTCGAGTTATCCCGTATGCTCATGGCTAACCTTGCCTACGAGCCCGCTATAGAAGCGCTTAATTTCCTGGTAGCAAAGGGCGAAGAGAGTGAATACTACATCCCTGCCAAAGTAGACCTTTTGGATGCAAAAACCCGGCAACTAACTGCTAATAAATTCACAAAAACCGAACTTCTCGCTTTGGAGAAGGATTATTTGTCGCTTTTGACCGAGTTTGGACGCAGCCCAAGTACTTCCTTTGCTATTCGAAAACTGGCTAATTTGCAGGCATTTTATTTACAGAAGCCCGTAGAAGCTGCCGAACTGCTTGCGAAGATGATCGAACTTCCGGGAATACCACCCATGGTTTTAGCACAGTCGAAACTGGAACTGGGCGACATTTATATCCTTACCGGAGAAGTATGGGAGGCGGTTTTACTATACGGACAGGTCGAAAAGCAATTTTCGAATGAACCTTACGGACAGGAGGCTAAGTTCAAAAATGCTAAACTTTCATATTTTCAGGGCGACTATGTTTGGTCGAAGGCGCAATTAGATATCCTGAAAAGTTCCACTTCCCAGTTGATAGCCAATGACGCACTAAACCTAAGCCTGCTGATTTCCGACAACCTGCAAAACGAGAACGATACAGCCGCCCTTCGGAAATATTCCTATGCCGACCTGCTAATCTTCAAAAATGAGTCAGACAAAGCACTCGCACTTCTTGACAGCCTTAACCTTCTTTATCCTGGGAATTCGCTCGCTGATGATATCCTAATGGCGAAGTCAAAGATTTTCCTTAAGAATAATGACACAGATAAAGCGCTTGTACAACTTCAGGAGATTGCTGCAAAATACGGTTCGGATCTATGGGGTGATGACGCCATATTTATGCTCGCTGATCTGTATGAGAATAAACTTAACCAGCCGACTAAAGCCTTAGAACTCTACCAAAAAATAATAACAGACTTCCCGGGAAGCCTGTATGTGATTGAAGCGAGGAAGAGGTTTAGGTTGTTGAGGG
>NZ_JBASJU010000425.1:0-7249 GCF_049655485.1 Daejeonella sp.
GATCCTCCCTGCAAGCCTTCAATCTATTTACCATTGGTTAATCCGGATTTCAAGAGATAAAATATGACACAGTACACTCCTATTTGCATCACCAAAAGGTAAAATGAGCTGTTTAACAGCGCTCCGCTGTATGTTCCAAATGCATCCTGCAGGTAATAGATAATTCCTGCTACAAAAGCAACTTTAAAGGCTTTTAGTCGGCAAGCGTTAATAAATTCATCTTCGATTTTCTCTTTTGACAAAATAAAAGCCGAAAGACCCAGAAGCATGAACGTTTAAGCAATTTGCCGTCTGGACTCCGTTTCCTCCCAGCCTTGCTGGTTAAGAAAGCCCATCACAATGGGGATAATTAATGCCAGGGCAAAAGTTCCCGCTCCAATTAATTTAAATGAGTTTGGTAATAGGTTTGATTTCATAAATGTAAAGTTTACTATACGTCAAATATACTTTACATATTGGGATAAACAAATTTTTGTTAATATTTATCATCATTGATATATTGTCATTAGAACCATAAATTTCTGTTGAAACGAGTTGCAAGAAACAAGTAACAAAAGAGGTTAGTTGCCGTACAACCAAACTTTTATGAAGCTATTCAGTTAAAACAGGAACGGAACTCTACATATTTACTCATAGTTAAATGCCAAATAATGGACGCGTCAAGTCTCAAAAAAATTTATGAAGCTTCACCCAGCGCCAGTCTTGTCCTTTTACCGGATTTCCCTCGATATACTATCGTAAATACCAATTGGGCTTATTGCCAGGCAACAAATTCGCGCACTTGCGACCTCATTAATAAAGGCCTGTTTGAAGCATTCCCTGATAATCCAAATGATCCGGAAGCTGATGGGGTAGAAAAACTAAGAGCATCACTTGAATTAGTTGTGGCTACTAAGGCCTCCCACAAAATGGATACTCAAAAATATGATATCCCTGTTCCCGGGACCAAAGGTTTCGAAGTCAAATATTGGAGTCCTGAGAATACCCCGGTTTTGAATTACCTCGGCGAGGTTGCATTTATAATTCATACTGTAGTAGACATCACTGAGAAAATTCAGGCCGAAGAGCAGCGCAAAAAAGCCGAAAATTTAATAAGGGTAAGTGAAGCAAAATACCGTGCTTTTTTCGAGAATAGCATGGATGGTATCTTACTTACAGTTACTGATGGACAGATTCTTGCGGCAAATCCGGCCGCCTGCGAAATCTTTAAAATGACGGAAAAAGAGATTTGTGATGCAGGCCGTTTCGGAATTGTGGATATGAAAGATCCGCGTTTAAAACAGCTCCTGGAAGAGCGCAGACTTAAAGGCAAAGCCATCGGAGAAGTTACTCTCGTCCGTAAAGATGGCAGCAAATTTCCGTCAGAACTTTCTTCTTCCGTCTTTGAAGAGACCCCTGGAATGTCTAAGACTTCCATGATCATTCGAGACATAACAGGCCGTAAGGCAGCAGAAAGGGAGATAACCATCACTTCTAAGGAATTGCAAAAGGCTCTGAGTGATTTAAGTAAGATAATGGAGTCTTCGTTGGATGTTATATGTACGATTGATCAAGCTGGCAGGTTTATTAAAGTAAGTGCAGCCGCCGAAAAAATGTGGGGATACCTGCCTCATGAATTAATCGGGAAGCAGTATATAAATTTTGTTAGTGCCGAAGATTATGAATCGACACGTTCAGCCACCGCTGAAATAATGTCGGGGCGGGAAATGACCAATTTTCAGAATTACATCATCCGCAAAGACGGCTCTAAAACACCGAATGTCTGGTCAATGAAATGGAACGATACAGAAAAGATCATGTATTGTGTCGCCAAAGACATCACAGACAAAAAAGGCCTGGAAAAAGCATATGAAGTTGAAAAGCAGCGTTTTCTGGATTTATATTCTCAAGCCCCTTCCTGCATGGGAATTTTGAAAGGCCCGAATCATGTATATGAACTTGCAAATCCTCTCTATCTAAAATTAATCGATAAAAAGGATATCATTGGGAAAACAGTATTAGAGGTTTTGCCGGAACTTCAGGACCAGGGAATCTTTGAACTTTTGGATCGGGTCTACCAGACTGGCGAAACATTTTCGGCGAATGAAATGCTGATGAAATTTGATTTTAACGGTGATGGTATACTGGTTGATACCTACTTGAATTTTATTTACCAGGCACACCGTAATGGTGAAGGGGAAATTGATGGTATACTTTTCTTTGTAGTAGATGTAACTGAACAAGTTTTATCCCGACAAAAAATAGAATTAAGTGAAAAGCGCTTCAAAACATTGATCCAGGAAGGGTCGGATCTGATCAGCATTATAGATAAAGATAAAAATTATAGATACCTCAGCCCTGCCTTCACCACCATCCTGAGAATAGAATATTCAGAATTAATTGGAACCTCACCATTTGGGCGAATCCACAAAGATGATGTCGAAAACGTTGCTAAAACAACCGCGCGTTTACTAACCGAAAAACGTGTACAATATGCTCCATTCAGGTATAGAGTTGGATGTGATGAATACCGTTGGTTAGAAACCATAGCGACTAATCTTCTGGATGACCCGACCATTCAGGGGGTGCTTTTGAATTCCAATGATATCACAGATCAAATGAATTACATCCAGGCAATTGAGGATCAGAATACAAAATTGAAAGAAATTGCCTGGATTCAATCTCATCTGGTCAGGGCGCCGGTAGTCCGCATCTTAGCTTTGATCGACTTATTAAGGGATGATAAAGACGCTGTTGAACAACCTGAAATTTTAAGTTATATTTATGAGTCAACCAGGGAGTTGGATTTGTTAATCAAAGATATCGTCGATAAAGCTCAAAAAATCGATTTATAAGTCAGACTACTATATTGCGGCGGTAGAACGAATACCCATGCACCATGAGGAAGCCCTATTCGCTTTTCTAGAAGAACTGCTTTCGGAAAAAGAATCTTGTTTTCAAGACCTACCACCTGGGCGATTCTATCCTTTTCATCCACTGTCAAAAACCATGAATTTATGTGCTCTTTGGAAACCTATTTTTCAATTGCAATAGTTAAGAGGAAAACCGCTTCTTTTAACGCTAAAACACTATGGGTGACTCCCGTAGGAAGAGTTAGCATTTCACCCTTGCCTAAATTAGATTCTTGTTTTTCAGTCTTAAATTTAATTTCCCCTTCCAGTACCTGAACAGTTATTATCCCCGGAGCTTTATGCGCTTTTTAATTCAGCTTCTGTATGTAAAGCCATAAGAACAATGCGCAAGCCATCACTCTTAAATAGTGTCATTGCATTCCTATCCCCGTTCAGCCAGCCTGATTCTGATTTAATCTGCTCTTGTGACTTATTTAAGTTCAATACAACGAATTCTGTATCTTCTGCAATTCGTTCTGTTACTTTTGATTTTTCGTTCATTTATTTTCCTGGATTTTTAAGATCTCAATATTTTCACGGCTAATCCGTTAATATGTTCATCAATTAAGATTTGGCAGGCAAGTCTTGACCTATCAACAGCTCCAGCTTTTAAAAGTGTAGTTTCTTCATTCCGTTGAAAAGAGTTCAGAACGATTTCTGGCTCTATTTCAACTAAACACGTCCCACACTTGCCCATACCTAAACAATCGCCAAAGTCCTCAGGACTGATTTTATCATAAATCAGCATCATGAGGCTGCGGTATTCGTTAGAATAGGTCTGGATGTGATAAATCTCACCTTCGCAATGTACCTTCAAGCTGATATTTGTTAGGTGGTTTGTCATTCTTCGGCTACTTGGGAATACCTTTTACAGCCTGCATAATAGAAGCTATACTGGCTGCCCGCTTCCTCGCATTTTCAGCAATCAAACCATTAAAGTGCTCGCCAATCGTTTCATCAAAAAGCCCCAGCCACCTGTCAAAATGTTCCTTGCCGATAGGCAGGGGCAAATGTTTCGGCATAGGGTCATCTTTAAAGGTTCTGGTATATAAAAGTACGGTCGACCAAAAGTCAATCATCCTGTTTAAATGAGCTGGCCAGTTATCTTTAATTACATCGTTGAAGATATCTCCAAGTAAATGATCATTTCTTACTTTATCGTAGAATGAGTGAACCAACAAGGCAACATCCTCCTGTGTTAAAATATCTCTCTCATTTGCAATTTTTTCGGCCATCATACAACCACTTTATCAGCACCACCTTTCATACTTTCAAAACGGTTTAAAAACATAGATGCCATTAAACCCGCGCGTTTCTTCGCATCTATAGCCATCTCCCCTTCAAAAAGTTCATCAATTGTTTCGTCGAAAAGCAACACCCAGCGTTCAAAATGTCTTAATTCAAGCGGCAGGGGGGCATGCTTTGCGAATGGGTTTCCCTTGAAACCCGGAACTCCAAACAAGGCTGCGTTCCAGAACATGTACATTTTCTCAAGATGGGGCTGCCAGTCCCTAATAACATTATTAAAAATAGGCCCGATTAGTTCGTCCTTTTGAACTTTAGCGTAAAACGAATCAACAAACAGTACGATATCGCTTAATCCTGTGATGTCTATTTTCATAAATTTATTTAAAAAGGCTTACCGCCGAGCGGGCTTGCCATCCAGAAAACTATACCTATTATTCCTGCTTTCAAAAAAAATGGCTTCTTCATACAATATATTAATACCTTTTTGTCCTTTATAAGTCTAAAATTTTTTATTTCTTTAGTGCAGTAGTTCCCAGAAGTAGTTCCTCATTAAATTTTTCAATGGGTGTATTTTTAAGCATCAGGTAGATCTGATTCCGTATTTCCTTAAACTGATCGTGTAAGGGACAAGGATTTATCTCTGAGCAAAACTTGAGGCCTAAACCACAGCCAGTAAATATTCCATTCCCATCTATAGCATTAACAATATCAGAAATAGGCCTTTTTCGACTAACTTCATCGATATAAAAACCACCATTGGGCCCTTTGGCGGATTGGATAATACCCCTTCTGCTCAAATCCTGAAGAATTTTTGCGAGGAAATACTCGGGAGAGCCGATCCCATCTGCTATTTCTTTGATCCCCACTTTACCCCCATTTTCAGTACGATGCGCCACGAAAAAAACCGCCCGCATAGCATACTCACATGTTTTAGAAAAGAGTCCCATGCGGCAAAGATAATATTTTGCTGCCAATAGAACACTTTTTTATCTTTTATTATTAGAAAACGAACAAAGAACAAGGAACAATTAATAAGGATTGGAGGCCAACTTGAGAATGTTACCACCCTCTGTCTTTGCTCTTTGTTCTTTGCTCTTTACTCCCCCCTGTTTATTTACATTTTTAATATTTTTTGTAAATTGTCCGGAACACTATTTCCTATTGCCATCCGGCAACAAATCTGTAAAAATGGCAATCCCGGCCAAACCGTATAGCTTAATGAATGTAATATAATAACACATACGCCTCAACAAAAACGATAGATTTATGAAGAATCCTCTCAAGAGTCAGAACAAACTGTCCATTTGCACAATAGTCATTGTTTTACTTTTTTCCTCCTGCTCCAGCGATGCTGCTGTAGAACAGCAACAAGATGTAGATACCTTTCCACAGGTAAGTGCCAGCAGCAGTAACTCAAACGCTTCTTCAAATGTGCAGGGCTTGAACTTTATCCCTGCTGCTAAAGCGGTAACTCCCGGCGTTGTACACATCAAAACCACTTATCAGCAGAGTAGAAATGCCACTGGGTACGGTTCGCCCTATGAAGCCAGGCAGGCACCAGGAATGGGTTCCGGCTCAGGGGTTGTTATTAGCACTGACGGCTATATTGCAACGAATAATCATGTGATTGAGAATGCAACTAATATCGAGGTGATATTTCCGAACCGGCGGACATATGCCGCTAAACTTATAGGGCGCGACCCAAGTACCGACCTGGCACTCCTAAAAGTTGATGCTACAGATCTGCCGATGGTGACGCTGGGAAATTCGGATGATCTGGAGGTGGGTGCCTGGGTGCTGGCAGTGGGATATCCTTTTTCTTTAAATACTACCGTTACAGCTGGGATAGTCAGTGCAAAAAGCCGCAGTATCGGAATCATCAATAATAGCCTGGCTGATTCGCCCCAATCTAATTCAGCCATTGAATCTTTTATCCAAACTGATGCGGCTATAAACCCCGGCAATAGCGGCGGTGCACTTGTCGATTTTAATGGGCGACTGGTGGGAATAAATACCGCCATTGCTTCCTTAACGGGAAGCTATGCAGGCTATGCTTTCGCTGTACCGGTAAATCTCGCTAAGAAAATCCTGGATGACCTGAGACAATTTGGAGAAGTAAGACGCGGATTGCTTGGGGTTTCCTTCCCCGCTCCTGCTACTGAAATCGCGTATCTCAAACAACAGGGAATTGATCCGGGTTCTATTAGAGGAGTAATTATCACCGGAATTCAAAAAGGGAGTGCTGCACAGGCTGCCGGTCTAAAGGAAGGCGATATCATCCAAAGTATCGATGGAACAGCATTGTATTCTTCCGCCGAGTTCTCAGAACGTGTTGCACGCCGCCGGCCTGGTGATGAGGTGAAGCTCACTTACCTGCGTGATGGTAAAACTCAAACAACCACTGCCAGGCTTCAGGCTGATACTAAAGAAACCCTGGCCACAAACCAACCCTCAGTGGAAGAGCTAAATAATAAGCTAGGTGCTGTCTTCTCCCCTCTTAGCCCGGCAATAAAAGAAAGACTTAATATAGGTGGTGGTGTTGTTGTTTCGAAAATCCTTATCGGCGGTTTCTTCAACCAGCTTGGAATTCCCCCGGGAAGCATCATCGTATATATTAACGGCCAAACGATAAACCGTACGGAAGATATTTATGAGGCCCTTGTGGCTGCCCAGAATTCACGTGTTCAGGTATTAGGTATCGCACCAGATGGATCGAAAATAGCATTTAATTTTTCGCTGGGTACTTGATGAATTATTTAGCGCAATTCCTTTTAATCAGGATATTAAAGTACAAGACATTAATCTTAGTGTTATCGGTTTTCTTCATTAGCTGCCAAAACACTGGCAAGAAAACTGATGCTGTGTACGGAAGCGATTCTGCACTTACAGAAATTCCAGATTCTTCGATAACTCGAACGGAAACCACAGTTTCCACAAAAGCAGTAATAGCATTAACTGCAAATGCCCTGCAGGTCGTACGAGAGCCATCAGGATCGACCACGGAACTTCCCGTTGGAATGGAAATGGATCAGGTTTTAGATGTTGTTTCAAAGGTATTCGCCACTAAAATCCCTGAACCGCAGTTGAATTCGGAATGTGGCGCAGGACCT
>NZ_JBASJU010000426.1:0-4711 GCF_049655485.1 Daejeonella sp.
TGCTTAACTACACTCATAATGGAAGACATATTCGGATTCGGAAAAGTGCTCCCTATTGATAAGCTACTCGATCTAGTTGCGAAATCAGTAGGAAAATTATCCAAATCATACTTTGACAGAAAAGACATAGATACCAAAGGATATGAGATTGAGGTTTTAGCTAAAGCACGAGCCAAAGAACTTCAAATAATATCTTTGGCTGTGAAAAATAATTCTAAACTAACAGGCGGGATCGAATATAAAGATGAAAAATTTGCTGTTAGTTCTCCAAACGAATCAGGCAATAATGGAGATGATCTAAGTTTAAAGCATTTGTCTATTGAAGAAAGAGCAACTGACCGTATAGCCTATCAAAACGCAAAACAACAACTGAACATTGAAAGCGTTACAGCATATGCCGCTGAGCAATTACAGGATGAACCACCAGTAACAGATGAAAATCCAGAAGAAGATTGGGCAGCCAGGTTTTTCAAAATAGTCGAAGATATATCCAACGAGGAGATGCAAGCCCTATGGGGTAAAATCCTTGCAGGGGAGATAAAACAGCCTAAAACATACTCCCTAAGAACTTTAGAGCTAATTCGAAATCTTTCTAAACACGAGGCTGACGTCTTCACGAAAATTGCGAATTTCGCACTAAAAGCAGGTGAAAACAATTACATTTTCGCCTCGGATCGTACAAAAGTGCTTGAAAAGCATAATGTGGGATACGGTGATATAGCGTTGCTGACGGAAATCGGCTTATTGCAACCTGGGGCTTTCGTGCATTTTCAGATTCAACCCCAACCTTCGAATGCACAGCAGATTTTTGCTTCTGGTAAGATTATCATTTTTGTTAATGTGAAAGCAAACACTCCGATCGTTAGAATACCCGTACATGTGTTTTCCAATGCAGGGAATGAACTTTTGAAATTGATTGATGTTACCGCTAATATGGAGTATCTCAAAGCCTTTGCGGATGAAGTCAAAAGTGATCAAGTTGAAGTTAAATATTCATATATAACTGGCTATGAAGATAAAGTTATACACTACAGAAACCCTATTTTAGACTTCACCAACTAAATCCCTATTAAATCCTTTCTCTTCTCTAGTTACAGCTCGCTGCGCTGTCGCAAAATTCTCGACCCTCTACTAATCCTCCGCCGTTCTCGCGTCAAGACATACTCAGCATCTCCATACATGGCTTTACTGCGGAGACATTTTGCTAAACTAGCGACGCGAGCACTTATCCAATGTAATGTCTACACAAATCACATTTAAACTTCAACAACTTGAAAATTAATATTTTAGCTTTGAACTGACGCTCTTATTGCTTAGGTTTAAGAAAATTACACTCTCAACTTATTGATCAAGATTAGAAATTCTATTCCTATATCAAATAGTCGGCTATTTCTAATGGAACTTAGGTTTCCTTGCGTCGTTTGAGGTGATCATTAATCCAACAAAAATGATTGATAGGTTAATTCGAAGAATTGCGAAAAGTACAAGTAAAACTGCAAGAGAGGTTGAGAAAGGTCTTTTTGCATATAACAGAATCAAGTTGGATACGGATTATAGAAACCTATACAAGTAATATGGCCAACAAAATATCGCAAATTACACGCAGGAATATCTTCGATTTCATACAAGTAGAAAGTTTTTGGTGGGCAGGTAGGCTTGAAGAAGCTGATTTTCTTTCAAGATTATTCGATCTTCAAGAAATTGAATCGTTCGATTCAAGATTTCCTAATGCTGCTGGTGATATTTGGCAACATAGGATTAATAACCCAAATGATTGGGAGGATAATTGGATTTTTCATGACGAAAGATTCAATCTCCTCAAATGCGACGATTCGATATTCCTTAACTTCTTGTGTGAAATGATTCATCCCTTAGTGAGAAATGAATCTTCTGAAGTAAATAAATTACTTCAAATTTTCAACGACAATCTCATAGAAGATAATTTCGAGGTTATTGAAAAAATCCGTATTTCTGGTAAGCCCATTTTTGTTGGAAGGTTGAAAATTACAGGAAAGGAATCGATCGTAAAAAAGAATAATGATATTAAAAGAATCCTGAACGCTGATTATGTTACTCAGCAAATGAACCTCATGGAATCATCAATCGAAAATTCTCCTCATATTTCCATTGGGTTAGCCAAAGAACTGATTGAAACATGTTGTAAATCAATCTTCGACGATCGGGAAGAGTATTATGATAAAAATTGGGATTTGTCTAAATTGATGAAAGAAACAACCAAACTTTTAAAGCTAACACCTGACGACATTCCCAATGAAGCAAAAGCGGCAACTTCGATAAAACAGATTTTAGGTAGTTTATCCTCAGTAGTTCAGGGAATAGGGGAAGTAAGAAACGAATATGGCAGTGGTCACGGAAAAGACGGAAAATTCAAAGGTCTTCAACCTCGACATGCAAAATTAGCTGTGGGAGCTGCATCCACCCTTGCAATTTATCTATTAGAGACCCATGAAATTAAGAAATAATTCTTGTTACCGATCATCGATGCGTATTTTGACTATACTGCCCCCATTCCGGGCAAGCCGACCGTTTTTTATGGAATAATCAAAGGCTTATTTATTTCTTTTACCATTTGTTAAGTGGCGCCAAGGCGCCGTTCCGACATAAGTGGATATTCCGCTCCATAGTACGCCACGATTTCGAAGCAAAGTATTAAACTATTTACCTTACGTTAGCTCCTTAAATAATCTTGAATGCAAGATGCTTTGTATAGATGTCATCTAGTCTATTTCCCGCTTTAGGTGGATATTCCGCTCCATAGTATGTCTCGTTAACTCAGCGTCTCTTATAGCAGTGACGGCACAAGCTTTAAGTAAGATTGACAAAAGCAATGTCAACGGCCGGATTCGCTCTACTCTTCTATCCCTTTAATTACTTCATCAACAGACTTATACCTGATTATTTGCGTATCTGATTTATCTGCCGAATTATACATCGAATCTATTTCCTGACTAGTAAAATTATTTAGGCGTGAGGCGAGTATTCGTAGAATTTTACTTCTGAGCATTTCGTTGTCATTCAATATTACCTGCATTTGTCGGCCTAGAATTCTGGCAGCAACTTGATGTTCATCGAATTGATCGGTGATCAGGTCCTCATAGCTAATTTCAAATAGCATGTGTCCCGCTATCTCAAAATAATTTAACAACGGGTTCCAACTACCGATAATTCCATTTGTCCGTGTTCATCTAATACAACTTTCCCATTTTCTTCGATTGCGCCGAAAGGGATTAAGTCTACTATTTGGCCGATTGCGCTATACAACCTATACGGCTCTTTATCAGCAACAAAACCTTCCTTTAGAATTAAACAATTTTTAAGCTCTGTGAATTGTTCAGGTGATCGAACATATACCGAAAAATCTACGTCTATAGTTGCCCGAATGCTCGGCAAATCAAGATGGCTAATCCAAAGATCCCGCGCCGTAGCGCCAACCATGTAATAATCAATCTCAAATTTGTTAAAACATCTTTCCAGAGAATCCAAGAGTTTCCCGAATTCCGATTCACGAAGCTCATTAAAGTTGCTCTTTAAATAATCTGTCATAGAGTAGTGTGGCAGTCTCCAAATTTCTTGGATCGTTGCTATTTATCAGATCTGCATATACTAACATATCAGGCACAGTATCTGAATTGATGCACTCAAATTTCCAAAACTTATTATATATGCTTAAAAGCCCTTTTTCATCCGGCACCAATTTATATTTCTTTATCAGGTCAATTTTTTTCTCTGACGTATATAACACTAATTTAGCGGGTTTCAAATAGCCGGTCAATAGACTAGCAGCCGGTTCGCCGCCCCATTGGGTTTCATAGTTATCTAACGGTAGTTTTCTCCAATCCTTGTCGAAACTGTTTAAAAACCGGTAACTACCTAAGCTTAATTGTGGTTTTAACTTTTGTTCGTAAGCAGTGATCCATTCTTCAAATAGTTTCTTTTTATTTATTAGTCTGGCGGATTTTCGATCAGTTTTTATTAAATACCCTTGGTCTTTCAAACTATTCATGATGTAATTTACATTCCCTAATGCGATTCCATAGTCTTCTGACATTTGGCGATAAGTTACATTTAAATACTTTTCATCATTTAACAAGTGGAAAAGTAATAACAGCCCTGTTTTAGTAAATGCTCTATCCTTTTTATTAATCTGAGGAGTGTCTGTTTTAAATCCATCTACGAAAAATACCCACTTATCTTTCTTTATATAGCAGTTACCATTAGCATCTGCATAGTTTACGTTCATTGTACGTAACTGTTCTCGTATAACCGGGAAAATGGTCTCTGCTATTACTATTAAATCGGGATATTGATTTTTTAATGAATAGAACTGACTTAAGTGAATGTTCTTAACTTCTTTCTTGAACTCTGCGGGGATATTTATGCGTTCTTTTTGAAGTTTTAGCTCTACCGTTCCATCTACTTTTTTATCATTAGCAATAGCATACCACCTTGCTTTAAGGCCGGTCTTTTCTTCAAGCAGTTGTAATACCTTGTATACGATCTCCTCTTGCATGTTCAGTATTTGTTCTTGTTCACTTATTTGTGAACACTAATATAAAGTGAACATCTTAGATTAGCAACTATCTCCTACAATAATTCCTCCCGCACTTACCACTGTCCCCCAATCAGCAAACATACTAGTAATAAAAGGTTCTCCTAATGTTCCAATCGCACAGCTGTTAATGTCTAAAGC
>NZ_JBASJU010000427.1:0-8951 GCF_049655485.1 Daejeonella sp.
CCCTTTGTCTTTGCGAGCGCACCCCGGTCCTTGTTCCTTACACCTTATTCCATGACCACCACCCCTATAAAAATCACTACCGCCAGTCCTGATTCCTGGCTCTTGGTTCCTGGTTCTCCTCTCTTTCTCTTCACCCAAAATATCCCTTTAACAAATTTTAACACACCGCTTTTACCTCTAAATACATGCCATCCAAAACTGTAATTATTAAAACAGAGAGCCATTATTCTAAACCATTGATTATGAGTACAATTTGCAAGATTTACCCTCTATTTAATTAACAATACCCCCCCTTTAACATTTAAGTTACACTAGCTGAATGGTGATTTCTGCCTATCATAATGGCCTATTTCTTACAGACATTTGAAATAAAAAAACCAAGCATTATGAAACTTAAATCTCTTTTGTTGAGTACAGCACTGGGTGTTGTCCTGACTTCTGCAACTCTTGCGAATACCCCGCCCTCTGTAAAAGCTACAAATGTTCTCGAAGCCTTTGCAGAAAGTCATCTTACTACGGATGCGAACAAATTGGAAAAAATTCTGAGTGCTGATGCCCATATGAAATTTACGAAAGGAAGCGAAGTGATTACTCAGGGCCAGCCAGCTATCGTCAAGCTGATGCGCCTTAATCACGGGACTAAACAGAACTGCTCTACCGTGGTCGATATACTGGCTAGTAGCGAGGCAATGGTTTTAGCGAAAGTGAACTTTGTTTACGAAGGATTCGTCATTGAAAACTACCTCACCTTAGAAATGGACAGGTACCAAAACTGGAAAATTACGAGAATAGATAAATTCTTTAATGAGGCCGAAACACCTGATGTCTTAACCAGGAATAAAAAATCCATATAACAAATCGGGGAGAATGCTTTTTGCGTATGTATAAGCATTCTCCTTTCTGAATTATGAACGTGTAAACCTCAGAATTATGAACAATGCTACCGAAAATGTAAGATCCGAGAGGTACAGCAGCAGATAAACAAGAGGGTTTCTAAAGATGCTGGTAAACGAAGGCCAGGCTGAAACTGACAAATATGTAGAGCAATTCTACACGTCAAAAAATTACCAGGCCAGGTTAGAAGCCATAAAATATCTTATAGGCGTTTCTGGAAAGTTTTCGTTCCCTGAAACCGTCTTCATTGATGCCCTAAAAGATTTCTGTTCGCAGGTTAAGGTTTATGTTCTGCAGAATTATGATTTTCAAAACTCCGACGAGCCCGGCATACACAGCTGCCTGGCTGAAATAGCTAAAAGTGACGAAAAAATTCAGGTACGCGCACTTGCGATGGATAAACTTGCAGCTCTAGATAAGGCTGAATATCATAGCCTCTTCTTTGCGACATCTCTTTTGAAAAGCTCTAAAGAGTCTGCATCAGGATTACGGGGATTGCTCAAGATTGATAAAGAAAAGGCCTATCAGATGGCCCGGTTCCGGGCGGAGAACTCGAGCGGTAATCTCGATCTCGCTATTGCGGAAATATTCCAGGAGCATGGAAATATGGACGACCTGGAATTCTTTAAAACCCGGCTTAAAGCAAGGACAAAATTCAGTAAGATCGATTTTACCAGGATATATTTAAAAATGCTTGGTAAAATTGAGATTGAAGCACTTATCAAAAGTCATATTATATATATCTGTGAGGATATTTCCCATGTCGGGAACACGGAACTCGTGCAGCGGCTTATCATGGAACTTTATCTTTTCATCTCGGAGCACAAAACGTTTCTTGCTCAGCACGAAGAAATTCAAATCTTCGTAAATAAAACCATCGACTTATTGTTAGAGAAAGACTATCTGAAATCTAAAAAAACCCATCCCTTCGGCCAATTATAAAATCAGGGCCCGGTATGTTGCAGGGCAGCATCTTGATTATCAAATAAAAAACCCGCCCTGATCGTAATCGGGGCGGGTTTTAATATTTTTGAAATACCTCTGAATTATTTAGCGCTATTTTTTTTCGCTGTTACTTCAGTTCTGATCTCTTGAGCAAGGTTTTTAAGATCCTGCATGCCTTTACGAACGCGTGTTCCGGCAGCACTGTTGCCTGAATTGTAAAATTTATTAGCGTCAGCTTCTACAGAAGCAAACAATTCCTTCATTTGTGTAAACTTATCCATCTTTTTCTTTTTAAATAATTGATTAAGGTTTAACAAATCTAATTTATTTAGAGGTATTGCCAAATGGTTTTTCATTTATTTTTCATCCAATTTCAATTTTTTGGCGATAAAATAGAACCAAGGATGCCAAAACACCTATTTTCATTCATTTTTTAACCAGAGCATGGCCTCCAAACTCGTTTCTTAGGGCTGCTACAACCTTACCTGCGAATGAATCATCCTCAAGGGATCTGTAACGCATAATAAGCGACAAGGCTATTACAGGGGTTGCAATTTGCTTATCCAATGCATCTTCCAGCGTCCATTTGCCTTCTCCTGAGGAATGCATGATTCCTTTTATTGACCCAAGGTCAGGTTCTTTTTTAAGTGCCCTTTCCGTAAGTTCCATCAGCCAGCTTCTTACAACCGAACCCTGATTCCAAAGACCAGCAATGGCAGCCAGATCCAGGTCCATCTCACTCTTCTGAAGCATTTCAAAACCTTCAGCAATGGCCTGCATCATACCATATTCAATTCCATTGTGGATCATTTTAACATAATGCCCGGAACCAGGTCCGCCACAATATAGATAGGCACCAGGAAGTGAAATATCCTTGAGGACCGGCTCAATCCTGTCGAATGCGGATTTGCTGCCGCCGAGCATCGCACAAATACCATTTAAAGCACCTTCAGTACCCCCACTGGTTCCGCAATCCAAATAATCTATTTCAAGATCCGACCACTCCTGCGCACGTCGTATGGAGTCTTTATAATTGGAGTTACCGCCTTCAACGATCATATCTCCTTTGGAAAGTAGTGGTTTGAGTTGCGATAGAACTTCATCTACAGGACCACCGGAAGGAATCAAAAGCCAAACGACCCGTTTTTCTCCCAGCTCTTCAATAAGCCCACCCAGCGAAGCAGAGGTCGGCACTCCTTCCCCGTTAATTTGATGCATCGTATCCTGGCTGACGTCATGACCAATTACCTGATGCCCGCATTTCTTTAAATTCAGGGCCAGATTATAACCCATTTTACCCAGGCCAATAAGTCCTATTTTCATTGTTAATTATATAAATTGATTCAATAACAGTACCCCCAGCAGTCCCAATACCGAAACGATACTTTCCATGACAGTCCATGTACCGAAGGTTTGTTTTAAACTGAGATTAAAATATTCTTTAAACATCCAGAATCCGGTATCATTGACATGAGAAAACATCAGGCTCCCTGCGCCTACTGATAATACCATGAGTTCTGCTGATACGCCCGCTCCGACCAGGGGCAATACTATCCCTGATGCTGTCAGGCCGGCCACCGTTGCCGACCCCAGCGTAACCCGCAGCAGGGCGGTAATAATCCAGGCCAGAAAAAGCGGCGATAAGTCCATGGACGAAGACAGATTCTTAACGGTTTCTCCTACCCCGCTGTCTATCAATATCTGCTTGAAAGCTCCTCCGGCAGCAATAATGAGAATAATCATTGCAATACTTTTTACGCCTTCGGTGCAGGAATCCATAGCCTTAGCTACCGGAATTTTCTGAATAATTATGGTCATGATGACTGCAATAAGGAGGGCTACCGTCGGGTCAGAAAGGAAAACAAAGACAGGGTCTACCGGCCCCCCGGGCAGGAAATTTGTACCAATAGTCCCAACAATAATAAGAACCACCGGAAGCAGGGCGGTCACGAAACTCCTGAATCCCGAAGGAAGTAATTCTTCACCTTCCGGATTGAACTCTGCCGGGATATCGCCCATATTGCTCTTCAAGATTAACCTGGGAAAAACGATACCTCCTGCAATCGCAATCGGAACACTTAGTATTAAACCATAAATAAGAATTAAACCTACATCGGCTTTAAAAATTGATGCAAGGGCAATTGGCCCGGGGTGCGGGGGCAGAAATCCGTGAGTGACCGATAAAGAAGCTGCCATGGGTAGTGCCAGATAAAGCAGGGGTAAACGCGTAGTGGAGGCGATGGCAAAGACTAATGGGACCAGAACCACAAAACCGGCATTGTAGAATAAGGGAATGCCTACCATTAAACCGGTGAGTAGGATCGCCCATTGAATATTTTTATAACCAAAAAAACGAATAAGTATAAATACAATCTTTTTAGCAGCCCCTGTATCTTCGATCAATTTACCCATCATGGCGCCTAAGGCCAGAACCATAATCATACTGCCTAATGTTCCGCCAATCCCGGTACCAATCGTCGTCATTACTTTCCCCACCGGCATACCGAGCAATAAACCAGTGATAATAGAGACTAAAAGCAGCGCGATCATCGGGCTCAGTTTCTTAACTATCAGAACCAGGAGAAGTATCAGGCCAAAGAGGACTATAAGTAATGACATGTTCAGTTATTTTCGGTGCTTAATTGATGCATACTGTTTTTCAAACTGGAATATAAGTTCCTATAAACTGCAAAATTTCGGGAATATAAATGGTGCTGAACCATATCCGGCTCAATAAACAGAGTAGCTTTTCCCGGCTCATCCGGGTATTTACCGCCATTCATGCCGAGCGCTTTTAAAGCGATAAATGCTGCTCCTATGGCAGATGCATCCTCTGTTTGTACCAGGGCAAGTCGCCTTCCGGTTATATCAGCAAGCAGCTGCATCCAGGTTTTTGAATTTACAAAACCCCCGCTCACATTGATCTGCTCTATACCGTCCGATCCATCTTCAACAGCCCACAGAACCTCGTATAGTGCGAAACAAATTCCTTCAAGTACAGCGCGGCAAAAATGGGCTTGGGTATGGCGCGAACGAATTCCGATAAATGCTCCGGAACTGCTCGCATCCCAGACCGGAGCCCTTTCCCCATTCAGATATGGAAGAAATAGCAAGCCCTCAGCGCCTGGGGAAACCTGTTCGGCCATTTTAAATACCTCAATAAATGTTTCCTTGTTATTAGTCTTTCCCAAAAAACCGGTAATCAACCAATCCAGTATATTTCCCCCATTATTAACCGGGCCGCCACAAATAAATGTTTTTTCATCGAGACAATAGCTGAAGGTCATGGCCGAAGTATTTATGATGGGTTTTTCGCTGGCTATCCTTATAGCACCGCTTGTTCCGATCGTGACAGCAGCCACACCTTTACGGATGGCAAAACTTCCCAGGTTAGCCAGGCAACCATCGCTGGCACCGATGTAAAAGGCTGTCTCATTATTTAGCATCCCCCCTAAGGAACTTGTAAGGGTAGGTGTATAATCCGTCTTTACTGGTTGGGATAATTGATCTTCCCGGATCCCGGCCAAAGCCAATAGTTCTGAGTTCCATGTGAAGCTGCCAATATCCAGCATTCCCGTGGCGCCGGCTATGGAATGATCAATAACATACTCTCCAAATAACCTATACCAAATGTATTCTTTTATGGAAATGAATTTATAAGCCTGTTCGAATACGACGGGCATATTTTCTCTTAACCAGATGATTTTACAAAGTGGAGACATCGCGTGTACAGGCATGCCCGACAACTCATAAATATGCTTACCCTTCGCTGAGTGTTTTAACCGGGTTGCGATTGAATCGCTTCGGCAGTCTGCCCAGGTAATCATATCCATCAATTTTACACCCTGCCTATCCACAGGGATTAAACTGTGCATGGCACTGCTTAAACAAATAGCTACGGGGCTACCCTGCATTCTATCCACCGTATCCTGCAGGCAGTTTTTGAATGCTTCCCAAATAAGTTCCGGATTCTGCTCGCTATAGTCAGCCTGTGGAGAATATGTTGGGTAATGATATTGGCTGGTCCCAATTGCTATGGAATCATACCCGACAGCAACTGCTTTAGTGCTGCCAGTACCAATATCAACACCCAAAACATAATTCATTCACCCCGGCTAAAGAATATTGTTTTTAACATGCTGAAAACTACGAGTGATACTCTCATACGGATCGCCCTTGATAACGTCCTGCTCTACAAAGTAGTGTTTCATACCCGACAACTTATAGTTTGCGAAGATCTTATTATAATCGATACTTCCAGAACCCACTTCTGTATACGATTTGTCGACTTTATCCATATCCTTGACATGCCACATCACATATCTTCCCGGATTCTGGTTGAATAGAGCAATCGGATCTTTTCCAGCTTTTACAGTCCAGTAGATATCCAATTCGAACTTAAGATCTTCGAGGCTCGTTTCGCGCAATAAAACATCGAATCCGGTAGTGCCATTGAAATTGATAAATTCAAAATCATGGTTATGATACACCAATTGCAAATCAGCGTCTTTCGCCAGGACAGCAGCCTTGTTTAATTTTTCCGCAAGAGATTTATAGCTGTCAAGATTCTTTCTCAGACCATCACTTAAATAAGGAACAGTAAGATATTTTTGATCAAGCTCATTGGCAGCTTCAATATTTGATTTCAGGCTATCCATATCATCTTTGCCCAAATAAGGCTCGAAATTATAATGCCCGCTCGGCGATTTTATCCCATGGCTTCTCATAAGGGATTTAAACTCATTAGGTTTTAGTCCCCAAAAGCCTCCAGTAGGAGAAAATCCATAGGTTTCGACTTCCTTAAAACCGATATCCGCAACTTTGGCAATCACTCCGCGGACGTCTTTCGAAATCAGATTTCTCAAGGTGTATAACTGCAGTCCAATTTTCTTACGCGGTTTGCTGAAAAGGTCTACCGGATTTGCCATCACACCAGCACTGATCAGTGCGGCTTGCTGAAGGAATATTCTTCTACTACTCATTATTTCTTTTTTTTATGGGAATAATTTCCCTTAGGTGATAATTATAAATTTGCCTGTACAATATAACAGAGATAATTCCAATCTGCTTCAAATCTAAACGATTATTTAAAAATAAGATAACGATAGTTAGCAAACTCTATTTTATCAAATTATCATATAAGCTGTTTATAGTAGTATACATGATGGTTCTTAGTCCTCTGGTGTACTTTTCTGCAGTACTGCTTCCATTCACTATCACCACAAAACCGAAATCTTCTTTCGGATTAAAGAACATGATGCTATAAAGGCCATAAGCAGAGCCCGTATGTCCGGTCATTTTTTCGCAAGCGTAACGAATTTGCTTTTATCAAGCGAATCAACATTATAACCGCCATAAAGGCCCAGCGGCTCTAAAACATGATTTTTAACATAATTATCAAAACGCTCCCCGGAAACACGTTCGATCAGTGCCCCCACCATATTGTAATTTAAATTACAGTATTCATAGTCAGCACCCGGAGCATAAGTATTATAGCATTTGGCCCAGTCTGGGTTTTTATCTGGATTTATAACGTCAAGGTTAAAATAACCCTGGCTATCATTGATACTTGAGGTATGCGACATGACCATCCGCAGCGTGATCACCTTGTCAGGAAAATTAGGGTTTCTTATTCTGAATCCTACGAGCTTGCCAAAATCATCGTCCAAAGATATTTTCTTCGCCTCCACCAGCTGCATAATTGATGTAGCAGAGAACGATTTCGAAATCGAAGCTATCCTGAAAATATCATCATTTGATAAAGGTGTATTGCTTTCAATATTTTTCAGCCCTAGTGAACTGGCTTCGATAATCTTCCCTCCTTTAACACCCACGTATGACATCCCAATAATGTCTTGTTCCTTCATGATCTGTTTTAAATCAGACTCAACTTGTGTGGATTGTGCGGAAGAGGTTAAAGAGATTAAGAGGAGGAGAAAAACGCTGAATGCACATTTAAAAATGTTAAGCATGTTAAGATGTGACTTTTAGTATGTGAAGGTAAAAATCGTAATAAATATTCGGATATCTGCTTGCATTCAATAGCGAAGATATTGATAGAAGTTTAAATTATTTAGCAGAACATTTAATAAACAGACAATTTATATACCATTTTGGGCCTTGCCGTGTACCCTCCAAACTAAATTACCTGTTCCGTGTTCTAAGGTCAAGGGGCCTGAATTTAAGCAATATAGCTTAGTGTACAAAGTACAATCAGTTGATTTTCAACTAGTTTTTACTTGCCATTATAGTTACAAGGCCTTAGATTTATCCCCTAACTAACCAAAAAAAGACATAAGTGATATGAGACGAATCACGATCAATAGCGAGGTTCCCGATCTGGGATACCTGGGACTCCATGCGCAGGAATTTTTCTATCAGCTTAGTCCTGGAGAATTAACAACAATAGCGTTGGATAAAAATGAAGGTATAATAAGTAGTTCCGGGGCGCTGGCGGTAAATACCGGAAAGTTTACCGGACGTTCACCAAAGGACAGGTTTATTGTAAAAGATGAGATTACAGCCGACCATGTATGGTGGGGTGATGTCAACTTTCCATTTTCAGAGAAAGACTTCAACAAGCTTTACACGAAATTCTTATACTATCTGAAAGATAAAACACTTTTCGTGAGGGATGGATCAGTCTGTGCCGACGAAGATTATCGACTGGGAGTAAGGACCATTACGGAAACAGCCTATCAGAATCTATTTGCTCATAATCTTTTCTTAGGGCCGGATGAGTCGGAATCAGCTCACCCCGACTGGACTATTCTGGCTGCACCAGGCTTCCTGGCTGATCCAGCTTTAGACGGTACCAGGCAGGCGAACTTCTCTATAATAAACTTTAACCGCAAAATAGTACTCATAGGAGGTACTGGTTATACCGGTGAGATTAAGAAAGCTATGTTTTCTGTCTTAAATTTTTTGCTGCCTGCAAAGCAGGTATTGTCGATGCACTGCGCGGCGAACAAAGGCGAGCGGGGTAATACTGCAATTTTCTTTGGGCTTTCAGGAACAGGAAAAACTACTTTATCGGCCGACCCGGACAGGGAACTTATCGGAGACGATGAACACGGTTGGGGTGCGCATTCTATTTTTAATTTCGAAGGAGG
>NZ_JBASJU010000428.1:0-11336 GCF_049655485.1 Daejeonella sp.
ACGCTCAATATGTGAGGCCATCATGATCGATGCCATGTATGAAACACCCTCGGGCAAGAGCACGAAGGACTTATTTATCACGCTCGATTATGCCACTGATAAATTTGAGAAATCCGACCTTAAGAAATTAAAAGTAGCATAAGAAGAGCCCCCGATTTAATCGGGGGTTCTTTGTTTAACAGAATTAAATTATGAACGAAGAGAAAGACGTCAAGAAAGATCCGGTTGAAGGAGCAGTAACAAAAAAGAAGAAAAAGGAAGTTAATTCGGCAGTTAAATCAGGTCTTAAAAACAAAGAAGATATTGTCCATAATTGGCTGCCAAGATATACGGGCAGGCCATTAGCTGACTTCACCAGCTTCATATTACTCACTAATTTTTCCAGGTATCTGAACCTTTTTTCCGAGTGGAATGACAATGCCCCGATCATAGGCCTTGATAAACCTATGCAGAGCGTATCAGCAAATGGAATCACCTTAATCAATTTTGGTATGGGCAGTCCATTAGCTGCAACCATGATGGATTTGCTAACTGCGATCAAACCTAAAGCGGTTTTATTCCTCGGAAAATGTGGCGGCTTAAAGAAAAATAATAATATCGGTGATCTTATCCTTCCCATAGCTGCGATAAGAGGAGAAGGAACTTCGAATGATTATTTCCCTCCAGAAGTTCCGGCTTTGCCCTCATTCGCACTCCAGAAAGCAATTTCAACTACCATTCGTGATCATTCACGAGATTATTGGACGGGAACTGTATATACCACTAACCGACGTGTTTGGGAACATGATAAAGTGTTTAAAAAGTATTTAAAGAGCCTTCGCGCAATGGCAGTAGATATGGAAACAGCCACCATCTTCACTACTGGTTTTGCTAACAAAATCCCTACGGGTGCTTTATTGTTGGTTTCAGACCAGCCTATGATCCCGGAAGGGGTGAAGACAGCGGAAAGCGATTCGAAGGTAACGGAGCAATTTGTTGAAACTCATTTAAGGGTCGGAATAGATTCCCTGAAACAATTAATAAACAACGGACTGACAGTGAAACACCTGAAGTTCTAGTATCTGCTTCAGGTAATTTATAATTTCAAGTGTACCCTGGATTTATTGAGCTCCATTGAAAATGTCATTTACTGACTAATTTAATCTCGCCCGCATTGGGTAAAGCCTGGTACGTCACAAAACTTCCTTTTGCGTCTTTTTGAGGTTTCAGAATTTTTATTAGATTTTTTTGTCTGACTTCTATGTCATCCCAAGCGTCCGGGACGTAAGTTTTTAATGTTAGCGGAATATCATACATCGATTTATCCAGATTATGGGTTAGACTAACAGTCACTTTATCCTTCTTTTCTTTAGTCTTTATTGATGCGTTCATTCGTTCGCGAATATATTTCGTGACGTCTGCGAACGTTGCTATCCATAAGTCTTTTTCTTCGGCTTTCATATATTGAAAGTATTCATCCAGGGCTGCACTGGTAAGAGCTTCCCAACCAATCCCATCAACTCCATGTATGACCAGAACTAACCATATATTATCTTTTGCGGCTGTCGTGTCAATCCATGATTTCATCAGGGGCATAGGAGTTTTGGTTGTTGCACCCCTTTGCCACTGGACATATTCTTTGTTGAATGAACCTGGATTTTTCCGGCTGGACCGATTTAATTCCTCCAGGAAAGGTTCCGGCATACGATTACGCAGGGCAGGATAAATTTTATGGGCATATTCCATGACCCGTTCGTTTTCTATACCATAGGGACCTTCGGCAGAAAAAGTGTATTTCGGGCCGAGTTGCTTTAGAATGTCTTCTCTGCTCTTTTCAAGTTCATATAACATATTTGCTTCATCGAGGGCCGCAAGACGGGCGTGGGTTACTGTATGGCTTCCAAATTCGTGCCCCTGTGCGGCGTAAGTTCTTATGTCGTCCCATGTTACTCCTTTGGCCTCTTCTACTTCGTTATTCACTTTGTTTCCTGGCGCAAATCCCCCGTCGCGCACTTTTTTATAGAGCTCATCCATGATTTTGTAAGCTGCATCCACCCTTCCAGCGTCGATCTGGGCGCCCGCGTTAGTGTGATAGTCCAGAGTGCCTTGAAATCCCAGGAATCCGGCAGCTGAGGCCCGTTCATAGAAATTGTCTTTATTTGTTGGAATTGTTGCAGTTTCCAGGATAATGTCTTTCACTGGCCTCCCAATAAAACGGCCCGGATATTGCGAACCGGGAATTTGCCCCGTGATGATATAGAACGTGGCAGGTATGTTCATTCTATTCATTATAGGCAGGGCTTTGCGGAATTGATTTATGGATCCATCATCATAGGTAATAGAAACAGCTCCCGTTTTGCCGTCTTGCCATTTACTTATAGTTGTTTGTCCGTATACTAATATGGACCCGAAAACCATTAGAGTAGTGAGTGAAATGCGTTGTATCGCGGTAAGTAGGCTCATAAGGTATAATTAATTTAAAGTTTTATCAAGTACATTCAGTAGGTGTTCTTTAGGATCGCTGAAGTATTCCCAAAAAAATACGCCAGCCAGCTTATGTTTCTTTACATATTTGGCTTTCAGCTTCGTCGATTTTTCATCATCATAAGTTATGAAGACCTTTTTCTCCGGGTTAAAAAGATAAGGTGCCTGGGCATCTTTATCCCAGTAGCGAATATAGCCATTTTGATTAATCACACTTTCCTTGAGCTTGGTGAAGCCGCCAGCCTGTCCCGCTGAAGGGCTTGGGGTTCCGGCTACAGACCTAACGTTGGCCTGTCCAAGTCCATTATTCTCTATGCCAGCTGCGTCAAAAGATTTGCCGTAAAATGCTACTCCGATTCCGAGTTTATGTGCTGGAACACCGGCTGCGATGAAATCGCGTATCGCTTGATCTGCCGAGGAACTGTTTTTTTCCGGACCGTATGAGTAAAGATTCGTGTGATGTCCGACCGTTCCATTTGGTCCGCCAAAGTCATAAGTCATGACAAAAAGGTAATCCAGAATCTTAGCCACCTTATCCATCTCCGTATTCGCAATAAAGCTTTTCGAAGCGCCCAAAGCTGCCGTTAATAAGTATTTTTCCCCCGTTTCTGCAGATAGTTTGTCCAGTTCCTTGCGTAATTCCACGAACATCAAGGTGAAATTCTGTTTGTCTTCAGGCCTGAATTTATTATTATCTCCTCTTTGTCCGGGGTATTCCCAATCAATATCTACTCCATCGAGTTTATGTTGCCGTATGATGTCGACGCTGGTTTTAGCGAACAAAGCCCTTGACGTCGGCGTCAGAGCAGCGTCTGAGAAGTTTTTACTCCAGGTCCATCCTCCAATGGAAATCAAAATCTGGAGGTCAGGATTGACCTTTTTAAGTTAATTTAAGAGCCTAAAATTAATGGTATCGGTTTTCAAATTGCTTAAAACCGCCATGCTGTCAATACAATTGACGAAAGCGTAATTAATATGTGTCAACTTATTAGCATCTATCGCGTCGATGTCTACAGGGGTTCCGCGATAACCGCCTACGTATCCATTAATCACATATTTTTTCCTGGATGATTGAGCTGAGGTGACTAATGGAAAAAGCAGGCAACAAATCAGGAGTAAGGTTAGTGAGGATAGTTGTGAATGCATGGGGTATATAAAGAATTATCAAACCCTAAGATAAAAATTAATGCATCAAAGATTGACTTAGATTTTAGCCAAAGCCTTAACATCCTTCAAGTATTTCCTTAAATTTGTATTATGTGGTATAACAACATTCTCGACACGATTGGCAATACACCTTTGGTAAAATTAAACGTGATAACTAAAGATGTCAAAGCAACGGTATTAGCTAAGATTGAAACAACAAACCCGGGAAACTCTATCAAAGACCGTATGGCAATTAAGATGATTAATGATGCAGAGCTGGATGGACGATTAAAACCAGGCGGGACGATCATTGAAGGTACATCTGGTAATACCGGAATGGGTCTGGCAATTGCTGCTGTTGTAAAAGGTTATAAATGTATTTTCACGACCACTGATAAGCAATCTAAGGAGAAAGTAGATGCCTTGAGGGCATTTGGCGCTGAGGTTATTGTCTGCCCAACGAATGTAGAACCTGAAGATCCCCGTTCATATTATTCTGTATCAACTCGTCTGGAAAGGGAAGTTCCAAATTCATGGAAGCCAAACCAGTATGACAATCTTTCCAACTCCCTGGCACATTACGAACAAACGGGCCCTGAGATTTGGGAACAAACTGAAGGTAAGATTACCCATTTAGTTGTGGGAGTTGGAACAGGGGGAACTATATCCGGAGCTGGAAAATATTTAAAAGAGCAAAATCCAAACATAAAAGTTTGGGGTATTGATACCTATGGATCAGTATTTAAGAAGTTTAAGGAAACGGGTGAATTCGATAAAAATGAGATATATCCCTATATCACAGAAGGCATAGGCGAAGATTTCCTTCCGAAGAATGTTGATTTTAATGTAATTGATCGCTTTGAGAAGGTGACCGATAAAGATGCAGCCTTGATGACCCGTGAGATAGCGCGGAAGGAAGGACTGTTCGCTGGTAACTCTGCAGGTTCTGCTCTGGCTGGACTTATGCAGCTGAAAAATGAATTAAAGGATGGTGATGTTGTAGTCATTATATTCCACGACCATGGTTCAAGATACATGGGTAAAATGTACAATGAAGACTGGCTTAGGGAACGCGGCTTCCTTGCAGATGAAAAGCTCACTGCCAAATCAATTTTGTCCCGAAGAGAACGCCAGGATATTATCACTATTGACTGCGAGAAATCGGTACTTGAAGCTATTAACACCATTAAATCACTTAATATTTCTCAGATTCCGGTGACTCAGCAAGGGATGATTATTGGAAAGCTCACAGAAAGCGACATATTAAATTCAGTGCTTGATAATCCCTCATTAAAATCGGGAAGTGTTAAAGAGATCATGACAGCCTCTTTTCCTTTCATTGATCTGAATACTTCCATCGACAAGATTTCATCGATTATTAATAAAGATAATATGGCGGTGCTAGTTGAAGACGAAGATGGCAAGATTGAGATTATCACCCAGTATGATATTATCAACGCAATCTCAGCCTGAGCACGTTGGTGCTTAGTTCAGTTCCTTTTGACGCTCGTTCTGGTAGAACCGGTTAACGTCAACTAAAGGATCAGATAGCAGATATATCCCTGTGCCTTTTTCCCTTGCGTAGGGATTTTCAACCTGTCCGATCTGCTCATTAGAATTGAATGCTTTCGCGATATCGCCTATATCATCATCAATCATAATGATGTGCTTAGTTTGAATTGAATCGGGAGACCATAGCGCGAAACTGCTGCTTAAACTAACCGGGTTTGGCAAATCCTACTTATTGCTAAAGTGCATAATAGCACCAGCCTGACCGTAGTTATCTGTAATGAGTGTGGTTTTAGCTCGTTCTTCAGTTGGGATTTTTTGATACGCCGTCGACGCATGTTTAGCGATCTCTTCCCAGCCAAGCATATCAGCATAATCCTGAGTGGTATCGTGAGTACCCTGGTCTTCCCATTTGACAGGGAATTCCAACCCATTGCTGGTAGTAAATTCGAAAAAGCGTAAAGTTGATCTAAAGGATAAAATCGGAACCACAATGGGAATCAGCAGGAGCGAGGGTGCTAATATCAAACAGACTGCCCCATATCGTAACGGCGGGGTTATGCTTCCCATAACTTTCTGCATGCAAATACCGCCAGCGGCAAATAACATAGGAAATGCGCCGAAACTGTAATAAACTTTGCCGTTGAACGCTAAGAGAAGAATGACAACTAAAATGAAAGCGTACGTGATAAAGATATATCTTGAATTACTCTTAGTAAAAAATAAATATATAAGCCCTGATAGCCATACGACTGAGGCGGATGCGTGGGTTATAAAAAGTTGAGTGAACGTTGATAAAGGATCAATGTAATCCAGCTGACTGGCTTTCAATTCGTTCATATGGGAAATTACCGGCATGCCATGGCTTAGCTGCCAAATGAGGTTGGGCAGGAAAATAATGAAAGCAATTGCAAAGGCCATTAGCCAGTCTTTGTTCAACAATACCTTTCTTTGCGGACTTATGAGGAGGCCACCGATTAAAGCTATTACAAAGAGTGCCATGGTGTATTTAGTTAGCATTCCAAGGCCCACTGACACTCCTAACAAATAGATGTAGTTTGTTTTTCTGGTTTGAAGGTGCTTGACCATAAAGTAAGCAGACAAAACCCAGAAGAGTTGATCAAAGACCACCGGCTGAAGCAGATATCCTGATGCTAGAAATGAAGGCGATATCACCATTGCTGCACAAGCAGCAACGATCGAAAACGTTCTACCGTTCATCGCAAGGACGAAAAGTCCTGTCATAAATACTATTAAAGCACTCGCCAGGGACGGTAAAATTCTCATGGCAAATACGCTGTCGCCAAATACGGTATAAGAGAACCAGGAAATCCCTGCTATAAAAGGGGGGACTTCTTTATATCCCCAATCGAGATGCTCCGACATAGCCATGTATAGGAGCTCGTCTCTGTGAAATCCATAGTGACTATTCGATAAAAGATGTATGAAAAGCTTGATTAATGCAAAGCCCGCTATTATTTGAACCTCTTTAGGATGCCGTGAGTAAAAGGACATAAATGGCGACGGTTAAAATTAAATATACAAAAAAACGCATTGATTTCTCAATGCGCTTCTTCCAGACTCTTTATTTTTAATGACCGCTGTCAGTGGCAGTGATACGTTTAATATTTGCGCCTAATGCTCTCAACCTTATGTCGATATCCTGGTAGCCGCGTTCAATTTGCTCTATATTGAAAATTGTAGATGTACCCTGAGCAGAAAGTGCTGCGATTAATAGAGATACCCCAGCTCTAATATCGGGCGAGGTCATGGAGATCCCGCGAAGTTTTACTTTTTTGTCTAGTCCAATAACCGTGGCACGGTGAGGATCACATAAAATGATTTGCGCCCCCATGTCGATTAATTTGTCGACGAAGAATAAGCGGCTTTCAAACATCTTCTGATGGATCAGCACATTTCCTTTGGCCTGTGTGGCTACAACCAGCATAATGCTCAATAAATCAGGTGTAAAGCCAGGCCATGGGGCATCGGCAATGGTCATGATTGATCCGTCAATGAAGGTTTCCACTTCATAATGCTTTTGGGCTGGGATGTAGATATCATCACCGCGAAGTTCAAATTGAATCCCTAGTTTCCGGAATACTTCAGGAATCATACCCAGTTCCTCAAATTTAACGTCTTTGATGGTAATTTCCGATTCAGTCATGGCTGCCAGGCCGATGAATGATCCTATCTCAATCATATCCGGAAGTAGCCGATGTTCAGTACCACCTAATTTTTTCACGCCTTCAATAGTAAGCAAGTTGGAACCTACTCCGGTAATTTTAGCGCCCATACGGTTGAGCATTTTACATAGTTGTTGGAGATAAGGTTCGCATGCCGCGTTGTAAATTGTAGTTGTCCCTCGGGCTAATACTGCCGCCATTACAACATTCGCTGTTCCGGTTACTGATGCTTCATCCAAAAGGATGTAGGCGCCTTTAAGATCGCTCGCATCCACATTGAAAAAGTTGGTCTTTTTATCGTACACAAACTTGGCACCCAGCTTTTCAAATCCAAGAAAGTGAGTATCGAGACGTCGTCTTCCTATTTTATCGCCGCCCGGTTTAGGGATGGCAGCCTTTCCAAAGCGGGCTAATAAGGGACCGACTATCATGATCGATCCTCTTAAACTCCCGCCTTTTGAACGGAATGATTCAGAATGAAAAAAGTCGAGATTGATATTCGACGCTTCGAACGTGTATGTGTCTTTATTTAAACGTTCAACTTTTACGCCCAAATCGCCGATCAGTTCGATTAGTTTATTTACGTCCTTTATGTCGGGGATATTGCTGATTGTAATTTTTTCCGGAGTAAGAAGCACTGCGGAAATGATCTGTAGTGCTTCGTTTTTCGCTCCCTGAGGGGTTATTTCACCCTTTAATGGCTTTCCACCAACAATTTCAAATGCGTTCATCTGATATGATAAAGTCTAATGTTTTGATAAGGCCATAACAAATGCCCATCTCTTAATAAGAAAATGATTTCGATAAGTTTTGCAAAAGGGAAATACCAGGGCTAATATCTTTTGCCTCCCGGGTTATTTGATCTCTGACGATTCGAACCACCAGCATTATTCCTGCTATTGCTGTTGCTATTTTGCCTGTTTTTATTGTTCTGATTACTATTTCGCTGTCTGTTTACAGGATTAGCCTGGCGCACTTCAATCCGCTGAAGATTAACATTCTCCTCAAGTTGCAAAGCACCATTCGACATTTCCCGAAGATCTTTAATGATAGTTTCGTCGGCTACGCTGTCTTTATTCCAGGTAACATAAGCCATTTTCATGAAGTTAGCTATTGATTGAACCATCAGTTGTTTTCTTTGCGGTTCTTCAATGGCCTTGGCCCTGCTGATCATGAGTTCAACAGTTTTACCGTAATGTTTATATTTTATTCTCTGCTGAGGATATGCTAAAGGTGCCGGCTTAAAGCGGATAGCGTCCTCAGAAGGTTTCGGATATGGGGAGTCGACATCAATTTTGAAGTCGGATATGATGTGTAAATGATCCCATAATTTATGTTTAAAATCGGCTACGTCGCGGAGGTGGGGATTCAGAAAACCCATCAAGTCTATGACGACCTGCGCGTAACGATTCCGCTCATCTTTGGTAGGCAGAGCTACAATATATTTCACCATATTCTGCACATTACGCCCGTATTCTGCAAGAATTAGCTTTTTTCTTGTGGTATTATAATCAAATGTCATGGTAATTCAGTGTTTGCGCTAAACAAAAATGTGGTATTTTAAGCTGTGGAGCGACTTTTTGGTTTTATTTTACAATTTTCAATTTAGCAAATTTTAGCAATAATTGCTTCTGTCCTAATTCTTTAAAGAAAATAGTAGCCTTTATGTCCGGTTTATTGCCCTCTAGGTTGATAACCTTGCCATATCCAAACCGTTCATGCTCCACCTCCATACCAACCTGCAAACCTGATGTATCAGAAGGGGCGAAGTCGGCACTGGGAACATGAGCCTTTGGAAGGATCGACGTTGTTTTTTGCACGGGACTGGGTTTAGGCCTGCTAAACGTTTCTTTTTGCTGCCATGCCGATCGTTCGTCATCAAAAAACGGGTTTCCTGTATTTTTTAATTGAGGCTTGAAATCAAGTTCGAGATATTTTGCATCAATCTCATCGATAAACCTGCTGGGTTCACAGCTTGTTAATGATCCCCAGCGGTATCGGGAGGTGGCGTATGATAAATATAACTTCTTTCCTGCTCTGGTTATTGCCACATAAAAAAGGCGTCTTTCTTCTTCGAGATCAACCCGGGAACTTAATGACATCTGCGAGGGGAAGAGATTTTCCTCGAGGCCAACCACAAATACATTATCAAATTCCAATCCTTTTGCCGAGTGTATGGTCATTAATGAAACAGTATCAGCATTTGGATTCTTATCGTTGTCATCGTTAGTGAGCAAGGCTACGTCCTGCATGAAAACATCGAGGCCCTTTTCTTCAATATCTTCGCGTTCGCTAAATTCTTTAATCCCATTTAGTAGCTCCTGAATATTTTCGTATCGGCTGAGGCCTTCAATAGATTTATCAGAGTACAGATCCTTCAAGAGGGTAGAGTGTTGGGCAATATGCAAAGCGGTATCGTAGGCAGAATGAGTTTTTGTCATCACCTGAAAGCTCTGGATCATCAGTGCGAAGTTTCCAACTGCAGTCGCACTGCGGGCATCAAGATAACGGTGTGAATCAATAATGACTTCCCACAGTGTGATATTATGCTGGTCGGCAGCGATTATTATTCTTTCTATGGTGGTATCACCAATACCCCGACGGGGATAATTTATAACCCGTTTTATTGCTTCTTCATCATTTGGATTGAAGGTCAGCCTAAAATAAGCGATCAGGTCTTTTATTTCTTTCCTTTGATAAAAAGAAAGGCCCCCATAGATTTTGTAAGGGACATTTAGCTTTCGAAGCGATTCTTCCATCGCTCTGGACTGCGCATTAGTACGGTACAAAATCGCAAATTCCCGATATTTACAACCTTTGAGAGCTTGCTCCTGTGCAATGGCCTCGGCGACGATTTTCCCCTCTTCATTATCGCTAAATGCTCTGGAAACCCGGATTTTATCTCCAGTCTCATTCTCAGAATAAACAGATTTCTTAAGTTGATTCTTATTGTTCGCTATAATGCTGTTAGCAACGTTAACAATATTCTGAGTTGAACGATAGTTTTGCTCCAGTTTAAAGACTTTTAAATCCGGATAATCTTTCTCGAAGTTGAGTATATTTTGAATGTTCGCACCACGAAAAGCATAGATACTCTGGGCATCATCTCCCACCACACAAATATTTTCATTATTCGCTGCCAGTTTCTTCACTATCAGATACTGGGAAAAGTTAGTATCCTGATACTCATCAACCATCAAATACTTAAATTTATTCTGGTATTTGTAAAGCACCTCAGGATGCTCCCTGAGCAGTACATTGGTTTTGTAAAGAAGATCGTCAAAATCCATGGCTCCGGCTTTATAGCACCTTTGAGAATAGGTCTGGTATATCTCTCCCATTTTCCCCCGGCCGGATGAGAAATCCTCAGCCTGAATGTGTTCATTTTGCAGATATTCTGCCGGCGAGATCAGATTGTTTTTTGATGAAGAGATACGGTTGTAGACGAAATTTGCATTATAAAGCTTATCGTCGAGTTGTTGTTCTTTCAGTATGCTTCTGATCAAACTTTTACTGTCATCGGTATCGTAAATGGTAAAGTTGTTGGGATAACCAATTTTCTGCGCTTCCACCCGAAGCAGCTTGGCAAAAACTGAGTGAAACGTACCCATCCAGATATTTTTTGCCTCTGTACCCACAACTTTCATGATCCGCTCCCGCATTTCCTTGGCAGCTTTATTGGTGAATGTAAGTACCAGAATATTAAAAGGATCTACGCCTTGCCGGATAAGGTGTGCAACCCGAAATGTAATAACCCTGGTCTTACCAGAACCAGCGCCGGCCACTATCATCACTGGTCCCTCTGTTTGCTTTACCGCCGCTTTTTGTGAAGGATTTAAGCCGTCTAAATAATCCAAATTCTACCCCTTTTTTTCTGCGCTAAATTACTAAAGAGATTTGAGATTAATCCCTGAGAGGGCTGTATGAATTGTAAATTGTGGAGAAAAATTAGTCTGCGTAATCTTCATTAAATAAACTGGAGCGACTCGGATTGTTCAGGTTCTCGTTGATGTTGATGATTTGATCATCCAG
>NZ_JBASJU010000429.1:0-2052 GCF_049655485.1 Daejeonella sp.
GCAGATGATTGCTGCTGAAAGTGCGGAATCTGCCGGAGTTTTTGATGTAAATGGGGATGATTTTTTAGATATTGTATCTGGAAGTTATTGGTATGAAGGGCCATCCTTTCTGAAGCGTCATATAATAGGGCAGGTTAAAAGAGTTAACGAGTATTTTGACGATTTTTCAACTATACCGCTTGATGTGAACGGAGATGGAAGAATTCTATTGCTGACCTACATAAAACAGGGAGGATGGATATTATCGTTGCAGGTAAGGATGGCTTATGTGTTTTTTTTTAATGAAGCGCCCTGATTTACTTTTTAAAATATATGTATATTAATAAAATGTTTAAAGCCTTTAAGGTTAGGCGGTAAAAAATCACATTCGTTTTTAAAATAGAATCTTTAATTAAATATTATATGAGCATAAATCGCATTACAACTGTAAAATTATTAGCAACACTTTCTGTCATTCTTATTATTGGAGTTTCTTTTATCGGCAACGTTAAAGAAACTAGTAGAAACAGAGCCAGAGAGTTAGACCCAAAAGTTGAGAAGCTCAAGCTGCTACCCGGCTTTAAGGCCGAACATCTTTACAGCCCTTCTGAGAATAAAAACGGATCGTGGGTAGCGATGACATTTGACGACAAAGGGAGGATGATCACTTGTGATCAATACGGATATCTATATCGATTAACTATCCCCCCAATTGGAACGGATTCTGTTAAATCGAAGACTATTGTCGAAAAGCTTGAGATAAAGATAGAGGGTGATACCACCAAAGAGAAGATAAAAATGGGCTATGCTCAGGGTTTATTGTACGCTTTCAATAGCCTTTACGTGATGGTTAATCATAAAGGTGATACCTCAATGGCTAAGAGTAGTGGTCTTTACCGACTTAAAGATACTAACAATGATGATCAGTATGATGAGATTACCTTGCTTAAAGACCTGGTTACTCCGGGTGGAGAACATGGACCACACAGTATGGTCATTTCTCCTGATAAAAAATCAATTTACCTCATAGCTGGAAATCATGTGGATGTTCCCAAAATGGATGCCTATCGTTTGCCTGAAACCTGGAAAGAAGACAACTTATTTCCGTTAATAAAAGATCCGAACGGACATGCAAATGATCGTTATGCTCCGGGTGGATTTGTTGTCAAAATAAACCCTGAAGGAACAAATTGGGAATTGATCAGTGCGGGATATAGAAACGCATTTGACCTTGCATTTAATGAAGTTGGAGATATGTTTGTTTATGATGCAGACATGGAGTGGGATTTTGGTATGCCATGGTACCGTCCTACACGTATAAGCCATTCAACCAGCGGCAGCGAATTTGGATGGCGCACAGGTAACAGTAAATGGTCGCCGGCTTATCCGGATAACCTGCCCCCAATATTAAACATCGGACAGGGCTCACCTACAAGTCTTTTCAGCGGAATTAATGCACGATTTCCTGAAAAATATCGCAGAGGCTTATTTGCCTTCGACTGGAGCTTTGGAATCATCTATGCCGTTCAATTAATTCCAAGCGGGTCTTCGTACAAAGCAACCGCGGAAGAATTTATTTCCGGTGCGCCATTACCCTTAACTGATGGTATTGTCGGACCAGATGGAGCGATGTACTTTTTAACGGGAGGACGCAGACTCGATTCAGACCTCTACCGTGTTTATTATGACGAAAATAACTTGCCAAATGATCCATTAGTAACGAATACTTCACGTGAGATACTGGAAGCCCGTAAATTAAGACAACGGCTGGAATCATTTCATGGTGCCCCAAATTCAAAAGCTATTGGCCTGGCCTGGCGAAACATGGGGAATGAAGATCGCTTTATCCGTTATGCTGCCCGTATTGTAATGGAACATCAGCCCATTAGCCAATGGCAGGAAAGAGCATTTAAAGAAAAAGATCCACAGATACTAACTCAAGCCATGATTGCTATGGCCAGAACTGGAAACAGAGGTTTACAAATCAGGATGATCAATGCATTAATGGGTATTAACTTCAATGCACTACCTGAATCACAGCAAATAGATGTTTTGAGAGCCTATGAATTGATC
>NZ_JBASJU010000430.1:0-2277 GCF_049655485.1 Daejeonella sp.
GCGTACAGGATTTGAAATGTTTAGCACGGGGAAAGGCGGATATGTTGCAGAAAAATCAGAAACAGATAAGGGCTGGCTATTTCCGGTTGGCGACGAAGCTCACGAATTGGGTTACTCTCATATGTTCACAGATATGTTTGACTCCATAGAAGCGCGGCGCGAGCCTCTTGAAACGTTCTACGATGCTTATATTGTTAACTGTATACTGGATGCAGCTTACTCCTCTGCTAAAACCAGGCTCTGGGAGCAAGTCAAGATTGAAGACTGGCGTGGAAAAGACAATGTAGAAAGCTCTTCCCATCTGGTGAGTTATGACGAGGATTTTTATCTTATTAAAGAGGAAACATTGCCTGACGGAGAAGTGAAACTTATACTTAAGAACAAAAAAACCAATGAGATTATTCAGCGCCGGCGTTAAGGTTAGTGTGAATTTTGATTAGATTGCTTAATATTTAATGGAAGGCTTAAGAACCTTTAATATACACATTCAGATTTCCTTCTTGATTAAAACTATAACCCGATGAAAAAAACGATCTCTATACTACTTATGATGATGATTTTAGCAGGAGTTGTGCATGCGCAAAACAATAAAAAACCTTCGGCAAAACTGTTAAGGCATATGGTATTATTTAAGTTTAAAGATGAAAGTTCTGCAGCAGATATCAAAAAAGTAGAAGATGCTTTCCGGGCACTGCCATCAAAGATTAAAGAAATTAAAGGATTTGAGTGGGGCAGGAATAACAGCCCCGAGAATCTTAACCAGGGGTTTACTCATGCCTTTTTTGTGAGCTTTGCCAGTGAAAAGGCCAGAGAAATATATCTCCCTCATCCAGCACACAAAGATTTTGTGAAAATTTTGTCGCCACACCTTGATAAAGTACTGGTGCTGGACTACTGGGCGGGGAAATAGCCGTTTATCAAAACTCAAACTTTCCTAAATACACGGTATCTGACTGACGGCTTCTATCCTCGGTAATAAAAGCCAGATAGCCGTGTAAAGTGGTCCCGTGAGAATTTTCGACAAGAATATTCTCTTCCCCTGATTTCCGGTAATTGCCATAGACATTTCCGTAAGGGTGACCAGCTTCACTATTATGAAACAAAACCATCGCCTGATCGGAAGCACCTATTCCTGATGGATCCCAGCTAACCCGCATTAGATTAGGTTCTTGAAATTCACATTTAATATTGTCCGGAAGGTGCAAATTTCCGAAGCATATTTTTACAAGTGCAGGATCTATCACAATTTTCCGATCTATTACCTTAAGTGCATTTCTCATCAGATAAGATTTGGCTGCAGCGAAACCCTGGAATCGTGGGTTATAACCCTTAAACCCCGGTCTAACATAATTTATAAGTGGTCGCAAATATCGCTGCGCAACCGCAAACTTCTCTCGGTTGAATGCTTCATCTTCGGTAGGTGCCTTGGTTCTTCGCCGGTAGTTCCCCTTAATGTAACCAACTCCGTTTACCACGTAACCGATATAGGACCCTGCCTTACCGATAAAGGGGCCATTCGGCCCGTTGATTAATCTGCCCATATTATGAGGGTTTTTTGCTGATATGAATATACTATTTATTTTGAAAAAAGCGAAATTAAACAGTTGTCAAAGGTGAATTAAACCCAAATTAAACGGAGGTTCAGGCGGGTATTACCCGCGTTTTGTGCGCGTTTCGTGCGCGTTTCCTACGCGTTACTTTGGCTTTAAATATTTCGATCTTTGACTCGCAGGGAGTTCAATCCTGTAGCGCTTCTCATTCATTTGCTATTTTCTTAGGAAATGGATCGAATATTTTTTCAGATTGTATTTTATTGGTTTTCAAAACCTTGTCTTAACCGCTTACTTTTTATTATTAATGTTTATTTAATGTTAAGAAAATGTTAAATTTAGTTACTCAAATGTTTTGCTTTTGATTTCCATTAAATATAGTATATGCGTGTCACCAGGATATTGAAGATCTGGTATCTTTAAATTAATGTTCCGTTAATAGCCTAACTCTAAATTAGCGGCATAGAAAAAGGGGGAAATATAAAATTGGATGGCAAGTATGAGTCAATAAGCATCAAGACAAACATCCGGTTCTGAAGCAGAACCGGCCAGGCAGCCGCATATTGGATTTGTTCAATGCCGCTGATTTTAGCAATCAATAATTAATCAACTAAGTATTCTAAAATATGAAAATATTTCTACTGCGCCAGCAGAAGAGTGTGCTGTTTGGTATTTTATTACTAACGCACGTATTATTTCTCTTCCAAACAAAAACAGCTTATTCACA
>NZ_JBASJU010000431.1:0-2319 GCF_049655485.1 Daejeonella sp.
GTTAAATCCTGAACCAAGCAGCGCATCGATTAGAACTTCGGCATTTTCTTCCGGAAATGGTGTGGTATCTGACAAATCCGTTATATGGATATTCGTTAGTTTTATTCGTTCCCGGTTAACATCAAAATCTTTGCTTGGCTTATTCGAAAAGCTACTGATCTTTACATTTATACTTTTATAATCATTGGCATAAAGAAGCCTTGCAACGGCTAATCCATCACCTCCATTGTTGCCATTTCCGCAGTAAATACTTATTGGTATGTATTTGTCGATAACCTCTTTTGAAAACTCTTTAACAAACGCTATTGATGCCACTTCCATGAGATCGATTGAGCTTATGGGTTTGCTGGAGATGGTGTGGGCATCTGCTTCGCGGGTTTGTTGGGATGTGAGAAGGTTCTGCATGACACTAGTTATAAATGGCTTGCCTTCGGCAAGGTTTTTTTACCGCACAGTTCGGATTTTTACCGCAGAGTGCGCTGAGTTTTACGCAGAGGCTGGGCGGATAGAAATCTCTATAGAAAAACGAATTTGTTTATCTTATAAGTTCGTCGAAAAAACTTTGCGAACTCTGCGCCTAACTCTGCGAACTCTGCGGTTAAATCTAACCTAACTGAATTTACTTACTTTTCATTTCAATTCCAAGATACTTCCCCGTATGGCTCTTCTTGACCTTTACCAAATCTTCCGGTAAACCTGAAAAAAGTATTTCTCCGCCACCTGATCCACCTTCTGGGCCAAGGTCGATTACCCAGTCGGCAACCTTAATAACATCCAGGTTATGTTCAATCACAAGTATAGTATTACCGTGGTCAACAAGTCGGTTCAAAACTCCCAGAAGTACACTGATATCCTCGAAATGCAGACCCGTAGTTGGTTCATCCAAAATATAGAAAGTATTGCCTGTATCTTTTTTAGAAAGCTCCGTAGCCAGCTTGACCCGCTGAGCTTCTCCGCCTGATAAAGTTGTCGATGATTGTCCGAGACGGATGTAGCCCAAACCTACTTCAGCAAGTGTTTTTATCTTACGGTATATGGAAGGAATAGGCTCAAAAAATGCGACAGCATCTTCGATACTCATGTCCAAAACATCGCTGATTGATTTCCCGCGATAGCGTACTTCAAGTGTTTCGCGGTTATAGCGTTTACCTGAGCATTCTTCACACGGTACTTGTACATCCGGCAGGAAATTCATTTCAATTAATTTCATTCCCGCACCCTGACAGGTTTCACAGCGCCCGCCCTTTACGTTAAAGGAAAAACGGCCCGGCTTATATCCCCGAATCTTTGCTTCGGGAAGCATGACATAGAGGTTCCTGATATCAGAAAAAACTCCGGTATAGGTAGAAGGATTTGAACGGGGCGTCCTGCCAATAGGCGTCTGATCAATCTCAATAACTTTGTCGATATGTTCAAGGCCTTCTATCTTTTTATAAGACATTGGTTTCTTCTTCGCACGGAAGAAGTGATGGTTCAGGATAGGATATAATGTCTCTCCAATTAAAGTTGATTTCCCGCTTCCCGAAACCCCGCTAACACAGATTAATTTACCTAAGGGGAATTCAACAGAAACATTCTTAAGATTATTGCCGCTTACGTTTTTAAGAATTAGAGATTTTCCATTCCCTGCTCTTCTTTGCTTGGGAACGGCAATTTCCTTTTTACCGCTGATGTAATCGTTGGTAAGGGTGTTAGCTTTTGAGAACTGTTTGGGTGTTCCTTCTCCAACAACCTCGCCACCATGTTCGCCAGCAGCCGGGCCCATATCAATTACATGATCCGCCTCCATGATCATGTCTTTATCGTGTTCAACAACAAGAACAGTATTGCCTATATCACGCAGGTTTTTTAAGGCTGCTATCAATCGGGCATTGTCGCGCTGATGCAAACCTATACTAGGCTCATCGAGAATATAAAGTACATTGACCAGCTGCGACCCGATCTGCGTAGCAAGCCTTATCCGCTGCGCTTCACCACCCGATAGGGTTTTAGCAGTGCGGTCAAGAGTCAGATAATTTAGACCTACGTCCAGAAGAAAACCGATGCGTGAACGTATTTCTTTAAGAATCTCTTTCGCAATCGTATTTTGTCTTTCGTTTAAGCGCGACTCCAGGTCCTCGAACCACTTATACAAGTTCGCAATATCCATGCAAGCAAGGTCATAGATATTTTTCTGGTCTACTTTAATATGTAAAGATTCTTTTTTGAGTCTTGCACCACCGCATTCAGGACATGTCTTCAGTGCCCGATAATTCTCCAGGTCTTCTCCTACATCATCCCCACGGCGTTCGGTTTGCTCTTCGAGCATCTTAATAATCC
>NZ_JBASJU010000432.1:0-10689 GCF_049655485.1 Daejeonella sp.
CACATTTTTGCCTAATTTGGGCATTCCATCCAAAGACTCTTATGATGCGCAAAAAACTTTTATTCTTCCTTCTAATTCCATCAACACTTTTCGCTCAAAAATTCACAGAAGAGGAAATTGGCCGTTATCAGGCTCAAGCCAATCAAGTAGAAATTATCCGCGACAATTTTGGTGTGCCGCACATTTACGGCAAAAAAGATGCTGATGCCGTATTTGGCTTGTTATACGCCCAATGCGAAGATGATTTTAAACGCGTAGAGCTAAATTACATTGAAAAATTGGGCCGCCTCTCTGAACTGAATGGCGAAAAAGACATTTACAATGATTTAATGATCCGCTTACTGATTGATTCTAACGAAGCAATCTCTGATTATAACAATTCAGAGCCATGGATGAAAAAATTGTTGAATGCTTACGCTGATGGAATTAATTACTACCTGTACAAAAACCCGAAAGTAAAACCTGCCTTACTAAGCAAATTTAAACCTTGGTACCCGTATTTGTGGACTGATGGAAGCATTGGAGCCATCAGTACTGCTGATATTTCTGTAAGGGAACTAAAGAACTTTTATGAAGGCAATAAAGAGACCGGGGCCATAAAACCAAAACATTTGGATCATCAAACTGGATCCAACGGCTTTGCCATTGCGCCAAAAAACACCGCTTCAGGTAATTCCATTTTATATATCAACCCACATACTACTTTTTATTTCAGGCCGGAAGTTCAAATGAGCAGCGAGGAAGGATTACGGGTTTACGGAGCCGTAACCTGGGGACAATTTTTTATTTATCAGGGATTTAATGATTTCTGCGGCTGGATGCACACCTCCAATAACGTTGATGTAGCGGATACATACATCGAGAAAATTGTAACCAAAGGGACTGAACATTTTTATGAGTACGATGGGAAATTGAACCCGGTAAAACAAAAAAAGATCGTGATCAAATACAAGGAAGGCGATGCGATGAAAGAAAAAACTTTGAACACGTACTTTACTAACCATGGTCCGGTGATGGCAAACCGGGAAGGAAAATGGATCAGTTTAACTTCTTACAACCGGGCGGCAAAAAGTTTGGTGCAAAGTTGGGTCCGTACGAAAGCAAAAGGTTTAGAAGACTATACCAAAGCGATGGATATGCAGGCTAATACCTCTAATAATACGGTCTTTGCGGATAACAAAGGAAACATCGCTTATTGGCATGGTAACCACATCCCAAAAAGAGATCAAAAATTTGACTGGACCAAACCTGTGGATGGTTCCACATCAGCCACCGCGTACCAGGGACTTCACACGGTTAAGGAAGGCGTTCATGTTTATAATCCCGAAAATGGCTGGCTGCAAAACACCAACTCTACCCCTTTTACTTCAGCTGGGATTCATAGTCCTAAAAAAGAAAATTATCCATCTTACATGGCTCCAGACGGGGAAAATTTCAGAGGAATTAATGCTGTAAGGGTTTTGAGCAAGGAGCAAAAGTTTACTTTAGATAAGATTATTGAAGCCGGATATGATACTTATTTGTCAGCTTTCGAGATCTTGATCCCAGCTTTATTAAAAGCTTACCAGGAAAAAGGAAATGCTTATGCTGAATTGAAAGACCCAATAGAAATCCTGAAAAAATGGGACTATCGTTCTTCAGAATCTTCGGTGGCCACCACATTGGCTATTGAATGGGCACAAAAATTAAGTTCGGCCATACAACAAGTTTATATTGCCGCAGGCGAGAAAGATCAGGTTGAAAAAACCCGTGAATTTGCCAAAACGGCATCAGCAGATATGCTTTTACAAACATTGACTGCTACCAAAAAAGAGCTTGAAGGGAAATTCGGAAAATGGCAAATGGCTTGGGGAGAACTGAACCGTTTTCAACGATTAACAGGAAAAGTAGAGGAAGTTTATGATGATAAAAAAGAAAGTTTACCGGTAGGATTTGCTTCTGCGCTTTGGGGTCAATTGCCCTCTTTTAACAGCCGGCAGATGCCTGGCACTGATAAGCGTTATGGTGTGAGTGGAAATAGCTTTGTTTGTGCTGTAGAATTTGGCCCAAAAATAAAAGCAAAATCTTTGTTAGCAGGCGGGGTAAGCGGTGATGTAAATTCGCCGCACTTTACCGATCAGGCCAGAATGTATACCGAAGGAAAATTTAAAGATGTGCTATTTTACAAAGAGGATGTATTGCAACATGTAAAGAAAAGGTATCATCCGGGGGAGTAAGATCCGGCTTCAACAATACGCTGATGCCTGATATTAAGTTACTGCGGGCAGTTATAAGTTTGAAATAAACAAAACTAACAGCTGTAAATCGTCGACTAATATGTATCTCCATTTCCTCGATTTCGTCTTAACCCTCCTGCATTTGCTGATCATCGGATTCAATCTTTTCGGCTGGATATGGCGATCGACACGGAAAGCACATTTCTACTTAGTTATTGCAACTATCTTTTCCTGGGTCGGACTCGGCTATTGGTTTGGTTTCGGCTATTGCCCTTTAACTGATTGGCAGTGGCAGATTAAGGCAAAACTTGGAGAGCGGAATTTGCCCAATTCTTTAATTAAGTATTTCGCAGATAAGCTGACCGGGATGGATATTAGTGACAATTTAATAGACACAGTAACCGCGGTCAGTTTTGGGTTGGTTGTTATTGTGAGTTTTACGTTATACGTTTTACGTTATACGTCTGGGCGGAGGAGTTAAGTGGTACGTTATACGTTATACGTCTGGGCGGAGATTTAGGAATCAGAAGAATATTTAGCTACTGGAGAAAAGAATTCACTAAATTATCTTACGGACAACTGAGTTTGAAGCGTGGTAAAAATTCGAGATTTTTTTAATACGATTTCATACTAAAAATAAATAGCCTGAAAATCGTAGGAAAACAGCGGGTATCATAGGCTTTATCAACCTCTCAGAGAAACAAAAACTGCGTTTAAGCTATCAAAACTAGGATTCTAGCTCTAATGCAAGCAGATTACTTTCCAATACAAAACTTACTAAAAATCGTCTCCAACAAGTCATCCGTCGTCACCTGCCCCGTTATCTCACCCAGATAGTACAAAGCCTGTTTAATATCCGAAGCCAGGAAATCAGAGGTAACCGGATTATCAATGTTCTCCAGCACACTATTTAAAGAAGCCTCAGTTTTCTGCAGCGCTTCCAAATGGCGGATGTTGGAGATGAGGACGTCGTCGGTGTTAATGGAGTGGAGGTTGATGGTTTGGAGGATGGTGTTTTTTAGGACGTCGATACCTTGCTTGTTGCGGGCGGAGATGTAAAGAGGAGTGGTCGGAGGTCGGAAGTCCGAAGTCGGATGTCGCAGGTCAGATGTCTGTTCCTGGTTATCCACCCCGTGTTTTCGTTCCTGGTTCTTGGTTCCTGGGTCTTGAACCTTGATATTTGATACCTTCTCCTCAAACTCAGGAGTCATCACATCACTCTTATTCACCACCGTAATAAACGGTATTCCCAATCCACTTAAATACTTCACTTGATCTTCGATCTCCCCTATTTCCTGCTCCGGATCAACCAGGTAAATAATCAGCTTCGCCTGGCCGATTTTTTCGTGGGTGCGTTCAACACCCTTTGCCTCGATGATGTCGACCGTTTCGCGGATGCCGGCGGTGTCGATGAATCGGAAGTTGATGCCGCCGATGATCATTTCGTCTTCAACCGTGTCGCGGGTGGTACCGGCGATTTCGGATACGATGGCACGCTCCTCGTTTAATAGCGCGTTAAGGAGGGTCGATTTTCCTACATTGGGTTTGCCGGCAATAACTACCGGAACTCCATTCTTCATGACATTCCCCTGTTCAAAGGATTGTATCAGGCGGTGCAGGATTCGGTTTATTTGATAGATTAATCCTTTCAGATCTTCCCTGTTGGCAAATTCCACGTCCTCCTCCCCGAAATCAAGCTCCAACTCGATCATGGAAGCGAAATGGATGAGCTGATCCCGAAGATGCTGCAGCTCATGTGAAAAACCGCCGCGCATTTGCTGCATCGCAACCTGGTGGGAGGCTTTGGAATTAGAAGCAATCAGATCGGCAACCGCTTCAGCTTGTGAAAGATCGAGCTGTCCGTTTAAAAAAGCACGCAAGGTAAACTCCCCAGGATTGGCCGGCCTAGCACCATTGCGGACTAATAATTTAATAATACTCTCAATAATATATGCAGATCCATGTGTGGAGATCTCCACGACGTTCTCTTTGGTATACGATTTCGGCCCTATGAAAATCGAAACAAGCACCTCATCCAGGATCAAATCACCATCCCGGATGGTTCCGAAATGTATGGTATGAGATTTCTGTATGCTTAAATCTTTTCCTTCAAACACCTCATTAACCAGTGATATCGCATCCGGGCCTGAAAGCCTGATTACGCCTATGGCTCCGATACCGGAGGGGGTGGCAAGGGCGATGATGGTGTCGGAAATGTAGAGTTGTGTTTTATTATCCATAGCGGTGCTTACAACAATCAAATATCAGCATATTTATGCATTTTTCATCACCTTTACCGTCCGTCCTATTATAGTTAATCCGCTGTGTCTTTGTAAAAATTCAATCAAAAGCAGGACTCGCAGTACCACGGAGCAGGTATAACCTTCGATTGAATACAGGGAAAGACGAGGTTTGTTTTTTCGGATATAGGTGTTGGAGGGAGTTTGACGATGGAGGGTGGTGGAATAAAATTTTAACGTAGATGTACAAATAGGTTTAATAAAGGTATTCCACAAATTTCTGGCACACAATCTGTTTCACCTACCCGTACTAGGTTTCTAAATTTAAACACACAGCACCACCACCGTTGCATGATAAATCTTACAAATTGTGATATTGAACCGATACATATTCCGGGACAGATTCAATCGCATGGTTTCCTTCTCGTTATCGATCAGGAATACATAATTCGCTTTCACAGTGAAAATATTAATCAACATCTAGACGGACTTCCGGAACAATTGCTGGGCGAGCATATCAACAGCATCAAGCCCATCATTGGGAGCAATGAGCCGTCTGATTTTATGATACAGCTTATTGCCCTGGGAAAATCAACAGGTTTTGAACAAACTAATCCTTTTTCAGCCGATATTCAGGGAAGGCCTTATTACCTGATTATATCTCATTCTGCCGATTATTTTATGTTGGAGTTTGAACCAGCCGTTTCCGACATTGAACTTGATGTGCAGAAGGCTATTGGCCGCTCTATATCCGAGATGCTGGCAGACAAGAGCCTTCAAAATCTGCTAAACAATTCTGCTGAGCAAATTAAGCAGGTGATCAATTACGACCGGGTCATGGTATACCGCTTTGCCGAAGATGGCCACGGGGAAGTTATTTCAGAAGCTAAAGAAGAAAATTTAGAGTCGTGGCTGGGATTACACTACCCGGCATCCGACATACCGCAGCAGGCGCGGGAGCTTTACAAACGGAATTTAACCCGGCTGATTGCCCATGTTCACGCGGAGCCTTCACGTATCGTGAGCACGGCTGAATATGGTGAAACTCCGCTCGACCTTACAAATTCACAGCTCAGGGCAGTATCTCCTGTCCATATCCAGTACCTTAAAAATATGAAGGTGGATTCGAGTTTTAGTATTTCTTTGATTTATAAAGGACACCTTTGGGGATTGATAGCCTGCCACAATTATACTCCAAGGTTCATTGATTATAAATCACGCGAGTCAGCAAAGCTCATCGGGCAGATAGTTTCCTCTGCACTGGAGTTCAGGCAGGATGAAGAAAACCAGCATAAAACTGATGCCTTCAAAGCTGCAGTTGATAAATTGTCGAAGTACATGTATAAATCAGCCAGCCTGGAAGATGGATTGCTGAAGAATGACACTACAATTCTGAATGTGACTGCTGCCAGCGGCGCCGTTTTAATATTTGAAAAAAATGTCATGACTCTTGGAGCAACTCCAGGCCCGGAGCAAATTGAAGTGCTCGTTGAATGGATAAGTAAAAATGTTTCCGATCAGATCTATTATACCGATAACTTTTCTGGTGTCAACCCGGAAGCCATTCCGTATAAAGATATCGCAAGCGGAGTGATGATCTGCACATTATCCGCCGAGCTTCGTGAGTATATTATCTGGTTCAAACCTGAAAAGCTGCAAAAGATTTCCTGGGCGGGAAACCCGGAGAAGGAAACGAAAATTGATGAAAACGGCTCAGTGCAGATCTCACCAAGGAAGTCATTTGAAGCATGGTCGCAGACCGTTTCCGGAAAATCTGAAAGCTGGTCCAATGAGGAGATCAAATCTGTTATCCGGCTCAAAACTGAAGTGATAGCAGCCATCAGCCAGAAAGCAAGTGAAATAAGGATCCTGAATGAAAAGTTAAAGCAGGCGTATGAGGAGCTGGACACTTTCAGCTACACTATTTCCCACGACCTGAAAAATCCGCTAACAACGATTATGAGCTTTACGCAGCTTATGTTGAGGGATGACTCTTTAAGCGAAAGATCCCGGGGCTATCTTGCCCGCATAGAATCGGGTACCGAGAAAATGAAGGCTATGATCAAAGAGGTGTTGGATTACACCCGGGTTGGACGAGCATTCACTGACTTCGATGAGATAGAAACCGGCCCGATGATCCACGAGCTTGTTAAAGACCTGAAAGTATGTTTTGAATCTGAAAATCTCGAAATTCATATCGGTGATACACCGCCAATAAAAGGCGATCCGACGATGATATCGCAGGTATTTTCCAACCTCCTTAGTAATGCAATAAAATATTCATTAGAAGCGGAATCACCAAAAATATCCATTCAGGGGATTGAAAACGATGAGGAGATAGTTTATTCAATCAGCGATAATGGCATCGGAATCAACATCAAGCAGCTCCCTAATATATTTGAGTTGTTTAAACGGATGGATAATGTGCAGGAAATTGAGGGTTCCGGTGTGGGATTGGCAATAGTAAAGCGCATCGTAGAGAAACACCAGGGTAAGATCTGGGCAGATAGTGAGCTTGATAAGGGCTCAACCTTTTACGTCGCTTTTAAAAAGTGATCAGGTGACCTTATAAAACTGTCGGGCTGAATTATCCTGTACATTGCATTTTCTTTTCAAAAAACGTTTATTTGCTATTGAATTAAGATATATATGACTCCTGATCCTAACTTGTCAAAAGCTAATACTATTCAGGGAAGCATGGAAGATGCACTCCTTTCTGTTCCCTATCCGATTGTGCAGTTTACGGGCATGGAGTTGAGGGTGAGTTATGCTAACGACGCTTTATTAAGCCTGTGGGGAAAGGATAAAAGCATCATCGGACAAACCTATCTCGAGATATTACCTGAACATGCGGACCAGCCGTTTCCGGCATTGTTAAGGAGCGTAATAGAAAGCGGCGTAGCACACACCGATTCGGAAGCGGTCGCTTATCTGATGAAGGACGGAGTTTTACAGCCTGTTTATTTTGATTATTCCTTTACCGTAGTCAGGAACTTGAGCGGTGAAAATACCGGCGTAATGGTCGTATGTAAAGATGTTACAGAGCAGGTTCTTGCCAGGCAAAAGTTAGAAGACAGCGAGGCAAGGTTTCGCAGTATGGTGATGCAGGCGCCGTTTGCTATCGCTGTATTGCATGGCCGTGAATTTGTTATTGAGATGGCAAACAGTAATACCTTAAACATCTGGGGCAAGGAAAATAATGTATTGGGAAAACAGCTTGCGGAAGTGTTTCCTGAACTCATAGCCCAGGGATTTTTGGATATTTTAAGAAACGTTTTCGATAGTGGGAAGCCTTTTTACGGAAATGAATATGCCGTAACTTTGCTTAAAGATGGTGAAATGACCAACGCGTTTCTCAACTTCGTGTACCATCCCATCATCGAAAACAAGCAGGTAACATCCATCATGTCGGTAGGCTATGATGTAACAGACCTGGTTTTGTCGCGAAGAAGCGCGGAAAAACAGAAGGAATTGCTGGAAAATTTGAATAGAGCAGGTGAGGAACTGGCTTTAACCCTTGACACAGATTCGGCATTACAAAAGATCTCTGAACTACTCGTACCAAACTTTGCGGACTGGTTTACGATCAATATATTGAAGGATGATATACTGGAGCTACTACTTATTGTCAACAGCGATGAAGAGTATGTTCAATGGGCAAAAGAATTCCGGATAAAAGTTCCTGTTACTATAAACAATACAGGCGTTCACGGCCATGTAATAAGAACCGGTGAATCTGTTTTAATACCTCGGGTTACCGATGAAATAATAGAGGCTGCTATTAAAGACAAGGAACAGCTTGCACAAATCAAAAAGATGCAACTCCGTTCATCGATTGTGGTTCCGATGACAGTCGGAACAAGAATAATTGGATCGGTGAATTTTGTCTCGACAGTCGAAGGGAGGGAATACGATGAGATGGATTTAAACTTCGCGAAAGATTTTGCCACACGAATAGCACTGGCATTAGAAAATGCCCGTCTGCATGAATCAGCACAACAAGAAATTGCTGAACGGAAAAAAGCAGAGTTTGCACTCCGTGAAAGCGAAGAGCAATTTAGGAGCCTTTCGAATGCTATTCCTCAATTGGCCTGGATGTCTGACAAAGATGGGTGGATATTCTGGTACAATGATCGATGGTATGATTATACTGGAACAAACCTGGAAGAAATGCAGGGCTGGGGATGGGAAAAAATCCATCATCCGGATCACAAGCAACGAGTCGTAGACTTCGCTCAGGAAGCCTGGAAAAAAGAAAAGCCATTTGAGATTACATTTCCCCTGCGTGGAAAAACTGGCGAGTGGCGATGGTTTTTAACCCGTGCCGAACCCATATTTGATATTCAGGGAAACCTGGTGCGGTGGTTTGGCACCAATACCGACATTACCGAACAGAAAGAAGCGCTTGAGCAAAATGAAACATTGCTGAAGGAAATGGAGTTTGAGCGTAACAGGTTCGAAGCCGTGGTGAAACAGATGCCAGGTTCGGTAGTTATCGCAGAAGCGCCTACAGGGAAAATCATCTTTTCGAATGATAAAATTAAGGATATCTGGGGCCATCCTCTGAAACAGTCGGAAAATGTAGACCAGTATATTGAATGGGTGGGATTTCACCCCGATGGAAGGCAGTATGAAGGGCACGAATGGCCTCTGGCACGTTCGATCCAGAGTGGAGAAATTGTTATAGATGAAGATGTTGACATCATCAGGCATGGCGAACAGGCCATATTACGTCTGAGTTCTGCACCGATCCTTGATAATTCTCGTAATATCATTGCCGGGGTCGTCGTTAGTCAGGATGTAACCGAATTAAAGAAGGCTGTGCGTACCAGGGATGAATTTTTGTCAATAGCATCACATGAGCTAAAAACACCATTAACAACCCTCACGGCATCTATCCAATTACTTATGAGGGTTTATGGACAGCATCCCACTGCTCCAGCTGTCGCTTCCCTGATTGAAACGTCATTCAAAAGTGCCGGCAAACTAGGTTCTTTAATCAGCGAACTTTTAAATGTCTCTAAAATTGAGTCTGGTCAGCTGAAATTAAGCCGAACCACTTTTAATCTTTTCAATGTTGTATCAGAATGCTGTGAATTTGTGAGATTACAGGGAAGTCATACACTAGTATTAGAAGGTAACCGGGAGCTCGATGTGTTTGCTGACAGGCAGCGCATTGAACAGGTGATTGTAAATTTTGTAAATAATGCGGTAAAATATGCTCCTGAGTCCAACTTAATCAAATTGGTAATTGAAGAAACTGCTGATTCAGCAAAGCTAACGGTCATAGATCAGGGTATAGGTATCGATGAAGCCAAGTTGCCGCATTTATTTGAACGCTATTTTAGGGTAGACCCATCCGGAATAGAATATTCTGGATTAGGTCTTGGATTATATATTTCTTCTGAAATAATTAAGCTGCATGGCGGTAAAGTTGGAGTGGAATCGAAGTTAGATGAGGGCTCTGCGTTTTGGTTTACAATTCCTTTTAAATGATCCGGATTCTTTTTTGCCCTTACGCTGAGTTTTAATAGCCTGCGCCAGGAATTTTTCACTTTTCAATTTTCTACCATCCTCAATTTTTTTAACTTGCTGCTACAATAACGTATGAAATCCACCTCCATCCTTTCAGCCGCCCTCATTGCAGGAGCGCTATCCTGCTATGGCCAAAGCTCGCCGAAAGAAAACGAAGCCCGTTTTGACGCCCTACTGAGCGCCCATAACATCGGTGCCACAATCAAGGAACTATCCGCAAAGCCCCATTACGTCAGCTCTGTGGGAAGCAAAGAAGTTGCAGAAAACATCCTCGCTAAATTCAAAATCTATGGATGGGATGCCGAGATGGAAACCTATACCGTGCTTTTCCCTTACCCTAAAACCAGGCTGCTGGAAATGACCTCGCCAAAGAAGTTTACGGCATTATTGAAAGAACCTGGCTTGAAAGAAGACGGGACTTCATCACAGTCTGATATGCTGCCCAGTTATAATGCATGGAGTGCCGACGGGGATGTCAGCGCTGAGCTGGTATTTGTCAATTTCGGGCTGCCAGAAGATTATGAAACGCTTGATGCATTAGGCATTAGTGTTAAAGGCAAGATCGTGATCGCCCGTTATGGCCGCTCATGGCGCGGGGTGAAACCCAAGATTGCACAGGAGCATGGGGCAATAGGCTGTATCATTTATTCCGATCCTAAAGAGGATGGCTTTTACCAGGGTGATGTTTATCCGAAGGG
>NZ_JBASJU010000433.1:0-2691 GCF_049655485.1 Daejeonella sp.
AACATTTTTCTTTTTCCTTTGTTCAAGTTAGACAACCTATAGACTTTATGGATCCTAAGAAAGATAACAAACAGACCGGAAGCGAAAAAGACAAAGAAGCGATCGCAAAAACGGATAAAAGCCAGAACGAACCGGGTGCTAATGGAGATGACATTGCGTCCGATCCTATTTTAGCAGAGAAAGACGAAGTGAAGATCGCTGAAGAAAAATTAAGAAGTAAAACCAAAAAGTAAATACTAATATGGCTAAATGTAATATATCAATAGATTTTAATGGTAATCCGGATGAATTGATTCGCTCTGCGGAACAAGCAATCTCCGGAGCAGGCGGCTCATTTTCCGGATCTACTTCGGAAGGGAATTTCGCTATCAATTCCCCTTTGGGGAAAGTATCAGGTACTTATACAGTCCTTGGCCAATCATTCAATATTAGCATAACCGATAAACCGTTTTTAGTAAGCTGCAGTAAAATCGAGGATGAATTAAGGAAGCGAATTAAATAAAATGTCTGGTTAGCCTGTTGGCCACCCTACCTATCTCACATTATTAAATCTCGCTGGTTGGCATACTGCCTTCCAGCAAATCCTCGCGGGGATCTGTGCGTAACACTTCCATATCGGGTTTATTAATATGGTTGGCATACCATCGAATGGCATCGTTCATATAATCATAGGAGAGTCCGTCATCCAGGCTCACTTCGAATGCATATAGATCCGGCTTAGACTCACCATACAACTCGATACAATTCTCAGCCACCTCGTAATCAGTATCTATTAGTGAATACACTTTCAATTCGAAATCCGTACCCCACATTTTTACAACGTCTAAGCAATTATACTTAATCTCTGCTGATAGATAAAATTCATTGTCTTTCATTGCTTTGTATGTGGTTTGAGAACGTTGATATTTAGTTTCATTTTGTTATCAAAAGATATTCCATAAATGGGATTTGCCCTCCTATAATCTTAAATTATTTTATTGCGGATTTCTCGGCTTGAAAGTTTAATTTTATGATCAACATGGCTTACCCATTAGACGCGATGAAATACCAAAAGTTTATTCTTCTTTTAACACTAACTCTTTCTTATTCCAGTATATTATTTGGACAGGAAACTAAAACTTCGAATTACATACAAAATATTCCAGGGGTTAGTGTAGAGTTCGAAATGAAAGCAATTAGCGGCGGCGAGTTTAAAATGGGCAGCAATCTTTCGGAAATTGGACATAACAAAGACGAAGCACCTGTGCATGCTGTCACTATCAGCCCTTTTTGGATGAGTTCACACGAAGTAACGTGGGACATTTATGAATTATTCGTATATCAGGATTTCGACCAAACTAAAAGCCTCGGTGTTGACGCAATAAGCCGACCGTCCAAACCATACCTTGACATGACCTTCGGGATGGGTAAAGAAGGGCATCCAGCTGTGGGGATGACACAATACAATGCCTTACAGTTCTGCAAGTGGCTTTACACCAGAACGGGAGTATTTTACCGCTTACCGACAGAAGCCGAATGGGAATTTGCTTGTCGTGCCGGGAGCCAAACCCCCTACTCTTTTGGAAATGACACAACAGCACTATCAGATTATGCATGGTATAAATCAAACAGTCAGGAGAAAACTCACACTGTAGGAACAAAAATACCCAATCAGTGGGGATTATACGACATGCATGGAAATGTTGCTGAATGGACTTTAGACCAATATACCCCCAATTACTACTCACAGACATCGGCGACAGTCAATAACCCCTTATCAAAATCAACTGAATTATACCCGCAAAGCGTTCGGGGCGGTTCATTCGAAGATGAACCTTTGGATTTGAGATCAGCTGCACGCCGCGGTTCTGATCCTGCCTGGAAACGTATAGACCCTCAGATCCCCAAAAGTAATTGGTGGTTCCCTGAGGCACCATTTGTAGGAATACGTCTCGTTCGACCGCTGAAACAGCCCTCTAAAGGAGAAATTGACTATTTTTATAATCAGAAACCCATCGAAGACTACTAAAAACCAAGCAAATGAGTGTAAACAAAAAAAACATCCCACAAACACAGCGCAGAGCATTTCTGAAAACGTCAGCTATCATTGCCGGAGGAGCTGTATTAAGCAATATCCCATTTTCAGGAGTGTATGCTGATGAAGGCGGAAAGATTAAAATAGCCCTGGTTGGCTGCGGCGATCGTGGTACCGGTGCACTTTTCCAGGCGCTGAATACTAAGTATAACATTAAAGTAGTGGCCATGGCCGACGCTTTTCGTGATCGGCTGGACAAAAGTTATGATGCTGCATTCAAAAAATTCGGCAAGGATAAAGTGGATGTCCCGGAAGATAAAAAATTTGTAGGTTTCGACGCATACAAACATGCTATCGCTGAGGCGGATGTAGTTCTTTTAGTTACGCCTCCGGGGTTCCGGCCCGTGCATTTCGCAGAAGCAATTAAACAGAACAAACACGTCTTTATGGAGAAACCTGTCGCTACTGACTCTCCAGGTATAAGAAGTGTACTAGCTACAGCTGAGGAAGCCAAACTGAAAAAACTGAACGTGGTAGTAGGATTGCAGCTCAGGTATCAGGACAATTATAGAGAAACTATCAAACGAATTGAAGATGGTGTCGCTGGCGATATCGTTTCAGGCCAGGTTTATTGGAACAGCGGTGGCGTTTGGGTTAAACCGCGTGTTGCCGGACAA
>NZ_JBASJU010000434.1:0-1884 GCF_049655485.1 Daejeonella sp.
TACCCCGATCGATCATTTCAAATCCCACGAGCTTACGGCTCACACCAGCCTGTTTTTGTGCTGAAAGATTTTCCGAATTCACAAAATTCTTGGTGAATTTAGTCACCCAACCAAGTCCGGCTTCTATAGGTGAAGTTGTATCATCAATGTCGTTCCCATATAAACAAAAACCCATTTCCAACCGTAGAGTATCCCTCGCTGCCAGGCCAATTGGTTTAATTCCAAACGGCTCCCCGGCTTTGAATATGGCTTCCCAAATGTGCTTAGCATGTTTATTATCGAAGTATAACTCAAAACCTCCTGCACCGGTGTAACCCGTAGCAGAAATGAGCACATTTTCTACACCCGCAAAAACCCCCTTTTTAAAAGTATAATATTCCATTGCAGCCATATCGATATCGGTAAGGCTCTGGAGTGCAGCAGCGGCTTTAGGGCCTTGAACAGCCAGTAAAGAAGTTTGGTCTGAGATATTTTTCATCTCCACGCCACCGGAATTATATTTCGATATCCAATCCCAATCTTTATCAATATTTGATGCGTTGACTACGAGCATGTATGTTATTTCATCGATCCGATAAATTAAAAGATCATCAACGATGCCGCCATTGTCATTCGGCAGACAAGAATATTGGATCTTTCCATCGAAAAGTTTCGAGGCATCGTTCGAACTAACGCGTTGGATAAGATCAAGTGCACCTTCGCCCTTGAGGATGAATTCGCCCATATGACTGACATCGAAAACCCCCACGTCTTTTCGAACGGTTTCATGCTCCACGTTTATACCACTGTACTGAACAGGCATATTAAACCCTGCGAACGGCACCATTTTAGCGCCCAGGGCTACATGCACGTCATTTAAAGCTACATTCTTCATTTAGGTAAAATTGGTTGCGGCAAAAGTAGTTAAAAAGGGGCAAAATGTTATCACAACAAACAATTCGAATTGAACCGCAGAATTCGCAAAGTATGACGCGGAGTTCGCAAAGTTTCTCGAAATCGTTTTTATTATTTACCGACAAATTGGACCACGACAGCCCTTTTAAAGCCAGCTCCGCGTACTCTGCGCTTAACTTGGCGTCCTCTGCGGTAAAAAAATCCCAGTTCGTGGTTTAACCCTATTCTTCAAAACTAAGACTCAGCTGTGGGTCGGTGATCCTAAACGTCCTGCGATGATAAGGTGACATCCCGTATGAAATCACCGCATCCCGGTGTTTAATAGTAGGGTAACCTTTATTCCGGCTCCAATCATACTGCGGATGTTCCTCTGCGAGTCTGTGCATATGGTCATCCCGATAAGTCTTGGCCAGAATAGAAGCCGCAGCTATCGAGTAATATTTACCATCTCCCTTGATAACGCACTGGTGAGGAACCGTTTGATAGGCCTTGAAACGATTCCCATCGATGATTATAAATCCTGGAGTAATATGAAGTTGCTCTAGGGCCAAATGCATGGCTTTGAATGAGGCATTTAGGATGTTAATACGATCTATCTCCTCATGGTCAACCTGGGCAACAGAAAAAGCAATCGCTTCACGCTCAATGCATTCCCGAAGCTGGTATCTGTCTTTTTCACACAGCTGTTTCGAATCGGTCAAAACCTCATGCGAGAAATTTTTTGGAAGTATTACCGCTGCAGCATACACAGGACCAGCCAAACAACCACGTCCTGCTTCATCGCAACCTGCTTCAATAAAATCATCTTGAAAAAAAGGTAGCAGCATAGGAGTGTTATTTAATTCTACAAGATGCGTAGTGAGAGTATTGTGATATCATCAGAATTCATTCTGGCATTGTTACTAAGCTGTATATTTCGAAGTATCGCCTCGTTTAGATCGTCGACCGATGAATTACTGTGGCGCATTAAATGATCAACTAACTCCTCAT
>NZ_JBASJU010000435.1:0-5434 GCF_049655485.1 Daejeonella sp.
CCCGGTCTGGTTTTTTCAGATATTTCCGCTATCTACGAGTATGATGCTCCTGCATATACAGTGGAAAGGAAAGTACAGGGCACCTTTGTCGATCTGCCTATAGGGATTAAATTAAAGTCAAACCGGCTGAATAATTATCGTGCTTACATGATCGCTGGAGCGAAGTATTCAATAGATATTGTTTCTGCTACGAAAAAGGATGATAGCGGTATTACCGTTGCATCTGAGAAATATCTTAAAAACGTTCCCAATGCCTTATGGTACGAAGCCGGACTAGGCCTTGATATTTACTTCGAATGGTTTAAACTCTCGCCGGAAATTAAATTCTCGCAAACTACTAAAAGCGTACTCCTGGATCGCGATAGATCAGAAAATCCTTATATCGCACCCATTGATAAGATGTTTTTAAGGAATTTTCAGTTTAGTTTGTTTTTTGAATAGGGAGCCGGGTTGTCCTTGCGAGGAGGCACGACGAAGCAATCTCTAATAGACAAAGCCAGAGTTTGCCGCGCTCCGCTCGCAAAGACAGCCGGAGTTTGCCGCGCTGCGCTCGCAATGACAGGCACTTCAATTTGTTCCTTGCCACCTCCCACTATTTCCTTAATTTCGAACATGTCAAAAATAGCCCTTATCACAGGCGCAACCGCCGGAATTGGCGAAGCCTGTGCCCGCCTGTTTGCTCAGCAGAATTATAACCTTATTCTTCTTGCACGAAGAGCAGATAGATTGGAATCACTTTCTAAGAATCTCTCTTCCGAATTTGGTATCGAAGTAAAGACGCTCGTCATTGATGTGCGGGATAAGGAGGCTGTCAAGGAACTGGAAATCTTGCCTGATGATTGGAAGAAAGTAAATGTGCTGGTAAACAATGCAGGACTTTCCCGCGGACTGGATCCTATAAATTCCGGCGATACTGAAGACTGGGACGTGATGATAGATACCAATATTAAAGGCCTTCTCTATGTAACTAAAATTGTTTCTAACTGGATGATCCAAAACGGGCCGGGCCATATTATAAACCTGGGATCGATAGCCGGGAAAGAAACCTATTTAAATGGAAACGTCTACTGCGCAACAAAGTATGCCGTCGATTCACTGAACAAGGCTATGCGTATCGATCTTTTACCACATAAGATTAAAGTTACCGGTATTCACCCCGGCGCAGTTGAAACCGAGTTTTCTGAGGTTCGCTTCAAGGGCGATACCGAGAGGGCAAAGAAAGTATATGACGGTTTTGAGCCCCTCCACGCACAGGACATTGCTGATGCGATCTGGTTCGCCGTTTCCCGTCCACCGCATGTAAATATTAATGATATGATTGTGATGCCGACTGCACAGGCTAATACGTCGCATTTGTTGAGAGAAGTCTAATTCTCGTCTGTGTGCTTTGCGTTTATTTCTTCCTATTGTTGCTTGCTTATCTTCTGGTTGGGCAGTGTAATCAGCTTTGCGTTTTATTTTGATGCGGTTATTCATGAAAATTCATCTCAACTCATTTTATTCCGTAGTTTTGCAGAATTAACCAATCACCCAAATACCAACCATAAAATGTCACTTCAGGAAAATATTGATCAGGATATCAAATCCGCCATGCTGAGCAAGGACGGGGCACGCTTACGTGGCCTGAGAGCTATCAAAGCAGCTTTGCTGGTTGCAAAATCAGAAAAAGGCGCTTCCGATGTTTTGACTGATGAAACCGAAGTAAAGGTTCTGCAAAAACTAGTTAAACAAAGGAAAGAATCCGCCGAGATCTATCAGCAGCAGAATAGGGACGACCTTTACCAGATTGAATTGGAAGAAATGCAGGTAATTGAAGCTTATCTTCCTAAGCAAATGAGCAGAGACGAGGTGAGTGTCTACGTTAAAGATGCAATTGCGCGTTCAGGGGCGGAAAGCATGAAAGATATGGGCAAAGTGATGGGATTGGTTAACAAAGAATTGGCTGGAAAAGCAGATGGCAAGACTATTTCTGAGCTTGTCAAAGAACTACTTGCCTGATCAGGCGGATCGGTTCAAATTATCGGCTACAAAAACTTATATTTATAAGCATATAAATCAGTTTTTATACTAATTTAACAATTAGACTTATATCTTAGCAGGCAACACGCTATACGCACTTAAAATTCTATGGAGTTCGCAATTAAAGAAGAAAACGGGTTTAAATTTATTGACGAAGGCGAAGGTGAAGTCCTGTTATTGCTGCATGGATTAATGGGGGCATTGAGTAATTGGACTGATGTTGTAAGTGAATTCAAGAAGGATTATCGGGTAATTATACCCCTGCTTCCATTATACGATCTTCCTCTTCTAACCACAGGGGTAAAGACCCTGGCAAAATATGTACATAAGTTTGTAAAAAAGCAGAAGCTGCAGAACGTAACGGTTCTGGGGAATTCCCTTGGCGGCCATGTGGGATTAATCTATACACTAAGCCATCAGGATGAAGTGAAAGCGCTGGTGCTTACCGGCAGTTCCGGACTTTATGAAAATGCTTTTGGAGGATCCTTTCCCAAGAGAGAAAGCTACGAATTTATTAAAGAAAAAGTAGAGTATACCTTTTATGATCCTGCTACGGCGACTAAGGAATTAGTTGATGAAGTGTACCAAATCGTGAATGACCGCTTTAAAGTTATCCGGATACTAGCGATGGCAAAATCTGCGATCAGACATAATATGTCGAAAGACATCCATAAGATAAAAGTTCCCGTATGTTTAATATGGGGAAAAGATGATAAGATTACCCCTCCGGAAGTAGCCATTGAATTTAATGAACTGCTGCCTGATTCTGAATTATATTGGATTGATCATTGTGGCCATGCTCCAATGATGGAGCAACCCAGGGAGTTTAACGTTTATCTAAAACAATTTCTGGATAAACACAAACACTAATATTATGTATGCACATGAACTCATATCTGATGCCATACCACCGGTTAAGACCTCTGACTCAATACAGAAGGTTATGGACCGGATGGCGGAATTCAGAGTGAATCATTTGCCAATTGTAAATGATCAGCAGTTTCTGGGCTTAATTTCCGATGAAGATCTGATCGAGACGTCTGATCTTACGTTCCCGATTGGAGGGTTAAGCCTCTCACTTCATAGTCCCTTCGTATTTCAGGACCAGCACGTTTATGACGTAATCCGCCTGTTCTATGAACAAAAACTGAGTCTTGTACCTGTGCTCGACTTAAACAAAAATTACAAAGGGCTTATTTCCATCAATACCATGATGGAGCATGTAGCTACCATTACTTCTGTAAAAGAACCCGGAAGTATTATAGTTCTTGAGATTACTAACCGAAATAATTCTTTATCACATATCGCACAGATTGTGGAGTCGGATAATGCTCAGATTCTTAGCTCATATCTGAAATCATTCCCCGATTCGACCCGCCTTGAAATTACTTTAAAGCTCAATCGTACAGATATATCATCCATATTAGCTTCTTTTTTAAGGTATGATTACAATGTTAAAGCCACATTTAACGACTCAAAATCGGATGATGGCACATCCGACAGGTATAATCAGCTCATGAATTACCTTGATATCTAAAAAACCAGAATGAAGATTGCAATTTACGGCAGGGCTTTTAATAACACTGTTCTGCCTCATGTTCAGCAGGTTTTTGACAGCCTGGCAAAGTATGAAATAGAGGCTTTTGTGTTCGACAAGTACAATCATTTCATATCAGGGAAAATTTTCTTTCCTAAAAAGTTCCAGATATTCAAAAACCATCACGATCTGATCGCAGCAAAAGTTGATGTAGTGATTAGCCTTGGTGGCGATGGTACCTTACTGGATACCGTTACCTTGATTTGTGACTCCAATATTCCCGTCATCGGGATTAATTTCGGCCGGCTTGGCTTTCTGGCAAGTATAAATAAAAACGATATCGATTCGGCCATAAAAAGCCTTCTCAATAAAGAGTTTACTCTTGACAGGCGGGCGCAGATCCAGCTTGAGTCAGAATCAAACCTTTTTGGCAGCGAGAATTTCGCGCTTAACGACATTACCATCCATAAGCGCGATACCTCTGCAATGATGATCGTACATGCCTACCTTAACGGGGATTTTTTGAATTCGTACTGGGCAGACGGCCTGATCGTAGCAACTCCCACCGGTTCTACGGCTTACTCACTAAGCTGCGGCGGCCCGATTATTTTCCCTGGCTCAGGAAATATGGTTGTAACTCCAATATCTCCGCACAACCTGAATGTTCGGCCAATTGTCTTATCGGATAATAATATCCTCTCCTTTGAAATCGAAGGCAGAAGTTCAAAATATTTGGTTACCTGCGATTCAAGAACGGAAGTGATCGACGCTTCTGTTAAAATCAAGGTTAGAAAGGCCGATTTCGGAATTAATTTAATCAGGCTGAATAATGAAAACTATTTATCGACGTTAAGGAACAAATTGCTTTGGGGAATAGATACCAGAAACTATTAAGTAAATCCTTTTAATGCGCCGACTAATCCTCATTATTTGTTTCTCTTTACCAGGCTTTTTTGCACAATCCCAGACATGGGAAGTAGGTGTTACTGCAGGTGCAGCCGGTTATATGGGCGATATCAATCCAATTAAACCTTATAAATTTACTGACCCCGTTTTCGGTGCACTAGCCAAGCGTAATTTTAACGGACGCTGGTCCGCAAAAGTTGCTTTTTTGCAGGGCAAGATCCAGGGTGATGACGCAAAATCATCAAATGCTTATCAGAACGACCGGAATCTGCATTTCCGCACCGATCTTTCGGAATTATCCCTTCAGTTAGAATTTAATTTTTTCAATTACCTGCCTGGCGGAATGTCCGGCTTTAATTCAAGGAGGTTTAGCCCTTTTCTGTTCGCAGGTGTAGCTGGAGTAGCTTTTAATCCGGTTGCGGACTTTGGTAATGATGAAGTAGAATTACACCCCCTCCAAACTGAAGGGGTAGATTATAAGAAAAATGCCATTTCCGTCCCCTATGGAGTAGGAGTTAAATATAATATAACAGGTAATTGGAATCTTATAGGAGACATAGGCTATCGCACCGCATTTACAGATTATCTGGATGATATTAGTGGGAGGTATCCTGATTTTACTTCACCTGCAAGCCCAATAACTCAGGACCTTTCCGATCGGTCGATTTCCGGCGCAAGCCCGGGACAACAAAGAGGTGATTTCCGTCCAAGAGATACGTACATGTTCAGTACGATCAGTCTCACCTATACTTTTGTGTCTTTGAAATGTCCGATGTTTTGATAGTATTTGAATACAGAAGTTCAATGCCCAGGATAACCAATAGGTACGCTTGCTCAGACTTCCGACTTCCGACCTCGGCACAACCATAGACGTCAGTGAGCCACATCACCTCATTTAATTCATCCGATAAAAAACATACAAATATTCGTACCTTTGCAGCTCTAATTTCAGGGCTAAATTATTTTGCCTGT
>NZ_JBASJU010000436.1:0-5517 GCF_049655485.1 Daejeonella sp.
TAAAGCTAAAGAGGTATTCTTCTACTTTTTTTGTCAGTTGCTGTTCCACCTGCTCCGATGACGCCCCCGGATACACGCCCACAATAACACCTTGCCGGATGGTGAAACTTGGGAATTCGTTGCGGGGCATATTAAAAAGAGCATAAATGCCCAGCACTACCAACACAGTAGCCAGGGAGAGTGGGAGGGCCTTATAGCGCATAGCCCATTCCACAATATTTGTATTTTCTTTCATAAACCTAAGGACTGATTACCGGACAATCTGAATGGCGGTGCTGTCGGTTAATTTATGATAGCCGGATGTGATGAGATTTTCTGAGCCTTGCAGGCCTTCGGTTACCCGAATACCGTTGTTATATAAAGTGCCGATCCGGATGTTTTTACGCAACGCCAGTTGGCCGTCGGCACTGGCGACATACACAAAATTTTGCCCGTTCACGTCTACCTGCACGGCTTCTACCGGCACAATAAGCTGGCTGGAATTAGCCGCATTAACGTTGCTTGCGCGGCTACTCTGAAAGGTTACATTGCAAAACATACCGGGTTTTAACTCTTCACCCGGGTTGGGTAAGCTAATTTTAACTGTATAGTTGGGGGTGCCGGCGGCGGTCAGTACGGCTACTTCGTCTACCGTACCCTCCACTTTTTTATTGCCCAGGGCCGGCACCGTCACCCGTGCTTTATCTCCTTTTTTGTGAGTATTTATTTCGGCTTCCGGAATGGGCACGGCGACACTTACCTGGGAAATATCCAGTATCTGAACCGCAGGCGCACCGGGAGCCGCCAATGAACCAGCTTCAATATTTTTAGCCCCGATATATCCGCTTTGGGGGGCATAGAGTTTGGTATGGGCAATATTTTGATAAGTAACCCGGGCCCCAGAACGGGCCTGGTCGTATTGCGATTTCGCTTCCAACATCCTGATTTCGGCAATACTGCCTTTTTTAAAGACTTCTGAAATGCGTTTATAATTCTCCTCCGCCAATCTTACCTGAGCCATTTGAGCCTCGTATTGGCTGCGGTAAGCGGTTTCATCTACCGTGGCAATAAGTTGTCCTTTCTTCACAAACTGCCCTTCAGCCACCGGTACAGATTTTATATTGCCTGATACCAGGAAGCTCAACTGCACTACTTTATTAGCCTGAATGGTGCCGGTATATTCCAGGTTGCTGCCTTGATTCTGGGAATTAGCTAAAGCCACTGTTTCTACCCGCACTGGTTCAATGGTTTTAGTCTCTTCCTGATTCATTTGACAAGCAGTATTTAGCAAGCCAATTAGTGTAAGACTGGCTGCTAAGGGAATTTTCAGTAATTTCATGTAACCAAATAAATTTAAACATTTAAACAAATTTTTGCTTTTTTGTCGAAGCTAGAAGCAAAAATTTTTACTTTAATCCTTTTATAAGGATATCAACCAGCCACTTAAGCCTGTTTTCTAAGCCAGCCATACCATTAAAGAGGACTATTTCCTGTTCAAAGCTGCGAAAGGCAATAACAAGAGTTTCCACTAAAAATTTCTTATCCTCCTGATGAAGTTCAGCGATTTCTCCTTTTTCTACGCCAAAAGTGAATATACCATTCACAACATCGAATTCTTCCTCCAATAGCAACCGGTTAAGCGTGAAAACTAATTGTTCCTGGTCATTCAGGTCTTTCATGATATTACCATATTCCATAATTAAAACCTTTAACCGCTTCAACTTTACAAGATTGTAAGCAACAAGGTTTTCGGCTAAGGAGGCTTTCGGGTTTATTTTCTCTTTCGCTAGTTTTATAATACCCGTAAACTCAGTAATAGCAAATGCCTCAAAAACCTCGGTTTTATTGCCAAAGTAATGATAGATAGTGCTACGGCCTTTTCCTGATGCTTTGGAAATATCATCCATGTTCACTTTCGTGTAGCCGTAACGCCGGAAAACTTCTTTCGAAGCCTTCACAATGTTTTCTTTCACCATCTCAAAATTTGCATCCAATTTCATTCGACAAAATTATAAATTATGTCGAAAAATAAAAATATATTTTTAATATTTGGAGACTGTTTTAATAATTAGGGATTAGTGTAAAAGGATCTGTCAGTCATAAACAAAGGAGCTAACCAAAAACAGATTCTATTGGGATATAGGGGTAAATTAAAAGAAAGTACAAAAAGCGCCATGACTTCGCTGTAGAAAAATTCCTTGGGCTTTATCCAAGTATATCTAATTCTCATGGATTAGAATTAGGGATTCAGCAGTATCAGCAAAATTATTACTCCAGACTAATTAATTAAGTTTTATTAGACTATCTCTTTTTAGAACTAAAGAAGAAGGGAGAGGAGCATTCAGGAGCTTTTTTGGAACTATGAGATTACAATAGTGTTTACGAAATATTTCGCTAAACCCGGAGAATCGAGAATTCAAAGGAAATGTTAATAAAAAATCCTGCAGCGAAGTCGTGACGGATTTTGTATTTTTCTTTAATAGACACATGATCATGGAATTGCCTGATTTATATTTTAACGACCTTTTTGAAAATACGAGCGATCTCATATACTACGTGAGCGGTAGTGGTGTTATCGAGAAAGTGAATCCTGTCTGGCTGTCAACTCTTGGTTATAAATACGATGAAGTAAGGGGCAAGTCAGTTTACGAATTTGTATCTCCGGAGGAACTTTCTGTCTTTAAAGCCTACCGGGAAAAAATCTTCTTCGAATCAATAACCCCTGGAAACGCAAAAGATCGTAAAGCAGATCCCTACCCATTTTGATATCATGTTTTTCCATCTCAGGCAGGAGCAGAAACAATAGCTTCCGTGTACCCAACATAGGAATAGCTGAGCGAAATTCACTTACCAGGGACAACACGATCATATGCGCTATACTTGTTCGAGCGGCCTTATGATGAGCTAAATAATAAGTCTGGCGGCTTATACCAAACAATGCACACAATTCTAACAGGGTGTTTTACGGTAGCTTCTGCCTCATTCTTAAGACTGTTTGGTACCACGCTTTTTTCGGATCTTAATATGCAAGTCAGTCTCAGCAACTTCGATCATTGTTTCCAGTGCAATGTTCTTCAATTGGGAGTGTGCAAGTGCCTTAGTCAATTCTTCTATCTTCCTGATGAGTAATTTTGATTCTTGACTTTCGGTCATAGCCGATGGCTTTCGAGAACTTTGTGCATTTAGCAATGTAACCAAATTGTCCTTGCGTTGCCAATGAATTATGGTAGTTCGTGGTATACCGTATCTTCTGCTTGCTTCCCGCTGACCAATTAAACCTAATTTAAGTTCTTTTAAAATTTTGCTCTTGGTATTCTCGTCTAATCTACCCCACGCCTTCCGTTTTTCGATAGTGACTTTTCCCTTGATAATCGTTTTTGTTTTCATGTATGCTTGGCTTTAATGACAAGCTATGTCAGGACGAGACAGGATGAGCAAACTTCGGCAACATTAAAAGGCGGGACGTCTCCCTCCGCTGTTCTTAAAAATCCACAGATAAAATCTTTTTCCCCTTCTGAAAGCGATACACCATCGGTAGCCCGCTGGAAAAGATCTGTTAATATGTTGTGCAACCGCAGATCCTCGCCAGGATTCTCCCAATTGGGTTTTATTTCAGATGATGTATACTTACCAATCATAATTACAAAAATAAAGTTTCTCGTGCCGACTCATTAATAAAGAAGAGATTCTTTCGAATTAAAAGATCGTTACTCATAATTATTCTGGAGAGCTATTGTCAAAAAACTTAGTTTCATCTTCACTTTGAGGAATCAAGACCATTGTAAGTGAATTTAAGACACTGAATGGGTGTGGTATACCGTAAACCAGCATTTGCTTTTTATCATAGAAAATGTGCGCGATATCAGGAAAGCAATCCGGGTCAACCGGGTATTTAGCGTCAGGGTTATGGTACATGACCAGACCATCACCCCAAGCCTCTTCATAATCTTCGTCGGCTATGTTTTGAGCCATACGTATTGGGGTAATAGAATTTGGATCGGGATTGTAAACATCCATGAAGCGGATCATCTGTGTGTCCGCACGCCCTAACCCTGCCAGCTGGCCCATTCGGTTAAAAGTGGTTAAGGTAGCACTATTGGAAAAAAGAACGACGCTTACATTTTCAGCATCCGGCAAAAGAAAAAAACCGGATTCTATTTTTTTGCCTTTCCATTCGTGCCAGTGCACAGATTCATAATCCTGGCTAACGCCATGCTTTGTTTGGCGAACTCCCAACACTACTTCACCATTTTCATCAAGTGTATATTTCGGCCTTACGCCGAAAAGATAATCGATCAGTGCATTCCTCGACCAGGTCATCGAACCCAGTTTTTCAGGAGTGGATGCTTGATGAAAATCGTGTATGGCAATTATGAAAGGCTTGCCCGAAACGTGGTTTTTAAGCCAGTATTTTTTTCTTAGTTTGGAAATCAGCGAGCTGCCATATTTGATCGGCATGTAATCCCGGCTGAGTAAAAAGGCATCAGTCATATTTTGCGGATTAGGCTCATCAAACTGTGTACTTTTGTTTACCGTCACCGCTTCGATAGCGAAATCTTCTCCGTAATAGGATACCAGGTAATCCGGAGCGCTTTTGCTTTTGTCAAAATCAAATCCGGCAGAATACAGGTAAACATACAGGTACAGTTCCCATAACCTGGCATCAAATCCTGTTGTCTGGAAATCCTTAATGTAGTTGCCATCAACGTCCATAAAGCTGTAGACGATCTCATTGATCATGTTTCGCGCCCCTTCATGCCCTCGTTGATCCAGTAAGGATTTGAAATAGGGATGTAACTTGTCTACGGGTACCTGTGGCTGCAAAAATTCATGAGGCAGCATCTTTTCATCCCCTTGTTCATAAACCTCCTGCCCGTCATTTTCATATTTTGCAAAAGCCTCTATTAGCGCCTCTTCTGCCTCATCCTGTGTTTCAAAGGTATGGTTAGCAAAATCCCAGGCCCTGAATATTTTACGCTTATCCCTAGCCAGTATCATATATAAGTATTCCCCGTCAGTGTCTATAACAACCGTTCCCAGTAATTTGACATTAAAGGCTTCGTACCAGGCCAGCTCTTTAAAGCTATACAGGAGGAAAGGCAGGCGTACATAACAAAAGGCATTAAACCGGCGTAAGGAGATTTTCCTAATCATGGTGTTTCTAATATGCTTATCTGCCCAACGGCAAGCATTGATATATTATTTTACCTGTTGGATCTGCTCCCTGTTGCATCATCAGCAACGGCAGCGCTTCCGGCATAACGAAATCTGCCAGCAGGTCGCGGTATTGTTCAATGGCACCCTGATCATAGATCCAGATAAAAGGTTGGATCAATATCTGCTCATACCGGGCATGAAGTAGAGGTTCATCGAATTTCTTCTCTTTCCACTTTTTCTCAATCCGGTGTGTGAGGACGATACGTAAACCTTCGCGGTCAGTGATGCGGTCGTGATCCAGGTTGACATTTAAAATATCTATCAAAACCTTTTGACCATCCGGGCGGATCAGTAATAGATCCGCATCCTTACCTTTATTGT
>NZ_JBASJU010000437.1:0-1766 GCF_049655485.1 Daejeonella sp.
GGTACTGTGAAGTAGCCCACAATGCCGATGACCATAAATATGAGATATGCGGTATCTGTTGCGCTGAAAAACGTATCTCCGGACGATTGAACCTGACTGATATCCAGTTTTAACATGTTTTCCTGCACTTTTCCTAGAATGGAGCCGAAGATGTTTGCAACCGGCAGCCAAAGGAAAACGTTTATATACCGGGCAAGCCAGACCGTGAGTGTATGCTGGAAGCCATCGAATACCGCAAATCCGAATACTAGTGGGCCTAAGAGGGCAAGGACGATCAAATAGAATGTGCGTATTGTGTTGATGCATAAAGAAGCTGACTCATAAAGGACCTGTAATACCTCGCTCATCCACTGCTTGATCGAATTCCTGAAGTTGTACGATTGTTTATCCATCCAAAACTTCATATCATTTCCAATGCTTTCCAGCATGTTTTCGCTGCTGCCTTCCTGAGTTTCCGGATGGGTATATTTATACCACTTCTCACGATCGCCATTTCCGTCTGTTCCTACATACATCTTCCATGTAGCCGATTCTTTCACGGCCTTTTCCTTCAGTTTTAATAAAGTGGCTATAGCATTATTTGAGTCTTTTACCATACTACTGGTAGCAGTTACTATGGGTTGAAGTACTCCGTTCATTAATGCTAATACTGCCGGAAAAAGAAGGATAGCTAAGCCCAAAGCAAACGGACGAAGAAGAGGATAGAAATCAATTGGCTCGGCTGCTGCTATTTGCCTCCATACCCTTGCCGCGATATACCATAAGGCGGCAAAACCGGCTATTCCTCTAGCTACTCCAATTAGCTTGCTGCAAAGTGGTATCATATCCTTATAAACCTGATCCAGAACATGTTGGAGGCCATTTATCTCTCCAGCGATACCCTGAGCCTGGGATTTTAAAGGCAAGGATGTCCCTGCAATCATCAAAATGATGATCAAAAATTTCATATTTTTCATGGTTTCTGTTTTAGTCGATTGACCGATAGAGATCTTCGCTTCTCCTTACATCTCTTTTTTCTTTATCTCGTTGTATCGCCAGAATACTTGTGTTTTTATTGAAATGCCGGAGGAATTGAAGCTTTTCTTCCGTATCAGCGAATATCCTGTCTATGGCCGCCAGACGCTCATCATCACTCATACTCAACTTTGATGAGGTTATGACCGAAGCCAGTTCGTCAAGACTCCGGAGACTTTCGTTAAATAAATTGTGATAGACTTTACCCAGATATTCAATTTCTTCCGGGTTAAAGGAGCCACTTAACTTAAATCTCGTGAACGCACTCTTATACTCGTTAACTATGTTTTTCTGATACCGGATGATATCGGGTACCCGTTTATACTTCTTAATCGCCGGGCTCACAGTCATCAATCCGCTGATAAAGGTGTCGTGCAGATTGAAATTTCCTTCGGATATGTTTTTTATAGTGGTATAACCGTTACTCACTACCTGGTATCCCTTTTTCATATCCCTCAGAATATTTTTAAGCTGATTTAGCTTCTCGTAGTTCAGTAATAGTTGTTGAACTTCTGTGGTCTGCGCGTTGGTGATGGAAGTTGATCCTACTATCATTAGAATAATCAAAAATGTTTTCATGACGGTTTATTTTGGTATTTGATTGAGATCTTTAAGATTTTCGATGCTCCGGGTTTCCACCTCTCTTTGATTTCTCAGATTATTTGCCCGGCTTATGAAAGAAGCGGCAAATGCATATTTGTCCTTCATTCTTAAATGAATTTCCTGGATACGTGATATCCTTTCAGCCTCAT
>NZ_JBASJU010000438.1:0-3332 GCF_049655485.1 Daejeonella sp.
GGTGTCTACCCTAAGAGTAGCCCATGGAGCGCGAACAAGATACTTAGAAGATATTTTTTTCCAGTTGAGGTTACTCATGATTTAAGAATTCAGAATGGAGAATTGAAATGCGAGAATTGTGGATTGGAAAATGAAACGCAATAGGTAATTCTTTGCGTTATGCCCATTCTCCACTCTCCACTCTCCATTTAATAACTACCAGGAACCACTTGCTCCCCCGCCACCAAAGCTTCCACCTCCAAATCCGCCAAAGCCGCCGCCGCCACCTCCAAATCCACCACCACCTCCGGAGAAGCCTCCGAATCCACCACCGCTGCCTCTGCCTATTTGGGATCCAAGCAACATCCACCAAAAAGGACTTGCACTGCCACGGCCGCCAATAACCTGGCTACCGCCGCCACCTCCGCCTTTTTTAATGGCCATGATGATGATCACTATAAAAATAACGATGAAAGGTATCATTGATCCTCTCGACTTCTTACCCGCTTTGGGTTTATCATTTTTATACTCTCCCTTGGTATATGAAATAATAGCATCAGTCCCCTGACTTATTCCAGCGAAATAATTGCCCGCTTTAAAGTTCGGAGTGATTTCATTTTCGATTATCCGCCTGGATATCGCATCAGGCAATGCACCTTCGACACCATAACCGGTTTGTATAGTAACCTTCCGGTCCCCAAGTGATACCAGAAGTACAACCCCATTGTTATTCTCTGCTCCTCCCACACCCCAGCTTTCAGCAAGTAGTGTAGTATAATCAGCTACATCATAACCTTCGAGCGATTTAATAATCACCACTGCAATTTGAGTGGACGTAGAGTCATCAAAGGCAACAAGCTTTTGTTCTAACTGATTAACCTGATCAGAAGTGAGGGTTTGAGTATAATCATTGACCAGGCGATTAGGTTTAGCAGGAAACGTCTGCGCCAACCCTATCGCCGTAACGAGAAGAAGTATTGTAGTAAATAGTATTTGTTTAAATTTCATCTTAAACTTCTGTTGAATTAGGTGATTACCCATTATTTACCATCCTTAAACGAGATGTGATTAGGTAATTCATTGATATCGCTATCATGGTATGGGAAAAATGTCTGAAGCTGCTCGCCGGCAAGTCTAACCCCGGTGACTATTCCTCCTACCAAATCCTGCTCTTTAAAATGGCCAAGCATAGCATCCTTGGTGCTGTTCCAGAAATCATGAGGCACAAGGCGATTTATTCCTACATCACCTATGATCGCGAATTGATGGTCATCAGTGGCAACGTAGATAAGCACGCCATTCCTTTTAGCAGTTTTGTGCATATCCAGTTCCTTGAAATAATTTGCTGCCCTGTCAAGTACAGGTTCGCTGCATTTTTTCTCAAGACAAATGCGGATTTCTCCGGATGTAAACATTTCAGCAGATTCAACTGCCTGACTGATGAGCTCCTGCTCTTGTTCACTTAAAATTCCCATGGCCTGTAAATGAATCGTCCCGGCTACCCGGGACGATCAATGTTTTAAAATGTAACCGCTTCCTTTAAAATTCTACTTTTGGAGCCGTGCTTGCGCCAGCTTCTGCTTTGAAATACCCTTTTTGCTTGAAACCAAACATGCCTGCTGTAAGGTTATTGGGAAAGGTGCGGATCTTTGAATTATAAGTTTGAGTTACCTCATTGAATTTTTGACGTTCCACGGTGATTCGATTTTCAGCGCCTTCTAACTGAGACTGCAGCTCCAGGAAGTTCTGATTGGCTTTTAATTCCGGGTATGCTTCAACAGTAGCCAGCAAACGTCCTAAAGACTGTCCAAGTTGTCCCTGGGCTGCCTGGAATTGTGCGATTGATTCAGGAGTAAGGTTTGTAGGATCTACAGTGATAGAACTTGCTTTTGCCCGTGCTTCGGTCACGTCAGTAAGCGTTTTTTGCTCAAAATTAGCAGCACCCTTTACAGAAGCAACTAAATTAGGGATCAGATCGGCACGGCGTTGATAAACGTTTTCAACCTGTGCCCATTGAGAGGTAACCTGCTCATCAAGCTGAACCATGCTATTGTATCCGCAGGAGCTTAAAGAAAAGACAGCAAAAAATCCAAGGACTGTAAATATTAACTTTTTCATATTTGTTAGTTTAATTTTTAAATCTACACCATAGGAATCAAATTTCATACCTTTGTTACACCTTCCGGGATAATACCTGGCAAAATATATGATAAAAGAGATTGAACTTGTTCTCCTTCCTGAACATGCCGCCGATGAGAACTTTCTGAGAGATGCGGCGATAAAGTTCCTGAATGTGCCGTCTGAGCGCATTTCCAAAATTCAGCTGATTAAACGATCCATTGATGCAAGGGGTAGAAAAGTAGTCTATCGTGTGAAGGTTAATGTCTATCTGGACGAAGATCCCTCACCTGAAATATTTGCCGTTAATTATCAAAATGTCAGCGACAAAAGGCCGGTTTTGATTATTGGAGCTGGTCCGGCGGGACTGTTTGCAGCTGTGCGATGCATTGAACTGGGGCTAAAACCGATAATAATTGAAAGGGGAAAGGATGTCAAACAGCGAAGACGCGACCTGGCTCTAATCAATAAGGAAGGAATAATAAACCCTGACTCGAACTACTGCCACGGTGAAGGTGGCGCAGGAACTTACTCCGACGGAAAACTATATACACGTTCTAATAAGCGCGGCGATATTCAATATGTGTTAAAAGCTTTAGTGGCACATGGTGCTACTGAAGATATTTTAGTTGATGCTCGTCCACACATCGGTACAAACAAACTTCCCGGGATTATAACGTCCATCCGCGAAAGCATACTGAATGCCGGTGGCCAAGTTCATTTTGATTGCAAAGTGACCGACTTTATTACATCCGGCAAAAAACTCACCGGGGTTATTTGTGGAGATAAATCTTTTAAAGCCGATTCAGTTATTCTGGCAACCGGACATTCTGCACGGGATATCTACTATCTTTTGCGGAAACACAATATAAAGCTGGAAGCAAAGCCATTTGCATTGGGGGTCAGGATAGAGCATCCTCAGCTGATTATCGACCAGGCACAGTATCATTGTGAAGTTCGAAGTGAACATTTGCCTCCTTCTTACTACAGCCTGGTCGACCAAGTAGAGAACAGGGGAGTTTTCTCATTCTGCATGTGTCCGGGAGGTATAATTGCGCCCTGCTCAACAGAACAGGAGGAAATTGTGGTAAATGGCTGGTCGCCATCAAAAAGGAACAACCCCTTTGCCAATTCCGGAACTGTTGTGCAGATCAATCTCGAAGATGTTTCTGGTAGCCCAGATGATCCGCTTCGAATGCTGGAGTTTCAGGCGGATATAGAGAAAGCAGCTTATC
>NZ_JBASJU010000439.1:0-21298 GCF_049655485.1 Daejeonella sp.
GACCACCTCGCCCCTCCTGACGACAGGTTGAAAGGAAATTTCGAGCTCTACGGCCCTGACTTCTCCTACGACGGCTATCGTCTGGCCAATGGCAGATGGCGCCTTGTAGAAGACCTCAAGGTGGCTAACCAACCCACAGACCAGGATGATAATTTTAATGACCCGAAAAAGCTGAAAGTTCAAAACTGAAAACTGAAAGGTAGAGGCAGGTTCATTACGGAGCCGCGTTACTCAAATGCGATCACTTTCAGCTTTCAGTTTTCCGCTTTCAGTTCAGTTTCACCTTTCCCCTTTCACCTTTCACCTGATCTAAGGTGCCACCCCTTGCATCAACAAACCACAAACATAAGCCCCATAAGTTCCTACAACATAACCGAATACCGCCAGCAACACCCCTACCGGAGCTAAAGATGGGTGAAAAGCACTTGCTACTACTGGAGCTGAAGCGGGGCCGCCTATATTTGCCATACTGCTGACAGCCAGGAAGAAGAATGGGGTCTTGGTGAGTTTTGCCACGATGATCACTATTATAGCATGGATCATCATCCAGACAATACCTACTACCAGGATTCCCGGGTTCTCAAAAATTGCCATGATATTCATCTGCATACCAATGGTAGCAATAAGCACATAAAGTAAAACACTCCCTAATCTGGATGCTCCAGCGGCTTCAAGATTCCGCATCCTGGTAAAGGATAGAATCATTCCTATGGTAGTTGCGATAATAACTATCCAGAAAAACCCCGAGGTCAGACTGAACTTGCTCAAATAGGGCGCATTTTCAGTAATCCATGGTGCTATATTATCCGCGCCAAGGTGGGCAATTCCGGTGACGCCAAATGCGACAGCCAGTATCAAGATGATATCCGGCGTACTGGGGATTCTCATTGTCGACAAATGGTAGGCTTCAATCTTTTCTTTAATCTCATTTACTGAGCTGTCATCGGCCTTAAGCCATCTATTTATCCGAACGGTTTGATTAGCACCATACAGTAAAAGGGCCATCCAGGTATAAGAAATAACCACGTCCAGGGTCACCATTGCTGAAAACAGATCTGCACTTGGTTTAAATATCTCAAACATGGCCGCCTGGTTTGCCGCTCCTCCTATCCATGTCCCGGCCACGGTAGCCAGGCCACGCCATACGGCATCCGGTCCTACTCCTCCTACAATTTCTGGAGCGAATAGCGAAATGATCAGGACAGCTATAGGCCCGCCAAGTAAAATACTCACCGTTGAAGTCAAAAACATGAGCCCCGCTTTCTTCCGTAACTTCCAAATCTCCTTTAAATCAAGGCTTAATGTAAATAAAACCAAACTGGCCGGCAACAAATACCGGGATGAGATTGTATATAGTGAAGACTTTTCACCTGATATTACCCCGAAGGAGTTGAGCAAGCCCGGCAGAAAATAACAAAGAAGTATCGGGGGAACTACATTATAGAACTTTACAAAAAAAGGAACCTTGCTTTCTGCTGACCAGAATACGAGTCCCAGGATACTCATTAACAATCCGAGTACTATTGCATCATTGGTAATTAACGGGATTTGACCTGTCATTTAGGAGGATTTAATTTATAGCAGATATATAAAGCATCAATTTTAGCCAAAATTTAATTATAATTGAACTTTTAGTCAATTATGAACCAAGAGACAAGAGCCAGGAAGCAAGACTTCCACTTATTGTGTCAAGGCAGTAATCTTAATAAATGAACACCTAACCAAATAATATCTTACTACTACTAACTAACCCCTAACCAAATAACAACTAACCAAATTTACTAACCAACTACTAACCTAAATATGGAAATTCAGCAAAAACAACTCTTTGGACATCCGCGCGGATTGTACGTACTATTCCTGACGGAAATGTGGGAACGATTCAGTTTTTATGGCATGAGGGCACTATTGGTCCTCTTTCTGGTTTCTTCAGTAAACGGAGAAAACCCCGGTTACGGCTGGACAAGCAGCGAAGCGTTAAAATTGTATGGTATCTACACATTCTTAGTATATCTCTCTTCAATTCCAGGGGGCATTATTGCAGACAAATTTATCGGCCAGAAAAAAGCGGTGATTCTCGGCGGTGCGCTACTGGTTGTCGGACATAGTATACTTGCTGTTCAGAACATCACTGCCTTTTATATTGGCCTGGGATTGATCATTGCCGGAGTTGGTTGTTTGAAACCAAATATTTCTACTATGGTGGGTGGACTTTATCCAAAAGGCGATGACCGAAGAGATAAAGGGTTTACTATTTTCTACATTGGGATCAACGTAGGGGCTTTCCTTGCAGGAATCATTATCGGATATGTAGGTGAAACGATGGGCTGGCATTATGGGTTCGGCCTTGCAGGCATTGGAATGGCCATCGGTCTGGTAATATTTATTCTCGGCCATGGTGACCTGAAAGGTGTGGGTGAAGCTACTAAGGAACTTTCAGCAGCAGATCAGGTTACTAAGAGCAAACCTTTAACAAGCATAGAAAAAGACAGGGTAAAAGTAATGCTATTGTCTTTTCTGATGATTATCGTGTTCTGGGGATCTTTTGAGCAGGCCGGGGGATTAATGAACCTGTATGCATCTGAGAAAACCGATCGGGTAATTAGCTTCTTAAACTTTACAGTTCCAGCAACCTGGTTCCAATCTGTGAATGCTTTCTTTATTATCACACTGGGGATTCCAGTAGCTGCTTTCTGGTACAATTGGAAAAAGAATGGCAAAGAAGCATCATCGATATTCAAAATAGCTATAGGTGTGGTGATCATGGGATGGGGTTTCCTTTTCATGTCTGCAGCTTCCTTACAGCACGAGTCTGAAGGTTCTTCCGCTATGTACTGGCTGGTTCTCGCTTATCTTTTCCACACGGTTGGAGAACTATGCGCATCGCCGGTTGCCCTTTCGTTTATCACTAAACTGGCTCCACTTAAATATGCTTCGATTATGATGGGTGTCTTTTTTGCAGCTACCGGCCTTGGAAACTATGCAGCAGCATGGGTGGGCGTATGGTCGCAAACGGCAGGTGAACTTGAAATCTTTACGGGAATTGCAATTTTCTGTACAATAATAGGAGGATTAGTAATTGCTATTAAAGAACCGCTGAAACGATTGACACATGGAGCAGAGGATTTCTCTGAGGAAACCATGGGGAAGAAAGCGACAGCTTAAACTTGCTTTAATCCATTAATTGATAGCCGGTCCTTTTATAACAGCGCCGGCTATCTGTTTTAACGGAATTTAACACGTAAAACTTAGAACGTATAACGTATAACTCCTATCTTCGCCCTCTCAAACCCCTAATTCGTGACTTCAGACAGCATCGTCATTATACCCACCTATAACGAAAAAGAAAACATCGAAAATATTATTCGAAAGGTGTTTTCTTTGGCGGAAGTATTTCATGTGCTGGTTGTTGATGATGGATCGCCCGATGGGACCGCTGATATAGTTAAACATCTTCAAAATGAATATGAGGGAATGCTTCATATCCTGGAACGAAAAGGAAAACTCGGCCTTGGTACTGCTTATATTGAAGGATTTAAATGGGTAATCGAACGCGGGTATGATTATATATTCGAGATGGATGCCGACTTCTCACACAATCCTGACGATCTCTCGAGGCTGAAACTTGCCTGTATCAATGGTGCTGATCTTGCTATCGGATCGAGGTATATTAAGGGTGTGAATGTGGTGAACTGGCCAATGAGCCGGGTATTAATGTCGTACTTTGCATCAGTATATGTGAGACTCATCACTGGAATTAATATTCAGGATGCTACCGCCGGTTTCAAGTGTTACAAGCGCCTCGTTTTGGAAACTATCCCTCTTGACCGCATCCGTTTCATCGGATACGCTTTCCAGATTGAAATGAAGTTTACTACTATAAAATACGGCTTCAATGTGATAGAAGTTCCTATTATATTCACTGACCGAACAGAGGGTACGTCCAAGATGAGCACCAAAATCTTTCGCGAGGCTTTCCTGGGCGTTATTCAAATTAAACTCAGTAGCTTTTTCAGGGATTACTCCCGACCTCAGCAACGCAGTATAACAAACTAATAATTTCGGTCTGAAATTTTATATTTACACGACCATACAATTCCTTTTTCAATAGCAATCCTATGAACGAAAATCTTGATCCCGGAGATGAAAATCTTACACCTGTTGAACGGGAGATAGAAAAAGTGCTGCGTCCGCAGGCTTTTGAGGATTTTACCGGACAGCATAAAATACTTTCCAATCTTAAGATCTTTGTTCAGGCAGCAAAGCTACGTGGGGAAGCCTTAGATCATGTTTTATTGCATGGGCCTCCGGGATTAGGAAAAACGACACTTTCGCATATTATTGCGAATGAAATGGGTGTGAATATCCGGATTACTTCAGGCCCTGTACTGGATAAACCTGGGGATCTTGCCGGGCTCCTTACCAACTTGGAGGAAGGAGACATCCTTTTCATCGACGAGATACACCGATTAAGCCCCCTGGTAGAAGAATACCTATACTCTGCAATGGAAGATTTCAAGATCGATATCATGCTTGAAACTGGCCCAAACGCTCGATCGGTTCAAATCTCTCTTAATGCATTTACTCTGGTTGGAGCAACCACGCGTTCTGGTTTACTAACCGCCCCCCTACGCGCACGATTCGGCATCAACAGCCGACTTGAATACTACGATGCTAAACTATTAACCACTATAGTACTTCGTTCGGCTCAGATCCTAAAAACAGCAATTTCAGATGAAGGCGCATACGAGATCGCAAGAAGGAGTCGCGGCACACCCCGAATTGCCAATGCCTTGCTCAGAAGAACTCGGGATTTTGCTCAAATTAAAGGCAATGGCAGTATCGATACAGAAATTGCAAAGTATGCCCTTAACGCCCTTAACGTGGATGAGCATGGTTTGGATGAGATGGATAATAAAATTCTTATCACTATCATTGATAAGTTCAAAGGAGGGCCAGTAGGATTAAAAACCATCGCCACTGCAGTTGGTGAAGAAGAAGGAACGATTGAAGAAGTCTATGAACCATTCCTGATACAGGAAGGATATATTATGCGTACTTCAAGAGGTAGGGAATGTACGGAGATAGCCTATAAGCACCTGGGAAGAATTAAATCTGGGGGTGGTACATTATTCTAGGGAAGGATAATGAGTAAATTAGCAAATGAGCAAATTCGGAAATTAGCAAATTTGAGAATGAGTTAATTAGCAAATTGACTTTCTACAACAAGCTGACCACCCCGCCCATTTCCTAATTTCCAAATTTCCTAATTATACTTTGTCATAAAAAAGGGCTCTTCCAAACCGGAGAGCCCTTTATTAAATAACAGTACCGTCTTCTAGTACAGTGTAAACTCTACACGTCGGTTATTCTGACGTCCAGAAGCCGTATTGTTTGAAGATATCGGCTGGCTTTCACCGTAACCTGTAGCCTCAACACGTGATGCGTTAGCTCCCTGACTTACCAGGTATGATTTAACAGACTCTGCACGGTCTTTAGACAATTTCAGGTTAGCTGCATCGCTACCTACATTATCCGTGTGACCTGCTAATTTCAAGCTAAAGTCTTTAGATTTCAAAAGATCAGCAACTCTGTTTAAGCTCGCATATGAAGTTGAACGGATCGTTGCTTTTCCGAAATCAAATTCTAGATTCTTGATTGCTTCAGCTACGACTCTTTTGTCTTCTTCAGTTACAATAACACGAACCGGATTGACAGTTGTACTTGTGATTTTAAGTTCGCAACCAGCACCATCTACTTGCGTTCCAGCAGGGGTGTTAGGACATTTATCGAAGTAATCCGATACCCCGTCTCCATCTGAATCATTTTTGAAACGAGCCCAGTCAGTGTTCATTTGAGCCATCTGTGCAGCATATTTTGCCCTTTCAGCAGCAAGATCGGCTTGAAGTGCTGCATTACGTGCGATATAATCAGCTTCTAAAGCTGCAACCGGATTGTAGCTGGATAATTGTGGTTTACTTTTACCGCCAAGTGCAAACTCAAGTCCTACGTGAGTGTAAGAGAATTTATCACTTTGAGGACCTGAACGGTAGCCATCCAGATTATCACCATCAACAAAGTTCATCTGATATCCTAAATCAAGCATTAGGTTGTTTGAGATACCAAACTTTAAACCTGTACCAACAGGAATAAATGCTTCGCGAATCGTTTCATTACTGAACTGACTTGTATTGGTGCCACTTGTAAGCTCAACATCGTAGCCCATTAAACCATAACCAGCTGTTATGTATGGCTGAACTACATTTGTTCTGTTCATCCAATAAATATTAGCAAGGCTCAAATAAGCATTTAAGCTTCCAGAGTAATTAACGGCAGTTTCGTAACTTGAGAATGGACTAACAGGCGCAGATCCATTACCCAAAGGTCTTGAATTGTCTGCATTGAGTTTACCTCCAAGGAAGTTTGCCTGGATGCCAAACGCAGGCCATATTTGTTTCTTAATGTAAGCGCCATATCCTAAATCGGCTTTCCAGCTAGTAAAATCGTTCTTGCCTGCAATAACCGTCGGGGCAAGTACACCTGCGTTAATTCCGAAAGACCAGGTGCTAAATGCACTTGACGGGGAAAAGATTTTAGGTACTACTGGCGAACTTGCCGGTGCATCCTGTGCAAATGCTTCGGAAGAGGCGATCAGTCCAAAAGCAAGCGCTGAAAGTTTTAGAAAGTTTGAATTCATGTTGTATGGTTTTATATGGCTCTTACTAACAAAAGCTATACCACAAGCAAAATAAACGCTGTAAATTAAAATAAAGTTAACCTTGGGTTAACTATTTAACTGTCTGTCAGTGCCATTGCTCTTATCCTATTTTTTATCTTTGCGCTGCAATGATCAATAAAACAGAATATACCTCCTTTATTAAGGCAGAAGCTAATAGATTAGGCTTTTTGTCTTGCGGTATATCTAAAGCTGGCTTTTTGGAAGACGAAGCACCACGACTCGAAACCTGGCTGAACAACGGTGCCCATGGCGAAATGTCATACATGGAAAACCATTTCGACAAACGCCTTGACCCTACTAAACTGGTTGACGGAGCAAAATCGGTGATCTCCCTTTCTTTAAACTATTTCACTGATCAGCAGCAATTGGATCCGGAAGCGCCAAAAATAAGCCGTTATGCTTTTGGGGAAGATTATCATTCAGTAGTCAAAGCAAAACTGAAATGCCTGGTAGAATCAATCCAGGAACATATTGGCGAAGTTAACGGCCGGGCATTTGTTGACTCTGCCCCTGTTCTGGATAAAGTCTGGGCCCAAAAATCAGGCCTCGGCTGGATTGGTAAGAACTCCAATCTCATAAACAAGAAGACTGGATCCTTCTTTTTTCTAGCAGAGCTTATCACCGATCTGGAATTAGAATACGACCTGCTTCCCACCGAGGATCATTGCGGAACCTGCACCAGATGTATTGATGCTTGTCCGACGGATGCTATAGTAGCTCCTTATGTTGTCGACGGAAGCCGATGCATCTCTTACCTGACAATCGAACTTAAGAACGAAATACCAGCTGAATTCAAAGGGAAAATGGAAAACTGGATGTTTGGCTGTGATATTTGTCAGGAGGTCTGTCCCTGGAACAAATTCTCCGTACTGAATACGGAACCGGCCTTTAAACCCAAGCCAGACCTCCTTGGAATGGACTACAAAGAATGGCAGGAGATCACCCAGGACACCTTTAGCAAAGTCTTTAAAAACTCCGCTGTAAAAAGAACAAAGTTTAGTGGGCTGAAAAGGAATATTGACTTCCTTCGGTAAGTTATACGTACAACTTCTCATTCGTCACATTTCCCCCCCCTCCCGTCACATTTATTAGCCTAAGAGCTTCAGCAGCGGTAACATTGTTTCATAATTACTTTCTAAAAAGAGTAAAGCTTCTAAACTTAAAAACAATGAAACCATTTTTACTACTTCTGCTCTGCTGCATCAGTTTCAGCCTCATTGCGCAGACGACCACAGAGCCTTCATATGAAATAAAGGGTATAACAGCCGACTCTGTCACAAACAAGCCTATGGATTATACCACCATCGGATTAAAAACAGATAAAAACGTAGCCATCAAGTCTGTGCTTTCAAAACCAGACGGATCTTTCTTTTTTTCTGGTTTGAAGGCCGGAAAATATCTGGTGTCTGTTATTTCGGTCGGATATCAAACTAAAACTATTGCGGTTGAGCTTAATGAAATCGCAAGAATTAAAGATCTGGATAGAATAATGATCTCCACCAGAACAAATCAGCTTAAAGAAGTTGTAATTCTGGCAGATAAACCAATCATCAAACAGGAAGTAGATCGAATTTCCTACGATTTGCAAGCTGATCCTGAAAGCAAAACGAATAATGTGCTGGAGATCATGAGGAAGGTGCCTTTACTTTCAGTCGATGCTGAAGATAATATCTTACTTAAAGGCGATGCCAATTACAAGATCCTCATAAACGGTAAGCCATCCAGCATGATGGAACGTAATGCCAAAGATATTTTGAAGAGCATGCCGGCCTCGAGTATTCAGAATATTGAAGTAATTACAACGCCGCCATCCAAATACGATGCGGAGGGAGTGGCCGGGCTAATCAATATTATAACTAATAAAAAAGTTGACAATGGCTATAACGGCTCTTTAAACATTAGCCATCGTTTTCCGGCTGGGGGCCCCGGAACTGGTGGGACCTTCACCTTAAAGCAAGGTAAGTTTGGGATCTCTGCATATGGAGGAGCGAATTCCGCCGAAATTCCACTTACAGAAAACGGTACAATCCGTACAACCTCGGGTATCAATGCCAGTAATTTGTCTCAATTTATTACCCGGGAATCAAATAGCAGAAATGGCTACATCGGCGGCGAACTAAGCTTTGAAATCGACAGCTTGAATCTCATATCCGGGCAATTCAATCTCAACGGCAATTCTAATGAAAGCCTTACGAACCAGAACTCAGAGCTAAGCAATCAATCCGGGAGCCTTCAACGTTATAATTTGTCAGGAAACAATGAAACGGAAGGCAATGGCAAGGATCTTTCTTTAAACTATCAACTCAGCTTCAAAAGAAATAAATCTCAATTGCTAACCTTCTCCTACCGCTTTTATGATTATACCAATGGCCAAAACAATCTGCTTACAAGTTCTAACCAGTTCAACTATAATTTCTCTGATTACAATCAGATTAACCAGGGAGGTTCAGCTGAACAGACAATCCAGGTCGACTATATTCAGCCAGTCAAAAAGCTAACCATCGAAGCAGGCCTTAAGGGAATACGCAGAAAAAACGAAAGCGAATTTCAATTTTTATCTTTTAATTCGAACGACGGCCAATTCGTGCGGGATCCGGCAAGAAGCAACGTTTTCGATAATACACAGGAAGTATTGGGCGCCTATAACACTTATCAATACAATACCAAAAACTGGGGCTTTAGGGGAGGTTTCAGGCTCGAGCAGACCATCATAGATGCCGATTTTGTTTCCACCCAGTCCCAGGTCAGACAAGAATATTTAAATCTTATTCCTTCGGTCAGCGTTAACCGGAAATTGAAAAACATGAGCAATTTAAACCTTGGATTTTCCCAGAGGATACAGCGCCCTGGAATATATCAGCTAAATCCTTTCGTCGACAGGTCAAATCCAAATTTTGAGTCAAGCGGCAATCCGAATTTGCACCCAACAGTAGGAAGCAACCTTACTTTAGGTTACAGCAAATCAAAGAAAGGATCATTTAATTATATTCTTGGATATAGCCTGTTCAAAGACCTGATCATGCCGGTTTCTGTTTTCGATCCGGTGAGTTATATCACCAAGAATTCCTACGACAATACGGGCAGAGCAAGGCTGATTACCTTGAACATGAATATTAATTATCCGGTTTCAAAAGCGATGAGTTTCAGTTTCAACAGTGGCCTGGCTCACGGACGTGTACATGCAATGGTCAATAATATACTGGTACGGAATAAGGGCTTTATGTATAACCTTTCCTCTTCTATCAACTATCGATTCGACAAAGGTTGGCGTGCGAGCAGCAATCTACATTTCAGCGGCCCGAACCTTTCAGTACAGGGCTCGACAAATACCTTCTTTGGCGCTACGTTCAGCGTAAATAAGGACATCATTAAAGACAAGCTTACTTTTTCAGCATCGGCAAGCAACCCTTTCAGTAAATACAGAAAAAACATCAGGGAATCGTTTGGCCCCGACTTCTTCCAAACCAGCAATAACCAGACATTTTACAGAGGTTTCAATTCAACGCTTTCGTATAAGTTCGGTAAATTAAAATCAACAATAAAGAAAAATTCCAGAGGTATCAGGAACGATGATGTTACCAATAGCGCTCAATAAAATCTGATAAATTTCAACGAAATACACCAAGTGCCAAGAGCCCTGCCTGGCAGCAAGCAGAGTTATGGACTATAAAAACTAAGCGATAGAAAAATGAAAAATTTCCTAAAGAGCCCTACAGATATAAATAGAATAGAATATTGGGCGGTGACAACCATGTTTGTCTTCTCCATATTTTTCCTGGTATCAAGTTCAATTCATGATACAGAGTTGAATTATGATTCCGAAAGATTCAGAGAGGCTGGACAATACTATTCGTATTTTGAAAACCACTTTCTTCCTACGCTGATACGTCTGATATCATTCTATTCGGGTTACCTGCTCCTGGCTTTTATTGTCGTACCCCCGCTGACCAGAAGAGAAAACATCACCAGGAATGTTTTAATAGCTCTAGGTACATTCTACCTGATCAGTGTGGTACTTGCGACCACAAACACCTGGCTGAGAGGATACCTTTTCAGTAAATATGGTGAGGAAGAACTGTATGCGAAAATGTTCCAGGAGAGTGCAATTTTCTCTTTCTGGCTGATGATGATGTTCGCCTTATATAACATTATTAAGTATCTGGCAGTATACTTGCTCGAGAATTCGGAGCTTATCCAGGCAAAATATCGGGTGATCACCAGAGATGGCATTTATGCCTTTATTGTGTGGATGATCGCATTATTTCTTTTGCTGATGAGTCATGCATCTTCCGAAGCGGTACTCGCCTTGTCAGCCTGTCTGCTCGCTGGGATCTTTTTATATTGTTATTCCATGTATTTCCTTTTACCTGGAAGCCAGCGGGCGGCAAAACCATTCAGAAACTACTTAAAGAATTTCTTTTGGGTTGCACTGCTCAGTTCCCTTCCAATATTCGTCATTCTCTTCATTATGGTATCTGATGAACGGGAAGAAATTTCAATAGTTACCGCATTTTTTAACGTTGTGTTCCAACTGCTATTTACTGCTCCCCTTACCTGGTATGTGTATAAACATCGCATGACAGTCGATTATGAAATAAAAGGGCTTCAGACAGCACTCGGAAGATCTGCGGCAGACTTAAACTTTCTGCGTTCCCAAATCAATCCGCACTTTCTATTCAATATCCTTAATGCTCTTTATGGCACTTCACTTCAGGAAAACGCTGAAAGGACTTCCGAAGGGATACAAAAGCTAGGCGACATGATGCGATTTATGCTTCATGAGAATTTGCAGGAGAAAATCTCACTAAACAGAGAAATAGAATATCTTAACAACTACATTGCTCTGCAGTCTTTGCGTACACAGTCCTCACCGGATATCACGATCATTACAGAAATTGAGGAACACGTGGGCATCCTACAGATAGCCCCTATGTTGCTTATTCCTTTTGTAGAGAACGCTTTCAAACATGGTATTAGCCTTAAGGAACGGTCAAATATCAGGATAAGCCTGGTAACAAAGGATAAAACCTTATACTTTGATATTTCAAACAGTATCCATGAAAAATCAGCCAATGATCCTGAAAAAGATAATAATGGAATAGGTTTGTCAAATGTCCAACAGAGATTGAGACTGATGTATCCTACACGCCATGAATTATCTATCAGGGACAGCGGAAAGGAATTCTTTGTGCACCTCACTATTCAATTAGACTGACAATGAAAAGGTTAATGTTGGTGTTATTGTTTTGCGTGGTGATTGAAACCGGCAAAGAAATATTACACGCCGGCAGATTAATAATCTCTGAAGTATCAAATTATACCATAATATACAATAAGCACAAAGGGCTAATCCATTCAGACAAACAAATAGTTTTTAATATATTACTTTTAGCAGATGAATGCGATTGCCCTTGATGATGAACCCCTTGCCCTTGAAGTTGTGCGCAGCCACGCTTCAAAGGTCCCTTTTCTCAATCTGAAAGCGGAATTTACCGATGCTTTCCAGGCAATGGAGTACTTACAAAAGGAGGATATTGACTTGATTTTCCTTGACATCAAAATGCCGGATATATCAGGTATCGACTTCCTAAATAGTCTCAATAAGAAACCTATGGTAATTTTCACCACGGCTTACACGGAACATGCTGTCACAAGTTTTGAACTGGATGCTATTGATTATCTGCTCAAACCCTTTTCCTTGAGCCGTTTTGTTAAGGGATGTAATAAGGCTTATGAACTATTCCAGCTTCGGAATAAGAGTGGCAAAGCCGATTATATGTTCTTAAAAACCGGTTATGAACAGGAAAGATTGAATTTCACTGACATCCTTTGGCTGGAAGCTGCCGGAAATTATGTGAATTTTGTGGTCAAGGGAAAGAGTCTTCTTTCCCGCATGACTTTCGCTGAATTGGAAGCAATTTTACCGAAAGACAAGTTCATCAGAACGCACAGATCCTACATGGTAGCAGTAAGTAATATCGACAGAATCGAACGCCATCAGGTACATATTCAAGGGTCTACAATCCCCGTAAGTGAATCATTCATGCAAAACCTGGTAGGCCTGGATAAGAGGTAATAATGAAGTATATCCTACTATGTCTTCTGACAATTCACTGTTTTACTTCTACTGGTCAGGAGTTAAAGCTAAGAAAACGGGCTTCAAACGCTTTGAGTGGAACTGAGTTCTCTAAAAGTATCAGTGATTCCGCATTGAGTCTTTCTAACCGCGAGCTCATTATTTTTAATGAGATCAGGTCCGGCAATATTCCCAAATTCTACCGTAACCTGGTGGAAATAAGGGATACCATTTCAAATCTTGAGAAAATACATACTATCCGGTATTTCGTTCTCCCGGATTTCATAGCTATCGGATCTGATGATGATTACTTCTATTGCCCTATGAGACCTCAGTTGGCGCAAAAAGTGGCTAATCTAATGAAATCCAGCCTTCCTACCCGAAAGATATCAAATCAGATTTATCAGAATGCACTGCTTAAAATGACGCCCGAGCCCATTCCTCCTTCGCCGCAAATGATTACGATACCGGTATTTGAAAAGCATAATCAGATAGTAAACGCTCAGCGGAAGTTAATCATCAACAATCACCCATTCGGCAGTCTCGTAGCTGGAAACAAAAAAGACGTAGTGATATCAAACAGGATCTATAATGATAAAGGAGAGCTGCGAGTGGTGATATATGGGTGGCATAAACCAGACGGCAAACCAATACAACCGCTGTATAACGGGCACAGTACCATTCATGTTGATTACAGCCATGGCATCCGCCTGGTTCAAAATAAAGTTTGGGTAAATGGAAAAAAGGCGTCCGTGCAGAAAGTTCTTAAATCAGAAATCTTAAACGCTTTGCTAAGTGACGAAGGGCCAATTGCCGCCCCGTTCTATCCAATTAATTAACCAAAAAACCGAAAACGGCCTCCACTTCCACTTTTCAACTGTCAACTTGTTACCTACTTCCCAAACTTCATCTTCAACTGCTCAAGCATGTTGGTATCGATGGGTTTTGCTTCCTCAATCTTTTTAGGCTGTGGCCGGGGTGTTTGTTCCGGTTTGGGTGGATTCTGTTTTTCTATTCTCAGTGCATCTTTTTTAGCGCTCCAACGCTTCCAAATCTTTTCCAGGCAGCGTTTCGTGTAAAGCGGGAAATCACCATTCTGCATCCAATTATAATAACTAGGCTCTGCCTGGAATACATCTTCCACTGCCCTGCCTTTATGCTTACCGAAATTGATTAACTCGACACCTTCGTCGTTGTAAACCATTCGGGCAGCAAAATCTACTGGCTTATTTAGGTTAGTAAATTTGTGCAGTGCTTCGATGTTATTTTGCACAGGTTTTGAAATCACACCCTTTTTATCTTCCCAGTCCTGATTTTCATATTTCCCAATCTGAGCAAGCAGAACTTCATAGGTCGCTTTGATATCAGCCTCAGCTGAGTGAGCATTTTCAATTACTTTACCACAATAAAACTGATAAGCGGCCCGCAAAGTCCTTTGCTCCATTTGATGGAAGATGTTTTGAACATCCACGAAATGCCGGTTATCAATATCGAAATCAATACCTGCACGAAGGAACTCTTCCATCAAAACAGGGATATCGAATTTATTGGAGTTATAACCCGCAAGATCACAATCATCGAGGAAACGAGCCAGTTCTTCTCCAGCCTGCTTAAAGGTTGGCTCGCGGCTCACATCTTCGTCATAAATACCGTGGATTAATGACGATTCCAAAGGAATAGGTATTCCCGGGTTGATCCTCATTGTTTTAATTTGCTCGGTGCCGTCGGGCATAGCTTTCAGAATCGATATTTCAACGATTCGGTCGGAAGCGACATTAACGCCTGTAGTTTCAAGGTCGAAGAATGCGAGAGGGCGTTTAAGATTTAGTTTCATAGCTTATAAGCGACAAACATCGTAAAATCATTTCTAATACGCAGGAATTCGGGATATAAATTTATTTAAAGGTATTTTCTAGCCGAAAATAATAATCCCCAATGTAATCCCAATAATCATAATCAGATAAAGCAGGATTTCCGTGGTGGCAAATCGCTTGTATTTTGTCCAGAATGTGTAATTGCCTTGTGGTTTGGGCATGATTCCCAAATTTACAAATACTCGCGGATTTATAATCTAATCTTTGATACTTCCTGCTCTCGAAAAGGACTTGTAATACCAGGGGTCTTTTAGATCGCTGATAATCACTCCTTTTGATGTTGATGCGTGGACAAATTTGTTGTTATGGAGATAAACGCCAACATGGCTAAATTTCTGTCCCTGGAAATCAAAAAACACCAAATCCCCCTCTTTCAGATCATCTTCATATTTCCTTTTCACTATTCCGGCCATTGAACGAGCTGTTCTCGGGACGGTTCGGTCATAAATCTCTTTTTCCAGTATACTCGTAAACCCGGAACAATCCACGCCTTTCTTATCCATCCCTCCGCTACGGTGGGGAACTCCCATCCAGCTGTCTATAAAACGATACAACTTTTCATTGCCGAGCTCTTTCTCCTTCACTTTTAGAATCGCAGCGTAACGTTCTGTAAGGCTTCCTGAGCTGATCGGGCGGGTTTTAGAAGCATCTGTAAGGATTTTCTTACTTTTACAGGAGGTATAAAGCAAAGGAGTTAAGGCTAACAAAAAATACAATGTTTTTTTCCCCAGAATGTTCATCATCCCACTAAGGTGCCGCAAAAGGATTTCAAGTCAAACAGAAGATTATAAACATAGTGTGAATAAAGCCTTACAATCTTGCGTAACCGAGATATTCCAGATCGTCTAAAGATGAAGTTAGATGTACCTTCCCATTTGCGAGAAGATAAATATTGTCGGCAATGTCTGCCACATGGCGGAACATATGGTCTGTAATAAGGAATCCTTTTTTCTGCTTTTCAATTTCAATAAGCTTTTTAATCTGCTCGATTTGGACAGGGCTGATGTGGCTGAAAGGTTCATCCAGCATGGCAAATTGGGACTTTGCTCTTATAATAACATATAGTTCGATTAGCCGTCTTTGCCCACCCGAAAGGCTCCCCATTCTGGAATTGACAGAAATGCCGAGCCCGGAAAACAGCATGTCAAAATTTTCAAATGCTAATTCAAAATCCATAAAAACACGTTCAACGGATAACTTGATAGGTATAAAATTAAACTGGGGCATGTATACCAGCATGTCGGAATGTTTAAAGGGCTTGGCTATGTATCTGCCATCGAACCGTACCGACTTGATATCCGATGAAAGGCTCCCATAAATTATTTGCATTAAGCATGATTTACCCTGACCATTTCGGCCTAAAAGACCTGTTACTTTACCTGTTTCGCACTTTAGGTATACATCAGACAGTACTTTTCGGCCAGAAAAAATTAATTCTATACCATCTGCTTCCAGCGTGTGAATCATATTTATTGAATGACGTATATAATAAGGTTCGCCGATAGAAATAAGAACGTGTCAAGGGAATATGCCGCTATCCAAAGGAAACGTTTCGACACGCCCAAATTTTGGTAATAATAGAATTCTTTACGCTTGTAGTCGCTTATGAAATAGAAAATAATTGCCATAACTACTGCCCTGAACCAGAATGTACTAGGGAAAAGAAGAAAGTTGCTTGTAATAATGATGGAAATGCAAATTATATTGATGATCAAGCTCAACGTGAAGAAGCTGCTGTAAAAAGTCAAAAACGACCTAACTATCACTCTCATAATTCCTTTAATCTAATATACAAGCTTGTTGCAACACCGCAACATATAAAATGTTTGGCATCATTTTTCGTTAATGTATGTCGTAATCGCATATTAATGCGTTGCTTAAGAAACATAACATGAAAAGAATCTTATTAGGGTTTGCATTTGCTGCAATAGTTGTAGGATGCAACAACAAGACAGACGAAGTAGCTAGTGCCAATGCAGTCCGTGATTCAATAAGGATTGCTCAAGAAAAAGCTAAACTGGATAGTTTTGAAAATGCAGAAGCTGCCGAAAAAATTGCTGCAGCTGCCATAGCAAAAGAGAGAGCTAGTGTAAAATCATCTTCATCAAGAACCAGCTCTGGAAGTACTGCTAGAAGGTCATCTAACAGAGCTGCATATATTTCCGACAATGGTAATGTAGTGTATACTACTCCGCAAGAAGCTAAAAAAAGAGGCTGGAGTGCTGCAGCTAAGGGTGCGGTAATTGGTGGAGTTGCTGGCGCTGCTACTGGTGTTCTGGTTGACAAAAAAGATGCACGTGGTGCGGTGATCGGTGGAGTTCTTGGAGCGGGTACTGGTTATGTAATCGGTAGAAGCAAAGATAAAAGAACTGGCAGAGCACAGTAAATAACTGGTAGAAATATTAAAAGCCTGGTCACTGACCGGGCTTTTTTATTTTAAAACAATTATATTGTTTAAGATATTAAACATAAAACTTATTTCATATGAATTCTCAGCGCAAATTCCTCCTCTCTTTATTCTTCATCATTCTGTGTGCTGCATTCTTGCTGCAGGCGAAACAATCCCATAAACTTAATACTGATTCATTTTTTGGAGAAAATAAAAGCAGCCGGACTCAGCAGAAGACAAAATTGACGGATGCTTTTCCTGCACTGAGTTTCAATATGCCTGTGGAATTCCTTAGCCCGAATGATGCAAGCAACCGAAATTTTGTAGTGGAACAGCGTGGTCAAATCCACGTATTTCCAAATAAACCAGAGGTAAAAGAGACTAAAGTGTTCCTTGATATCGAAGCAAAAGTAACTGACGGCGGGGAACGTGGTCTACTGGGTCTGGCATTTCACCCAAAGTTCAAATCTAACGGACAGTTTTATTTAAACTACACCCGGAATAACTCTGGCCTGGAAACTGTGATTTCCCGATTCACGGTAAGTAAAACCGACCCCAATCGTGCTGAACCGGCTTCTGAAGAAGTTATTTTAACCATAAAGCAGCCTTTTAGTAATCACAACGGGGGCAAAATAGCTTTCGGAAATGACGGCTTTCTTTATATTGGTGTAGGTGATGGTGGCAGCGGTGGCGACCCGCAGAGAAATGGGCAAAATAAAGGGGCACTTCTTGGCAAAATACTCCGAATTGACGTGGATAAAAAATCAGGAAATTTGAATTATTCTATTCCAGGCGACAATCCTTTCCAGGGAAACTCCCAGGGGTTTAGAGCTGAAATATTTGCCTATGGAATCCGAAATCCATGGCGCTTTAGTTTTGATAAAGTAACAGGCGAGCTTTGGATGGGCGATGTAGGCCAGAATAAAATCGAAGAAATTGATATCGTAAAGAAAGGCGGTAATTACGGCTGGAATATCATGGAGGCGGAGGATTGCTTTGGAAAGGCAAACTGTGACACAGCAGGAATGATCTTGCCTGTCTGGTCCTATCGTCAAGGTCCGCAGACCGGTAGTTCCGTAACAGGCGGACATGTTTACAGGGGCAAAAAGGTTAAAGCCCTGCAAGGGAAATACATCTACGGAGATTATGTTACCGGAAATATCTGGGCTCTCAGCCCAGGGGGGAAAGGCAAATACACAAATGCGTTATTAATTAAACATAAAGGTACAATCTCTTCTTTTGGTGAAGATGCGAATAGTGAATTGTATGTTTGTTCGTATGGGGATGGGAAGATCTATAGAATAGAGTAAGGAACAAGGAGCAAAGATCAAAGACATTGGCCGTAATTTTTATAGCCTTCCCCAGTCTTTGTTCCTTGCTCTTTGTTCTTTGTTCCTACTTACGCCTTCAACACCCTCTGTATCTCATCCAATTTCATCAATGCTTCTACAGGCGTTAAGGTATTAACTTCCAGATTATTAAGCATATCACGGATTTTTACTAAAACAGGGTCGTCAATTGAAAACATTTGCAACTGATAGGCCTGCTTCTGGACCTTCTTCATGCTTTCTTTGATGTCCTCCCCCCCTGTCCGCTCTTGTTCCAAACGTTTCAGGATATCGTTAGCACGACTTACTAATTTAGGAGGCATCCCAGCCATTTTGGCGACATGGATTCCGAAACTGTGTTCACTCCCACCCGGCACTAGCTTACGGAGGAATATAACTTTGTTTCCTACTTCCTTAACCGAAACATTGAAATTCTTTATTCGGCTGAAAGTGTTGGTTAATTCGTTTAGCTCGTGATAATGGGTAGCAAAGAGCGTTTTTGATTTTACTACAGGATGTGTATGGAGATATTCCGCGATAGACCAGGCAATAGAAATCCCATCGTAAGTGCTTGTTCCTCTGCCTATTTCGTCCATTAGGATTAGGCTCCGTTCTGACAAATTATTCAGGATACTCGCTGTTTCATTCATCTCAACCATAAAGGTCGACTCGCCTGAAGTTAAGTTATCAGAAGCACCCACCCGGGTGAAAATCTTATCCACTAAACCGATACTTGCGACCTTTGCCGGTACAACGCAGCCCATTTGGGCCATCAGTACAATCAAGCCCGTCTGACGCAATAGCGCCGATTTACCCGACATGTTTGGTCCTGTGATGATAATGATCTGCTGGCTTTCACTATCGAGGAACACATCATTGGTGATATACTCTTCTCCCGTTGGCAAATTCTTTTCAATGACCGGGTGCCTGCCGCCTTTGATATCAATTACCTGACTTTCATTAATCTCAGGCTTTACATAGTAATTCTTAATAGCCAGCCCGGCGAAATTTAATAAAACATCCAGTTTAGCTACTAATTGGGCGTTTAATTGTATGGGTTTGATGTATTCAGAAAGTGCAAAGGTGAGTTCGTTATACAATCGGGTCTCCAGCACATGTATCTTCTCCTCGGCTCCTAAAATCTGCTCTTCATATTCTTTAAGTTCAGGCGTTATGTACCGTTCCGCATTAACCAGGGTTTGTTTCCTAAGCCATTCAGAAGGCACTTTATCTTTATGAGTGTGGGTAACTTCAAGATAATAGCCGAACACATTGTTAAATGCAACTTTAAGCGAGGGGATGCCTGTAATTTCAGCTTCTCTTTTTTGGATCTCTAAAAGATATCCTTTTCCGCCAAAGGCGATCTTTCTCAGCCGGTCCAGCTCTTCATCAACTCCGTCAGCTATTACCGATCCTTTAATGAGCATAATCGGCGGATCCGGATTCAACTCCTTCTCGATCTTATCGCGTATAAGGGTGCAGTTGTTCAGCTTTTCCGCAATAGTTTTTAATGCATAACTATCACTATTTTCGCAATGAGCTTTCAGATTCGCAATTGCATATAGCGCTCTCTTCAGCTGCATGACTTCCCGCGGATTTGCTTTCAACAATCCAATTTTGGAAATAAGTCGTTCGAGATCCCCTATTTGCTTTAATTCATGAAGCAGTTTTTCTCTCAAATCTTCATTCGAAACGAGATATTCAACTACATCCAGTCGCTCTTGAATAGGTTTAAGCTCTTTAAGAGGCATTATTATCCACCGGCGAAGTAATCGGGCACCCATAGGAGAACAGGTCTTGTCGAGAACGTCAACAAGGCTTACCGCATTCTCGTTAGCTGATCCTATTAATTCGAGGTTCCTGATAGTGAAGCGGTCAAGCCACATGTACCGGTCCTCTTCTATCCTCGATATAGAAGAAATATGCTGAAGATTACGGTGTTCAGTTTCGTTGAGATAGTGCAATGCTACCCCGGCAGCAGTAATCGCTAAGGGAAATTTTTCTATTCCAAAACCTTTTAGCGATTGAACTTCAAAATGTTTAAGTAAAAAATCGTTGGCGTAATCGCCGCTGTAGGCCCAGTCATCCAGATGGTAAGTATAAAACCGATCCCCAAATGTTTCTATGAAATCCCTTTGACGGCTTTTCTGAAATATAACTTCGCTGGGCTTAAAGCTTTGTAGTAATTTATCGATATAGGCCGCATTACCTTGTGCTACCAGAAATTCTCCAGTCGAAATATCAAGAAAAGCGATCCCTAAGGAGTTTTTTTCAAAATATAAGGAAGCCAGATAATTATTGGTATTCTGCTGAATGATATTATCACTGTATGAAACACCTGGGGTAACTAATTCAGTGACTCCCCTCTTTACAATGGTTTTAGTCGCCTTGGGATCTTCCAGCTGATCGCAAATGGCTACACGCTGGCCAGCGCGTACTAATTTGGGGAGATAAGTCTCTAGTGAATGGTGTGGGAAGCCAGCAAGTTCAGTATGCGTACCTGATCCATTGCCCCTTTTTGTAAGTACAATCCCAAGGATGCCTGAAGCTTTTACGGCATCTGTACCGAAAGTCTCATAAAAATCGCCCACCCGAAAAAGCAGCAATGCACCAGGATATTTCGCCTTGATCGCATTATACTGCAGCATTAAAGGGGTTTCTTTCTGTTCGCTTTTCTTAGACAAGGCTCAGTTGTAAGGGCCTAAAGTTAAGGGATTGTTCAGGGTTTAGAAGAGATGTGGAAAAAAGTTATTAAGTGGAGAAATGGGAGTGTATATGTTAAAAAATGTCAAATAATTTTTATAATACGAAAGTGTTCGTATTATTGTATACGAAACAATTCGTATTACTATGAACATAAAGCCTACAAATAGTGAACTAGAGATATTGCAG
>NZ_JBASJU010000440.1:0-1715 GCF_049655485.1 Daejeonella sp.
GCCTTAACAATGAAACCGCCGTTTCGCTCATTGTTTAAACGTCCTAAAGTTTAGTGAGCATGTCAAATTGTTAGTAAAATTTTCTCAGCTACAGTGAACCCTTGGAGATCTGATGTCTGATTTTTTATAAGCTGGACATCGTAAAGAACCGAACGAAAGCTTCATAAATTGATGAGGAAATTTTACTCTTGTAATAAATTTAACTTATGTTTATTTAAATTAAATAATTAAATCACGATGATCAAGAGTTGGACACTCGAAAATTTTAAATCAGTTAAGATTTCAAATCAGTTAGAATTTGCGCCATTAACCATTTTTGCTGGTGCAAATAGCTCAGGAAAGAGTACCATACTACAAAGTATTTTGTTAACCGCTCAAACCTTGCAGAATTCTGTCGCAACGAAATCTATCATACTAAATGGACATATTTCCAAATTTGGCACTTTTAACGATATTCTTTCAAATGGTGCCAAAAAAAGAAGCATTACTATTGGATTTGAACTACAGCCGTTGCGGGGCGGAGCAGACTATGACTTCTTTATGTACAGCCGACCGTACTTCAATGCTAACGAACTTAAGTCAGTATGCTGCGAATTTTCTTTCACGGATATTATTAACGATGTAGCATCTGACTTACATAAATTACAACCTCGGTTGGAAAAGTCATATGTTAAGGCTACTAGGAAGGGGGAAACAAAGTCGGAGGAAGTAGAGATTCATAGAACCAATAAAGACCTTGCCGAACGGGCAGTCGAATTGGATTTGATTATCGATAACGTAATTGATATAGGTACACTTGAATTTGAAGTTAAAAAGCCTACAAAAGTAACGGACATAGGTTATCGCAAAGATTATAATCCTGATAATCCTTCAATTAAATACGTTGGGGCCGTCCTTTCACATTTTGTTCCTAGATTTTTAACTGTCTGTTATGATCAAATTGAGGAGGAAAAAATACAATTCTTAACATTTTTATCAAATAAAAATCCCGATGACAGAGGTGACAGTCAAAGGCTTTTTAAAAAATACAGTAACAAACTAATTATTAAAGAACTTACAAATATTTTGAAAGAAGTAAAAAAAGAATTACCTCTTTCAAAGGATGCTAAACCAACCTTGTTTGCAGATGTGCAAGGATTTACAGAAACTATCACTTTCAATAATTTGGTACTACTGAAATCTCGCCGGGATATTTTAGCAAGAAACTTTTTTCAAAAAGTCGATGAAAATCGTACGTTTCTCAAAAGTCTAATTGCAACAGATTTTGACACAGAAAATAAGTTAAGCGTGTCATTTGAATTTTATGATTATGTTGAATATCTGGATTACTTCTTCAAAAGACATTTAAAATATCTCGGTCCCTTGAGAGATGAACCTAAATCTGTTTATCCCTTATCTGGAACATCAGATCCTAAAGACATTGGATTTAAGGGCGAGAATACAGCCGCCGTCTTGGAGGCAAATAAAAATACACATGTAAAATATATAACCCCTGCTTCATTGCTCTCAAACTATATCACAGTCGAGGTTACGGAAGACACTTTGATTAATGCTGTGTTGGATTGGCTAGACTACATGGGAATAGCTAATAAGGTTGATACAGCTGATATTGGAAAACTTGGACACGAATTGAAAATTTCAACACAAAATTCCTCATACCTCCATGATTTAACTCATGTAGGAGTCGGAGTAAGCCAAGTGTTGCCAATTCTCGT
>NZ_JBASJU010000441.1:0-1632 GCF_049655485.1 Daejeonella sp.
GTATAGGATTTTACAGGCAGGGCTGTTAACAGCTTTACAGATCAAATGAGTTTGGTCCGCATGCTGAAGGAATAAATTTGGACTATCACTCAGAGGTTCTAAAACCATGATGATATTGTGAGGTGCGAGTATGTCGGCGCCACGACGCAGTGCTTCAATAACATGCCCGGTTTGAATGCCAATCGGCAGGTTTCTTTCGAAATCGCCTGGTACAACGGTCACCCATTTTGCGTCGACACGTTTTGCTACATTCACCGCTTCTGTACATCCCTTTAAAAAGATATCTATAAATTCTTTTTTTCCGGCTGCAAGGGTATTTGCTGAGTTACCACCCTTCTCAACTACAAACACGCCCATAGTCATTCCAAGCTTTGCCAGAGTATTACCTATTTTACTTTGCTCCTCCGGGCTGCGCTTCATCATCCCATTGTCTTCCAAGCTCCGAAAGCCTTGATCATGCATAAAGCTTATCTGTTCAATTATATCCTTTCCAGCATGGTTTTCGAACATCCCCGCATGAGGGGCATAATTTTGATTAAAAGTCTTTTGGGATTTCGTACCGGGCGGCAATACCGACGCTATTCCAGAATTAGCTGCCGTAGCTGTTAATCCTAAAAGAAGGCTTTTTTTTAGAAATTCGTCTCTGTTCATAGATGTTTAATTTGTGTAATCTATTCCCGCTTGTCGGGGATACTACTGCTGGCAGCCTCCTCTAATTTAAGGAAAACCTTGAACTTTGATCCTTTACCGAGCTCACTTTCAACCGATATTTTTCCATCAGCACTATTTACAATTTCTTTTACAAGGAATAGTCCGACACCATTCCCTTCTACCGAATCTCTAAGACGATGATACTTTGCAAAAATTGTCTTATAATTCTCCGGCGCTATTCCCTCCCCGTTATCGATAACACTAATAATCATGAATCCGTTCTCCACTTCCGTCCTTATAAGTATTTCGGGCCGCCGTTCTGGCGATGCGTATTTTATGGCATTGCTCACCAGATTATAAAGCAGGCTGCGAAGTTTGCGCCTGACAAATACGATTTCTGAAGCCCCGATCTTGCTTTTGAGAATGGTTTTTGACTCTTCGATTTGGGGAGCGAGGGTCATCCTAACATCCTCAATGATATGCTCTATATTAATAAGCTCTTCTACTGCCTGGTACCTATGCTGCTGCCAACGCGATCGGGTAAGGTCATTGATGATCTGTTGCATATTTACAAGGCTGCTCTCAACATTTGCCAACAGAATCGGAAATTTCTCCATTCCTTTTTCTGGTATTTTCTTGAGCATCTGAATTGTCAAATTAAGTGCGGTTAATGGCGATTTAATATCATGTGAGATAGTATCCAGCAACATCTCATGTTCCGCGATAAGTTTTTCCTGTTCTTTAAGATCTTTAATACGCATTGTAATCTCCACAAAAGTGATGATCACGCCGTTATTTCTATTTTCCTTGACAATAAGATAAGGGATTATATTCATTTGATACCAGCGCATATCAGTTGTCTGGATTTCTTTTTCGAGTATTTCCCCGGTGTCTATTACATGTTGGATATTGTCTATTATTGCCGGGAAACGGAAATTTTCCTTAACATCAGCAAGTGGCCGGCCGACATCTGCCAGGGCC
>NZ_JBASJU010000442.1:0-3409 GCF_049655485.1 Daejeonella sp.
ACATTATTGACAAAAACTTCTCGCTACTTACAGTTGCGCGTCAGCTCCCGATTTTAACGGGATTCTCTATTAATCTGCAGATTGCAGAACCTAATTTTGTAAGAATAGTAATAAAAAGAACGAATAAACGCCAAAGGTAAAAAAGAACTACAATAAATTCCTACATCAAAAAACTAAAAAACAGGATTTGTTCTTTTTATATATTTAATGGGTATTAATATGAGCCGTAGAAATACTTCAACTCACCCTTGGGTAAAAAACATGCAACTTGAATTTGAGCAGGAAGTAAATAGATGGGAAAACTATGGACCTTATATGTTGCACTATAATGGTTCATACAGTACCTTGACCTCCGGCGGTGCATTAGTTGTTGGAGTTAACAAAATGAGTTTAGGCTATGCATTAGGAACAGATAAAGTTGTAGGGGAAGGAAAAAGTTGTTGGGTTTACCAGGAAAAGATCTGGCACGGAATTCTGTTCAGCGTCTCTTTCTAATTATTTTACGGATTGGGTTACAACGCTGAGGCTATTACAAGTACTTTTCGTTATTCAACAGCGGTTAACGCCGGTGCGCTGAGGCTGAGCAGAGGCTGAGCAGAGGGCAATGGTCTCCCCCATTTCTTCCTCAGCGTGAGGTTGCATTAAATTTATAATGCTCTTACGATTTAGCTTTATTACTACGATTTACCACTTCCCGTGTTCTTTAAAATATTGAAACACGCTGAACATTAGCAGTATAATTACCGACAATTATTGGATTGTTTACGATGATTCATTCGTAGATCTGTTACGATCTCATATCTGCCAACTCCAGCTGCTGGCAGTGCTGTATGCTTTGGGGGCGCAAATATCTTCAGGGTTGTTTTTTGCAAAGAGTTGGGTAATATCCCACTCGATAAAGATTTCTGTTTTTCTCCACCGAAAGGATTGTGCGTTTTGGTGCACGGCCTTGGCACTGTTGAGGAATAATAGGCTACCCAATTACTGGATCCGATATATATACAGGGTTTCTCTGAAACAATACCAGGGACGTCCCCGATCACCAAGTTTACGGTGGGCGTTTGTCCATCACTAATGTTTATTTCGGGGTTGATTTCTGTTGCCATGAGTTTCAACTTTTCCACGTAACCTTCGCCCTCATTATTAGTATTCAAATCGCAGAAAGTGATGTTTGGATAAAGCCTACTCAGAATGCGTACCGCTAGTTCGAGCGCGGGCCTTCCTTCGGAAGTTTCTAGACAGTTAGCCCCGTAGACAATTCCGATAAAAAATGGTGAAAGATATGTAAGATTAATTGACAACATTTTTACAACTGTGTTCCTTATGCTGGACCTGTCAGAGACCGGCATTAAAAAATTAACGCGTTTAATCCAGTTCCTTCAATACATTATCGGAAATAAAATCGACGATTTTATCAACATATATGGATTTCATTCTATTTACCGGGTGATTAGCGGAGATATGTGAGGTTAGCGCATAGGTAATCAAATGGCATTTGACAGCGCCCGTGGGTACATTAGTAGGGTTTACAAACATATCCGGTCTGAGTTCCATAGAAAACATCTCATTAACATCCGAATGAGATATCATAACACAGATGTACATAGCATCACTATTATGTACATCTTCATTCGATATTATAATAGCCGGATGATCCTCAGTTTTATTTTTATACGGAATTAAAAAGGGCAAATATATTACATCGCCTCTCTGATACGACATCTACTTATGGAGGGTTTTAGTTATAGCCTCGGTAGAAAAATTAGAAATTTGACTCTTTATATGATCAGGTGTTCTGGTAAAAAGCGAATTTTTTGAATGATATCTGTGCAGCAAATTCTCGCTTTTGTGCAATTTTCGGCTGATTGTTTTAAAAAGATCCTGCACCTCAGAGTCGTTCATGTAATTAATAGAACTGACTTTGTCATGCATTTTATCAAAAGATTTATTAAGTTTTTTTATTTGAGAAAACAATTCAACCAATTCCTCCTGTTTGAGTTCTGATACTTTTTCATGCAGGTCATCCAACTGTTCCACATCAGCCGATAGAACTCGCATAGATTTCTTAATCGACCTGGTGAAAAACTTCTCCCAGGAATTAAATGAAAAAATCCTCCAAAAAAAACTGTAGATGCCAATGCGGTTTGACTCTCTTTCAATTAAATGGTGTTCCAGCACTAAATCCATTTGCGATAAATCTTATTTAGTAGATAACCTAATATTACAAATATAGTTTAAAAGGTACAAAAAACTTTAAAATGAGCACACTTATGAGACAACGGTAGAACAAGAAAAAATAATTTAGAAGGTTTCCTCAAAGAATAAACGAAAATTATCTTGCGGGGACAGATTTTCGCCCCAAGGCGCTTTTTCTTTGTTATATGAATAACAAAGTCCATAGAATTATCTCAAGCACTATCAACTTCTTATTGATATTGCTGTGGACTTACGCCGCAGCAAGCAAACTGGCGGACTATGAAACGAGCCGGGGCGAGATGTTAAATCAGGCTCTCCCGGAATGGCTTGAAGAGAATCTTGTTTGGGGAGTTCCAATGATTGAGCTTTTCGCTGCTGCAGAAAGTGTTGAAGCGATAGGCACGAGAATTGATGACTTTAAATATCCACTGTCTATTGAAAAATACGGAGTAGATGCCTATATCGTTAAGGTGTATGAACGGGAACATAAACAATATCCGTTATACATTGGTGACCAAATGTATTGGATGGATAATTTTGACAAAACGAGACGCAACCGGAATGGAATTAAACTCCCAAAAGGTTTCCTCGAAATTAATTATTAAATTTGAGTGCTATGAAAAAGGCAGACATATATAAATTGATGGATCTTATTGAAGAAATTAAGAAAGTTGATGCAATGATTTTATTGCACCAGGATCTTGACAAGTCCAAATTTATGGTGAGCCAGTATGAGGGCAGGAAAACTAAACTAATGGGCAGCCTGATAGATGAATTGATTTCGCCGACCGTTCAGTCTCCTCAAAGTTTCTCGCTGATAAAGCAAGTTATCGAGAAATATTACCCTGCTAATAAAACTCGAAGCAAGGATGATGTTGATATCGAAAAACTAGCAGCAGCTATTTAACTTTCTACAAGAGTGGATATTCCGGTCTATGTTAATCCCACCGACTGACGCAGAGATTTGGGTGGGAAAATCAGCGTAATTAGGGAAGTAAGATAATTTGTTCCAATAAAGCATCTTTATTTAGTTTTCAAATGAGCCATGATCGGGAGTTTGTTGTTTGTAACCCCGGACCGACCTGTGATCTCCTTTATTTTATCTTTACCATAGAATTTCAGGATCTCTCTCTTTTCGTTATCATTGCCTCGTTCAAAAACTCGCTGAATAACACCTTTATACTGTTTGCTCCAATCAATCTTGTTGATATCA
>NZ_JBASJU010000443.1:0-2804 GCF_049655485.1 Daejeonella sp.
CTATTGCTTAACGCAAACACTCTATCAACAAAATCCGGTGATGGAATATGAAGCAGGTCTTTCGAAAGTGTCCTGCTTTTGTAATTCAGTAGATACTCTGCGTCACTACCGATCAATTTTTGTATATCCTGATAATTCATAAAAAACCGTTTTAATTAAAAAGCTTAATTATCTATATCATCAATAAGAAGGCCATTGTTCATTCCATCAATCCTATTACTCCGGACATATCTAGTACACTCACATAAAGCAATCCACATAATCGAGGGCCATGTGTATAACTAAACCAGCAGCAATTAATCGCAGCCGGGGAAAGAATAATAATCCTATATAAATCCCCACAGCCAGATAAGAGTGTAAAGGATGAAATCCAATACTGCATCGGTTTGGATCGTATATAGGATTGGCCAATAAATGATCCAGATCCACTATCATGGTTGCTATCATTATCAGCCATGCTTTCCAAAGCATCTTTCTATAAAACATGCCTGCAATTAGTGCAGGAGCCAGGAAATGGAGTACAATGTGAAACATATCTATAAAGTCATAAACTCACTACGGCTTCACTTTCAACATACTAGCATTAATGGCTACAACAATTGTGCTAACGGTCATGAGTACTGCCCCGGCTGCCGGACTTAATAATATTCCCTGGTTATAAAGAACACCGGCTGCAAGAGGCAATGCGATCACATTATACCCGGTTGCCCATACCAGGTTTTGAATCATTTTACGATAAGTGGCCTTACCAAATAAAATCAGATTGACCACATCCTTTGGATTACTATTAACCAAAATAATTCCGGCTGTTTCAGCGGCAATATCGCTGCCGCTGCCTACGGCAATACCCACATCGGCAATGGCTAAAGCAGGCGCGTCATTTACCCCATCACCTGTCATAGCTACAAACTCCCCTTTACTTTGCAGCTCCTTTATTTTTTCGAGTTTCTGGTGAGGCAATACCTGAGCCATAAAACTATCCATTCCCAGTGTTTCACTAACGCTTTTGGCGACTTTATCGTTGTCACCTGTTAGGAGAATAGATTTGATGTTGTTCTGCTTTAGTGTTTTGATAGCTTCTTCAGATTCAGGCCGTATCTCGTCTGATAACGCGATATATCCCGCCAATTCATCATTGATCAGTACAAATACAACCGTTTCTGTATCGTTCGCTGCGAAACCATCGGGTATAGTAATGTCATTTTCTTTTAAGTAACCCGGACTTACGACCAGGATCTTTTTGCCCTCTACCGTAGCCTCAACACCTTTACCAGTGATAGCATTAAAGTTTTCTGTTGCAGGAATAGTGATAGATAAGTCTTTTACCTTTTGCAGGATGCCTGTAGCTATAGGATGTTCTGATTTTTGCTCTAGAGCAGAAGCTAAACGAATGATCTCGTTTTCAGCAAGCCCTTTTTGAAGGGGGACTATTTTTGAGACTTGGAATTTAGCTACCGTAAGTGTTCCCGTTTTATCAAAAACGATGGTTGTGATTTTCCTTGAATTCTCAAAAGCTGTTCTGTTTTTAATCAGCAACCCATTTTTTGCAGATAAGGCAGTTGATTTAGCAACGACCAAAGGCACTGCCAATCCTAAGGCATGCGGGCAACAAATCACGATTACCGTTACCATCCTTTCCATAGCAAATGCCAGAGTTTGTCCGGTTAAATACCAGTATAAAAATGTAGCTATACCCGAAACCAGAGCAATTACAGTTAGCCATCTTGCCGCCTTATCTGCCAGGAGCTGTGTTTTAGATTTAGACTTTTGCGCATCATCCACCAGCTTGATTACCTGCGAGAGATAAGAATCTTTTGCAGCATGCGCCACGGTAACTTTTATAAAGCCATTGCCATTAATAGCGCCTGCAATTACTTTATCCCCTTTACTCTTTTGCACAGGCTTTGACTCACCTGTTAACATGGACTCATTAAGATAACTTTCGCCTTCCAAAACAACGCCATCTGCTGCAACTTTTTCGCCGGGCTTAACCAGAATAATGTCATTCTCTTTTAATGTATCGGTCTTGACATCATGCACCATATCGGGCATCACCATGTGCGCATCAGAAGGCATTAATTGAACCAATAACTCCAGCTCTTTAGATGCCCCGGCAACAGATTTCATTTCAATCCAATGCCCCAAAAGCATGATGAGGATCAGGGTTGACAACTCCCAGAAGAAATCCATACCCTGTAAGCCAAATACTACAGCTACACTATAAACATATGCGACTGTTATAGCGAAGCCAATTAAAAACATCATGCCTGGATTTTTGGCCTTTACCTCATCTACTAATCCTTTTAAAAATGGCCATCCACCATAAAAAAACACAATCGATGATAAGGCAAATAAGATATAGGATGAACCTGTGAACTGCCAGTCTACACCAATGAACTGCTGTATCATTGGTGATAAAAGCATAATAGGGATGGTAAGTGCCAGCACAACATAAAATCGCTTTTTGAAATCAGCGATCATCATGGAATGATTATGACCTTCGTGACCCATTGAAGGATTTCCATGCTTTGAGTGATCCATTTTGGAATGATCAACAGTTGGGGACTTCCCAGCATCAGTTTTATCTTTTTCTTCCTGCGGCTCATCGACCGGTGGGGTTACCGGTATTTCAGCTTTTCCTTCTGGCGGTTTAACTGCCGCGGCGCCTGGCGAAGGCACTTCAGGATTTTCTGTCTTTGCGGCCGGTTGGGTTTCAGCATTGTCCTTATCATCCAGCGGTTTTTCTTCAGGTGGCATTGCCTGGGTCTCCCCTTTATTTTCTACGGGTTTGACAGCTGTACTAG
>NZ_JBASJU010000444.1:0-2979 GCF_049655485.1 Daejeonella sp.
GCTTATATAGAGAGGATGTCATTTCTATTGAATGAAAATGAGCCTGCCCCTACTACCGGAGGCCAATTTTCGGCTCAGGCGGCTCCTCAGATGGATGCTTCTCAATCAGATATCCGTCCGATGGCCAGATATGAGCTTAAAGCGCTAGCGGGCCAAATTAGGGCTGCGCAGCCAAAGTTCAGCAATACTGTTATTAAATCCCACTTGGATGATGTGTTGGTAAGGATTAATGAGGCTTTAGATCCAAATCCAAAGAAATAAAAAAATAGAAAATACTTCATTGAAAAAGCCCTGCCCTGATATTCGGGCAGGGCTTTTTTATTTAGCTCGAATCGATAACTTCGCAATATAATTCTTGAAGATGAAATTACTTTTCGCAATACTCTTACTGTCGGGATACTATAGCAGCGCTTTTTCTCAAACTGACTCTATTAATGTAGTTAAAGCTCATTGGAAAAAGACCAGGATAACTTCCGAGGTTGTTCTAAAAACATACTGGTTTAACAACAATCTATTTGACTCAAACCAGAATGTGAGCATCCTCGAAATTAAACCCAAAAAACGCTTGATGCTGGACCTGGGTTATGACGCTAAAAAACTGATAACTACAAGCGATTTTGGAAAATCAACCAATTCCCTGGCTGCATTAAACGGTACATTCTTCGACATAGCCAACGGCGGGTCTGTGGATTTCATCAAATCGGATGGCATAGTAATCCATGAAAACCGACTAGGTAAAAACGGCCAGCGGTCCGGTCATCAAAAGTCAGCTCTTGTTTTCGACCACGGGAAATTGAGTATTGCTAAATTCAATGGTGATGTTTCCTGGGAAAAATCACTTATAGGAGAGGATATTATGGTCACTGGACCTCTCCTGATAATGGATCAGGTAGACGAAAAACTTGATTCAAACGCCTTTAATATAACCCGGCACCCACGCACCGCAGTAGCGATCACGAAAAATAAAAGGGTACTTCTTATTACGATTGATGGCCGGAATGAAAATTCTGCCGGAATGAATTTGTTTGAACTTACAAAGCTCTTGCACTGGTTAAAGTCGGACGATGCAATAAATCTGGATGGAGGCGGATCCACTACATTATGGGTTCAAGGATATGCCCAAAATGGCGTCGTGAATTATCCTTCAGATAATAAAAAATGGGATCATGAAGGGGAGCGAAAGGTTGGAAATGTTGTTCTTTTAAAGAAAAAATAGAAGTATTTAAGCTAATAAGCTGATAAACATCTAAATGCATCACAATATTACATACATCATAAAGGTATTTTTCGTAAATTTCCTATTATTTTAATAGACGTGAATACTAACCATGAGCGGGTCTGCAGATAATTATGCGCATTTAATCCAAAAGATAGACGGCTTTATCCGAAAATATTATCTGAACATAGTTGTTAAGGGCTCGATATTGATGGCGGCTGCCTTTTTTGCGGCATTTATATTAGTGACTTTTGCCGAATACTATGGACGGTTTGACCCTCTGGTTCGAACCTTTCTTTTTTACACGTTTATTTTCGGCAACCTTGCGATTTTCACGACTTATATATTCATACCCCTGTTATCATATTTCAGGCTGGGAAAGACTATAAGCCATGAACAGGCTTCAGATATTATTGGCGATCATTTTCAGCCAGTAAAGGATAAGTTACTCAACACCCTGCAATTGAAAAAGCTCTCAGATGGTAATTCGGAACAACGGGCATTGATTGACGCAAGTATAGATCAGAAAACCGCAGAGCTTCGGCCGGTACCTTTTAGTTCTGCAGTACACATTGAAGACAATAGAAAGTACATAAAGTACGCACTTGTGCCTATGGCAGCAATACTCGTGGTTGCTTTTGCCGCTCCAACCGTGCTTAGCGAAAGCACCGAACGACTTATCAATTACAATAAAAGGTTCATCAAAAAAGCACCATTTAATTTCGAACTTATCAACGCAAATCTTTCTGTAGTACAAGGTGATGATTACACCCTTCAGGTTAAACTAACGGGCAATGAAATCCCGGCAGAACTATACTTAGAAGATGGCGTAAATACTTTTAAGCTTGATAAAGAAAGTATAATTCGCTTTAACTATACTTTTAAAAACCTTCAAAAAACAAAGACAATTCGTCTCAGAGGGGGGGAGTTTAGTTCAGAAGATTATGTTTTAAAGGTTAAAGAACGCCCAACACTTTTAAATTTTGATGTTTTTCTGGAATATCCAGCCTACCTGAATAAAAGTAGTGAAAGACTACAAAACACTGGAGATCTCAATGTGCCTCAAGGAACCCGGATTAGTTGGAAATTTACTGCGCGAAGCAGTGACCATTTAGATGTTAAAATTGATAGGCAGAAATTCAGAGTTCAGCAAGCTGATAAAGGGCTCTTCAAGTTTTCGCATCGCGCAATGAAGAATCTAAGCTACAATATTCGCCCGGTAAATAACGATGTTACAACTTCGGATTCCGTTTCTTATCAGGTGCGTGTGATACCCGATTTAATGCCTGCTATTGATGTCACAGAGCGGCCGGATTCTGTGAACGCTAAAATAATGTATTTTGTTGGACAGGTGAACGACGATCACGGTTTCTCTAAATTAAATTTTAATTATAAAGTACTTCCCACCGGCGTAAACGCCACATCGGTAAAGCCAAAAGTAACAACCATCGGCTTTGATAAGAACAGTCTTCAGAGCAATTTCTTTCACATTTGGAATGTTAATGAGGTGAAAGCACAGCCAGGGGATCAGATAGAGTATTATTTTGAAATATTTGATAATGATGGAGTTAACGGGTCAAAAGTAAGTCGCTCAGCAATAAGGACTTTTAAAATTGCAACGGAGAGCGAAGTTGAGAAGAAACTCGATGCCAATTCTGAGCAAATCAAGGAAAAAATGGAGCAGGCAATCCGACAGTCATCTCAAGTTGAAAAAGAAGCAAAGCGCCTTAATCAAGAGTTCCTTAATAAAAAGAATCTTACTT
>NZ_JBASJU010000445.1:0-2202 GCF_049655485.1 Daejeonella sp.
CGTTTAGCAAAGGTAGATGTGTCGGGAATGGAGACCATCCTCGGCTCCAAAGCATCCCGCTACTACCGCAACAAATTAGAATATACCTTTTCGGATAAACGTTGGCTTACTGATGTAGATATGGACAACCAGGAAACAATGGAGATGAATGCTTTGGGATATCACATTCCCGGCCGTTTCGATAAAATCCTGGATATCGAACATTGCCATCTACAGGCCGATCCATCGAACGACATACGGAACCGACTTAGAGACTATGCCCTGGCAAGCGAAATCTCATTTTACAACCTGAGGAATCATGAAGGTGCTTTGCGAAATCTAATCATCAGGACTTCAAGTATTGGTGAACTGATGGTGATCGTTGTATTCGCGTATCCCCTGGAAGAACAAATCACCGGAACTATGGAGTTTTTAAAAAAGGAGTTTCCTGGAATAACCTCACTTCTATATATCATTAACCAGAAAAAGAACGATACGATCTTCGACCAGGATATTGTGATCTACAATGGGCCGGATCATATCTTTGAAAATATGAACGGGCTTAAATTCAAAATCGGTCCGAAATCATTCTATCAAACCAATTCGGAACAAGCATTTGAGCTATATAAAATAACCAAAGATTTTGCAGGCCTCAAGGGAGATGAACTTGTTTACGACCTTTATACAGGAGCCGGCACAATTGCAAACTTTGTTGCGGCAGATGTTAAGAATGTGATTGGTATTGAATACGTACCGACTGCCATTGAGGATGCGAAGATAAATTCAGAGATCAACAATATAACTAATACCAGCTTTTATGCAGGCGATATGAAGGATATCCTGAATGCCGAATTCATCGCTGAAAATGGTAAACCTGATGTTGTAATTACAGATCCTCCACGGGCAGGAATGCATCCGGATGTTGTCAGCCGTTTGCTAGAAATGGAAGCGGAAAAGATTGTTTATGTGAGTTGCAATGCAGCTACACAGGCGCGCGACATTGCCCTGTTGAAGGAAAAGTATGATCTAACCCGAATTCGTCCGGTAGATATGTTCCCGCATACGCAGCACGTGGAGAACGTCGCACTATTGGAACTTAAAAAAGAGATGCCAGCACTTTTATAATTGTCGATATGGATATTAAAGACCTGTTAAATACAGAAGGAAATGATGAAGGGCAAAAAAAAGAAAGCCCTCTTAAAACCCTGGAAGCTGATCTGAAATTCTATAATGAATCTCTAAAAGAAGTCGCTAACGAAATCATGGTCGAAGGCATTTCTGCTCATCCCATCTTTGTGGCCCACCAGCATGAAGTAAAACTTGGAGAAGTTATCCTGGATAAAAATGACCTGAATACCGACTGGAGCATCCACGCTTCAACACTTGAAGAGTTTATGGAGAAAGGTTTGATACTCCCTGATAAGCAGGAGAAGTTCCTAAAACAATATAAAGACGCCTATCAGTTCATGTGTGTCTTTGTAATCGTGCCTGAAGGAGCAAATTTTGTCTTCTTCCCTTATCATTAATTAATTTATATCTTACGTATTCGGGGGGCTCTGGAAGCTATGGTCAATTATTTTATTTAAGCTCCCTATGTATCTTTGAGAATATGTATTTTCAAGCGAAATTTTAGGGAAATGGCCGGAAAGAAACTATTAATATTAGATAAAAAGCAGATCAAGCAAAAGATTGAGCGGATGGCTTTTGAAATCCTTGAAGATAACCTGAATGAGAAGGAGATTGTCGTAGCAGGGATTGTTGATAAAGGATACATTATCGCCAAACAAATCAAAAAAGAAATAGAGTCTATTTCTGAGATCAAGGTCATATTGATGAAGATCGAACTCGACAAGGATAGTACTCACCTAAAGGCTATCACAGACATGGAAGTAGCTAAAGCTTCTAACAAAGTCGTAATTCTTGTTGATGATGTTCTTAATAGCGGAAGAACACTTGCTTATGGCTTGGGTGTTTTTCTGGACATTCCACTTAAAAAGTTAAGAACCCTTGTACTTATTGACAGAAGCCACCGCATTTTCCCAGTCTCGCCTGACTATAAAGGACTCGAGCTTGCTACTATTTTAAAGGAACACGTGGATGTTGTGATGGGGGTGAAATCGGAAGCGGATGCCGTGTATTTGAGTTGAAAGTTGAAAACGGAAAACAGAAGCAAATGCACCCTTGCGTGAAAAACAGTAAATTAACGAGGCAGTTTTCAGTTTT
>NZ_JBASJU010000446.1:0-10488 GCF_049655485.1 Daejeonella sp.
CCATTAGCCATTTCTAAAATAGTTTCTTCACTTACGGCTCCAAACCGATCAAGCGTTTCCTTAGAAACTGATAATATTTTAGTTTTTAAATCATTGGAATAACTTACTGCTCCACCCAAAAACACTTTGCTGCTGCCTGCATGTTGAGTAAGCAGGTGTGAAACATATCCACCAGTGCAGCTTTCTGCGGTAGACAAGGTAAGACCTTTGGATGCCATAAAATCCAAAATCGCTTTTTCAATGGGCACATCGGCTTCTATAATCACGAACTCATTAATTAGTTCTTTTATTCCAGACGCATACAAAGCAATTTCTTTCCTTAATAAATCAATATTCGCCCCGTGACCGCTAAGCCGAAGTCTGACAAGTCCTAATTTGGGGAGGTATGCCAAACCAATATGTGCGGGCAAAGAATCCTCCACTGCTGCGATTCTGTCAGCAAGCATTGATTCACCGATCCCGGCTGTGAGAATGGTATGATGTACGATCGTTTGCAAACTGAACAACTCCTGGATTTTAGGAATTACAAGCTCTTCCATCATATACATCATTTCAAATGGCACACCGGGCATGGAAACGTAAATCTTGTCGCCACTTTCAATCCACATTCCCGGTGCAGTACCATTCATGTTTAGTAAAGTAGTGCAGTTATCCAAAACTTCGGCTTGCCGTAAATTGCTTTCCAGCATCGGAGAATTATACTTTGAAAAAATACGTTTTACATTTTCAAGCGCGCCTTCATCCGTCCGCAGTCCGACATTAAAATATTCAGCCAGGGTCGTTTTGGTGATATCATCTTTAGTAGGGCCTAATCCACCTGTAATCAAAATAATATCTGCCCGTTGTGATGCTTCTTTAAGAGCATTTAAAATATGTTGTTTCTCATCAGAAACAGAGGATATTTGTTTAACATTTATTCCTGCCAAGTTTAACTTTTGGGCCATCCATGCGGAATTGGTATCAACGATCTGACCAATGAGTATTTCATCACCAATTGTAATTAGTTCGGCTAGCATAGGCTAAAAATTATTGTAAAAATCGCGGCGTTTACTCAGCTTCAGGTCCTGAAGTATGGATGCCTTAACCCGGAGATCGACACTATAAAATTTGTAAGCTCCAATGGGTGACCACCTGAACGACAAGTCCCAGCAATGAAGGTCTCTATAGATCGAAAATGTGGTGAGACTCAGATCATTCCTTTCAAAATCATATCCTGAAGTATACTGCACCTTCCATTTAGGGGTAACATTGAAATCTCCATAAAAGTTTAGCGTATTCGTGATTACAGATTCTAAACCGTTCTTTGAATAATTGAAACTATATGCTGCACTTATATTCCAAGGCACATTGAAATCGACAAATGCATTAGGATCCCTGCTGATCGCATTTAACTCTTCCTGCTGCTGTAATGATAAATTCTGTTTTCCGGCATCGATCTGATTCAAAGCTTCATTTCGCTTTTTTAAGGCTGTTGAGTTGAGACTAAAATCGGTGGATAGTCCAAAGCTTGTCAGCCGCGCAGGTGTGCCATTATTTATGGTAAACTTGTCGAGCCTGGCGCCGCTAGCATCAAGCCTGTATGGGTCGAGAGTACCGTAAAAATTAATACCGATTTTCTGTTTAAACAATGCAGTACGGCCGGAAAATCCAATGGTTGACAACTTAAAGTTTTCCGCCGCAAAGTTATAAGCCCCTGAAAAAGTCAGGCTTTGAAGAATAGGAATATTAACAAAGTTTTTCGTTGAATCATCAGTAGAACGCACTTTGGCTTCAATATTATTATCCAGGCTGAATCCTATTCCCGCAACTTTTCCTGTGGACGGCGCACCAAAATACGAACCCTCGTAAATGGAGTATCGGGAAGCAACCCGGGAAGTATCATTCTGTAAATCCCGAAAGAAACCAAATCGGTTCGAACCAAAATCAGGTTGATAGTTAAAGCCAACCGATGGGGTCATAACATGACGCAGAGCCATTAAATTCCCCTTCTTAAAGTTAAATTTGCCATAAACTTTGGTTGAAAACCCGCTATTCACGCTATAATCATACACCCTGCTGAATCCTCCAATCGTATCGGTAACTTGGGCAAACCCGGAAGCAACGGGCGCAAGCCTTTTTCTAATTGTTTGGAGATACCACTTTTCGCTATAGTTCAAACTCGAATTGAATTGAAAGAACTTCGCGACATTAAGTGACATAGAAACCGGGATATCATGCCTGATTCCATTCTGGAATCTTCTCAGAGTCTCTTTTTTGAATAGCAAGCTTTCCGCGGTATTTATCAAATTAGTTCCTTGCATTGTATAACCAAGGCTAATCCTTTGGAACCACTTCTGTTCACCCGCACGGTCTTTACTATCAAACGGATTGATGGTGGACATAGCCAAATTGAACTGCGGCAATTGCAAGGAAATTGTTTTTTTCTCGATGTCCTGACTATGCGTTAAACTAGATGTAAAATTGAATAATCCATCATAAAACACTTTACCATAACTGATACTTGATGATAAAGTATTCCGCGCTATTTCGGTAGGATTGTACCCATTCGCACCGGGCACATTCTGAAAAAACGAACCAGTACCAGCGTTAACTGAGGCACTAAAAGTAGTACCCGGGTTGGCCAAAGGGCTTTGGGAATGGCTCCACGTTAAATTGAAATCTTTACTTGGATTTGCAAAAGCTCTTGTCCCTTCAACACCATTTTTTGTGGAAGCATATCTGAAATTCACATTCCCGTCATACTTATAGTTTTTCCGGTAGCGGGCGGCGGTAGCTAGTTCATAAGATCCTTTTGAATAAAGTGTTCCACGTGTTGCCAGGTCCCAATAATCATTCAATCCGATATAGTATCCCAAATCACGCATAAAAAATCCTCTGAGATCTTCGCCAAAAGTTGGAAACAACAGTCCCCCGGAACGTTTATTCGGCTTCGGGAAAAACCCAAATGGAACCCCTACTGGAAGTGGTACCCCTTCTATTTCGAGATACGCCGGGCCGGTTATTATTTGCTTCTCGGTTACAATACCTTTGGTAATGTTAATTCCAAAATGATTATGCGGATAGGGTAGATTACAAGAGCTGTAAACTCCATGAACAAAGTTTCCCTCACCATATTCATTTTTTTTGAATTGCCGCGCCTGGAGATAGCCCCCTTCAGCTTCGGTATAAACGCCGAACGATTTACCTTTTTTCGTTTTATAATTAAAAAATAATGAATCTGTGGTGATAGGCGGTTCTGAACCTTGTTTAAATAAAGGCCGGCCCGTGTATCTGTTGTTTTTAGGATTAATTAAGCCTTTCGCGAAAAGAGTGTTATTCTTCTGGTCATACTGTATGTAATCGGCATCAAGTTCCATGTCCTGATATTTAACACGGGCCTTTCCATACATTTTCACTATATTGGTTTCGCGGTCAGAAATAATTGAATCTTCAGCGGAATAAATAACTTCGGATTCAAGGGCTGAACCGCTAGTTGATTTTTTTGTGACAGTATCCGCTTTTAGCGGTGGAATTTGCAATGTTGTATCGCGTTTTACGTTATCAGGTCGAATAGTAAGTTGCTGCGCATTAGCTGTTGTATAAACGCACCCCGCACACAACACCGCAAGAAAAAAATAAAGAAAAAGGGGGCTAATAAATTTCAAATCCGATGATGAATACTATTTTTGCAATGATAGACAATAATGCACGCTCAAAATTAATGAAAAATATACCATTGATCAGATACATTTACGTAATACTGCCTGTCTTACTTTCTATATTTCTCACTTCATTTACTGCCAAGCGGACTGATATCCCTTACCGTATCAAAACAATAGTTATTGACGCAGGCCATGGTGGTCATGATGGGGCAACCAAAGGCGTTTTTTCAAGAGAAAAAGACATTGCTCTGCAGGTTGCTCTGAAATTAGGGAAAGCAGTAGAGGCGAATTTGAAAGACGTAAAAGTAGTTTATACAAGATCATCTGATGTATTTGTTCCGCTTTATGAACGAATAGGAATCGCTAATAATATCAAAGCTGATTTATTTATATCTATCCACTGTAATTCAATGCCGATCAAAAGAGTAATTGTTGGGTATGGTAAAGATAGTCGCGGGCGGAAAATACCTCGTTACGCAAACAGGCAAAGCACATCTACAAGAGGAACTGAGACATTTGTTTCCGGATTCGGCCGATTGGATGAGCAGGATGTGGTGATACGTGAGAACGAATCAATTCTTCTGGAAAAGGACTATAAAAATAATTATGAAGGTTATGACCCTAAAGATCCGGAAAGTATCATCATGCTTTCACTTATGAAGAATGCATTTCGTGAACAAAGTATAAAACTGGCATCTTATATGCAGGATGAATATGTTCGTGCAGGTAGAATAGACCGGGGAGTTAAGGAGCAGAGCCTGGCAGTATTGGCAAAGGCCGGAATGCCCGCAGTCCTAACAGAAATTGGTTTTGTATCCAACCCTCAAGAAGAAGAATATATGAATTCGGATGCTGGCCAAACCGAAATTGTAAATAATTTGTTAAAAGCAATTCAGACCTATAAAAAACAGGCGGAACTAAGTGAGTAAATGAACTCATTTATCGTCTGTCCTTGATACAATTAATAACTAAATGAAGATAACTAACGAAACCAAAGTAGGAGTATTAGCTGCAGTAGCAATCGCAATATTAATTATAGGATACAGTTTTTTAAAAGGCAATGACGTTTTTTCCAGCGAGAACGAGTTTTATGCAACCTATGACCGGGTTGATGGCCTAGCGGTATCAAAGCCGGTTCTCGTAAACGGATATCAAATAGGCAGGGTTTCAGACCTCACCTTGCAACCTAACGGGCAGATTTTAGCACAGTTTAAAATCGATCCTGAATACGCGATTCCTAAAAATACGATCGCACGACTCGAGAGTACGGATCTCCTAGGCGGAAAGGCAATTGTGTTCGAACTTGGAACAGGTAGCGACTTTGCGCAGGATGGAGACACTTTAAATGCAAACATCCAGCAAAATCTTACCGATCAAATTGAACCTATTCAGAAAAAAGCAGAACAGATTATTGCCAGATTGGATTCGGTATTAACATCAGTAAACAGCACTTTAAGCCCTGAATTTCAAAGAAATTTTGATAAAAGTTTTGCGAGCATTGCAAGAACGCTTGAAACTTTTGAAAGAACTACAAAAACTGTTGATGGTTTAGTTAGCACCCAAAGTTCAAAAATTGCAGGTATAATGACTAATCTGGAATCGATTACCAGCAATTTCAAGAATAATAACGCCAAGATCACTAACATCATGAATAACTTTGAAAAGGTTTCTGATGATGTAGCAAAAGCCAATTTCGCCCAGACCATCGCTGAAGCAAATAAAGCCGTTGCCGATCTTCAAACTATTGTTAATAAAGTCAATACGGGCCAGGGAACCTTGGGTCAGCTCATCAATGATGAGAAAATGTACAATAACCTGAACAACGCCGCTGCAAATCTTGATAAGCTAATGATTGACCTAAAGGCTAACCCTAAGAGGTACGTTAGTTTCTCAGTATTTGGTGGGAAGAAGGATTAGGGACAATTTGTTGGATTTCTTAAATCTCGAAAGTCAGACCTTCAATCGCAAGAAAGGTATTTGGAAACAGCGTTTTAGCTTCTGCTAATAATGGTTCTAATTCTCTATATCTCGCAGAGAAATGTCCAATAATCAATTTACCTGCGTTTGCTTTTAAAGCCACTTCAGCAGCTTGTAGAGCGGTAGTGTGGAATGTCTCCTCTGCCCTTGCATGCATATCATGCAAAAAAGTAGCTTCATGGTACAAGGTATCTGAATTTCTAATATAATCAAGGTATTTCCAACTGCATATTGTATCAGAACAATAAGCGTAAGACTTTGGATGGTCGGCTTCGGTGGTAAGATCTTCAGATAAATGTATCTTCCCTTTTTTATCCGTAAAGTTCTCCCCTTTTTTTATCTTCTGAACCTGATCCGCTGGAATGCTCAGCTCATCGATTTTTTCTTTTATCATTTTCCTGAGCCGCTGTTTTTCTGTAAAACGAAACCCGGTACAGGGAATTCGGTGATCTAAGGGGAAACTCTCCACTACTACATCGAAACTTTCAAAAAGCTTTTCACTGACGGTAGAGTTAGTAACATTAAAATTAATCGGGTAGCGAAGATTTGTTTGTGAATGTTTGAACTGGAGATCAATAATCTCTATCAGTTCGGGCGGCCCGAAAATGTCCATAGGCTTAGTACGCCCATTTAGATGAAGTGATGACAAAAGCCCAACGAGACCTAAATAATGATCACCATGAAGATGGCTGATAAAAATATGGTCAATGCGGTTTGCTTTTAACCCAAAATGTAATAACTGATTTTGTGTTGCTTCACCGCAATCAATGAGAATGAACTTCTCATTAATATTCAGAAGCTGGGCTGAGGGATTTCGATTGAATATGGGGGTCGACGAGCTGCTACCTAAAATTGTTACTTCAAATTTCATGCAGATGGCTCACAAGTCTACTTTAACTCTCTTTTTAACTCTTTTTCAATTTCTTCCATGAAAATTAGATCAATGGCTTCATCAACTGTCCCTACAATTGTTAGGATGTTCTCCAGCTGAGAGATGGTGATCAACCGTGCAATATTTTCGTTAATACCAGTTAATATAAAAGACCCTTCGGCGTTTTTACATATCCTATGTCCAACCAACAGGCTACTTAAGCCCGATGAATCAGAATATTTCACATTAGAAAGATCGAGAATGATATTACGCTGGCCCTCCGTATTGGTAAGGATCAATTCAGATTTTAGCTGCGGAGAAATCAAGCTATTTAATTTATTCTCATCCAGTTTAATCAGAACGTACTTTTCGTGCTTATCGACAGTGAATTTCATAGGAGCAAGGTTTGATTGGCATTAACCATGAATCGTGGTTTAAACACTAATTTAATTAATTTATTTCAGTTTACAATAAAAAATCAAGATAGACGTATCAAGGCTTCCGAGATATTATGTTCCACACGTGAAATTGGATCAGAATTATCTTGTCTAATGAACTTGTCGCCCGTTATATGTTCGTAAAGTTCGATATACCGATCTGAGACTGATTTCACAAATTCATCATCCATTTTTGGGATTGCCTGGTCTTCCTTACCTTGAAATCCATTTTCAATTAACCACTTTCGAACAAATTCCTTTGATAACTGCCGCTGCGGTTCGTTTCTGGCTTGCAAATCTTCGTACCCATCGCTGTAAAAGTATCGTGAAGAATCTGGAGTATGTATTTCATCAATCAAATAGATCTTTCCATCTGCCTTCCCAAATTCATATTTTGTATCCACCAAAATCAAACCTCGTTCGGCCACCATTTCAGTTCCACGCTGAAACACTGCATGGGTGTATCTTTCAAGCTCAGCATAGTCTTCTTCCGAAACTATTCCTCTTTTAATTATTTCTTCTCTTGAGATATCCTCATCATGGCCCACAGAAGCTTTTGTGGTAGGCGTAATTATGGGTTCTGGAAGCTTGTCATTTTCTTTAAGCCCTTCAGGAAGTGCAACGCCACATACACTGCGTCTTCCCGCCTGATATTCGCGCCACGCATGTCCTGCTAAATAGCCTCTAATAACCATCTCGACTTTAAAGGGTTCACATATTTTTCCAATAGTGACATTAGGATCCGGAATATCAAGCACCCAGTTGGGTACGATATCGATAGTTGCCTGGAGGAACTTTGCGGCTATTTGGTTTAAAACCTGTCCTTTGTATGGTATAGGTTCTGGCAATACTACATCAAAAGCGGATATCCGGTCGGTTACAACCATGGCCAGAAACTGCTCTCCTATTGTATACACATCACGAACTTTCCCCTTATAAAAATTGCTTTGTCCTTGAAAGTGGAAGTGGGTTTCTTTTATGGCAGTCATTTCTTATTTGGAATTTTATTATTGTATATCTCCGTAGGCTCTAAGGATATTTTTCACGAGTTTATGCCTTACTACATCATCTCCGTTAAGGTAAATTATGTCTATACCTTTTATTTCATTGAGAATACGCAGAGCGGTATTTAAACCCGATTGCTGCTTGCGTGGCAAATCAATTTGTGTTACGTCTCCAGTAACAATGAACTTAGCTGTCGGCCCCATCCTGGTCAGAAACATTTTAAGTTGCATATCCGTGGAGTTCTGTGCTTCATCAAGAATTACGAAACAATTGTCTAGCGTACGCCCTCTCATAAAAGCAAGAGGTGCGATCTCTATGGTCCGGTTTTCCAAAAACACCTTTAGTTTCTCAGCAGGTATCATATCATCCAAAGCATCATAAAGAGGCCTAAGATAAGGATCAATTTTCTCCTTGAGATCACCAGGAAGAAATCCAAGATTTTCGCCCGCTTCAACTGCCGGTCTTGTTAATATAATACGCTTTATTTCCTTGTTTTTCAGTGCTCTAACGGCTAATGCAACTGCAGTATAAGTCTTACCAGTACCCGCGGGACCAATTGCGAATATGATGTCGTTATTAGTGATGCTTTCAACCATCCTCCGCTGATTAGCTGTACGAGCTTTAACCACAATGCCGTTTGGCCCGAAAACAATCGGATCACCTCCTCCACCGTTCCTCGGCGAACTGTTTTCAGTTTCCGGATTTGAGGAGATTTTAGCGCCTAAAATTTGTTCCAGATCATTATTATTAAGACTCTGGAACTTTTCAGCATGCGCTAGGATTTCCGCAAATTTCTGTTTAAAAGTATTAATTTCCCCTTCATCGCCCAGAACCTTAAGATCGGTGCCTCTGGCGACTATCTTAATCTTCGGAAAATGTTTCTTTATAATTTCAAAATATTCGTTGTTGGCTCCCCAGATTACCACCGGGTTCACATTATCCAAAGTCAGATTAAGCTCGTTCAAGTTGCGGTTATTTTTAGTTCACGGTGTTTATTTGAGATTAAAATTCAATATTTGTACCAATAATATCTATCGCAAGATTAATAATAAATATTTACATTTTAAATGGCTATAATTACTTTAACGACCGATTTGGGCTATAAAGATTTTTATCAGGCTGCCCTTAAAGGCAGTATCCTGAGCCAGTTACCAAATGCAAATATTGTTGATATCAGCCATGACATTTCTGCCTTTAACATTCCTCAAGCTGCTTTTATTCTAAGGAACGCATTCCACTATTTTCCTAAGGGCACTGTCCATTTAATTGGAATCGATTCCGTATTTAACGAAAAGACGAGATACCTTGCTTTGAAATACCGGGAACACTACTTTGTGGGCTCTGACAATGGGATATTTTCACTTCTGTTTGAAGAAGAAGCTTCTGAGATTGTAGAGCTGAATATCATGCAGGATCTGAAATATCTGCACTTTCCGCTCTCAGATATTTTTCCAAAAGCGGCCAGCCATCTTGCAAAGGGAGGAAAACTGAGAGACATTGGGATTCCGGTTTCTGGAGTTGAAGACCGAATGACTTTACAACCTGTCATCGAACGCGATATTATCCGAGGGAGTGTTATTTATATAGACTCCTTCCAAAACATCATCACCAATATTACTAAAGAGATTTTCACGCGGGTGCAGCTTAATCGCGATTTCACGCTGTTCTTCAAAAGAAATGAATCGATCTCGCAGCTCAGCTGGCATTATAATGAAGTTCCGGAAGGAGAAAAATTATGTCTGTTCGGAATAAGTAACCATTTAGAGATCGCAATTAATAAGGGTAATGCAAGCGGTTTACTGGGCCTTCACCTGGGCGATATTGTCCGGATAGAATTTCATTGATGATTACACGTATTGTTAAAATGACATTCCGGGAGGAAGAAACGGAAAACTTTACCGAAATCTTTAAAGAAACCTCTGAATTTATCAGAAGTTCCAATGGCTGCCTGGAGGTTAAATTAATGAGGGATATTAGCAATGCAAATGTTTTCTTTACGTTGAGCAAGTGGCAAAGCGAAGAGCATTTAAACATTTACCGCTGTTCGGATCTTTTTATGACCACCTGGGCTAGAGTAAAACCACTGTTTTCTGAGAAGGCCCAGGCTTGGAGCGTGGAAGAATTCTTCTAAATACTATGAGACGAACCCTATCGATCCTCTTCTTTCTAATATGCAGCAGTTCCCTTATTGCACAGAGCGATTCCTCTGCTTATAATACACAAAGAAATAAGATCAATCAGTTGTTGGATGATCGCAGCGCGAGATTTAATCAGTATGACAATAGCCTAACGAAAAGATCGGGCATATTTGGGCTTAAGACGAAAAAAGATATGCAGGCATCCAATGACATCCTGACTCAAATCGTTATTACAGACAACAATATCTTTCAAGAACTAAAGATATTGCTGGATTACAAAGATTTGGAAAAAAAGGAAGTTGAACATCGTGCGGTGACCGTTGAGGGTCGTATTGATAGGTTTCAGACTACAATAACGCGACTTCAGCAGGAAAACGAGCGACTCAAAGTGGAGGTGCAAAAACAAACAGCGAAAATTA
>NZ_JBASJU010000447.1:0-2572 GCF_049655485.1 Daejeonella sp.
TCGATTTCGTTAATAACCGCTTGTCACCGGACCTTCCCGTAAATTCATACATCCCCGGCACGCGTAGTGCTGATCTGAGTACCGTTCTCCCTCCGTTTATACATAACCGTTTGCAGAAAGCATTACCGGCTTTTGGAAGGAAAATGAAAGGTTACTATACAAATGAGGCTATTTTGGTAGGAGTGGAGTCGCGCACATCCTCACCGGTTAGAATTCCTCGCGACAAAGAAACGCTGCAGCATACAGAAATGGCGGGTCTCTTCCCTTGCGGGGAAGGAGCAGGCTATGCAGGCGGAATTGTATCAGCAGCAATTGATGGCATGAACTCTGCGGATGCAGTATTTAAATATATATCCTGAATGAAAAAGAAGACACTTATCCTTGGCGCCACAGACAATACATCACGATATGCCAACATGGCTGCGAACAGGCTTGTGGCTTATGGTCACCCGATAGTTAATGTGGGAATTAAATCCGGACAAGCTGCAGGAGTGGAAATTGAGAAAGCCGGAACTATATATAAGGATATAGATACTATAACCCTTTACCTTGGCCCGCAAAATCAGGATCAGTACTATGATTACATCCTGGAGTCGAAACCTAAGCGCCTTATTTTCAATCCTGGTACTGAAAACCCGGTTCTGGAGGAGCTTGCTCAGCAGAATGGAATAGAAACGCTGGAGGCTTGTACTTTGGTGATGTTATCAACAGGACAGTATTAGGAGTGCCCTGATTTGACAGGTTAAATGATATTCTGATTTACGATCCGCATTTCCTTAGGGAAATAGTTATTCATTCGATTATCGAGCATCTTCGCCCATCCGAGAGACTGGCCTTTATAACACATTAATACCCATCCGCGCTGTGGGTGCTTTAGTTTGAGTTCATCACGTTTCATGTAGGAGATGGCTTGTTCGCGGCTCAGTTCTATTCTTGCAATAGAATCATTTAAAAGAAGGCTTAGCGCGAGTTCATGGTTTGGAACCAAATCCTTTCCCATAACCTTCCCTAGCCTCACACCCGATTTCTTAAGGTAAAGGCTCGATTGCAGATATTGAAGGTCGGCCTCGTGTTTCTTATTAATGGCGAATAATTCGTCGTGCAGGTTTAATATGCTGATCTCACCGGAGTTTTTGAGCCATTTATTGATAATCTCTTCACTTTTTTGATTAGCCTTAACTTCTTTCGCCCTTCTTATCTGTGCTTCGTTTTCGGCTTCATTTTTACGGAAACAGGCAATAAAGAAACCTTCGCCTTTCACTTTATGCGGATAGAATCGATAACCATAAGCTTTATGTTTATCCGAAAGGGTTTCTTCAATTCCCCAATCGCTCTCCAGTGGAATCTGAACAGCTGTTAGATCAAATGTATCGCAGAGCCAATCCGAAATATCTTCGTTTTCCTGTTTTGAGTAGGAGCATGTTGAATAGATCAGTGTCCCGTGCTGCTTCAGCGCGGGGTATATATCGGCAAGTATACGTTGCTGCCTCTGGCTGCATAGCAAAACCGCTCCCTCCGACCATTCATTGATCGCCGCAGGATCTTTTCTGAACATTCCTGAACCTGAACAAGGGGCATCTACAACAATGGCATCAAAATATGCACCCAGTCGTTTAAAGTCGCGGGGATCATTATTACTTACAAATGAATTTTCAGGCCCCCATTTAGTAAGGTTATCAGCAAGCACCGGCACCCGCGTTTTAATAATCTCATTTGAGAGCAGCAGGCTATTTTTATTTATTAAAGAACTGATCAGGGTGCTCTTCCCGCCCGGCGCCGCGCAAAGATCCAATACTTTAATTGCAGCAGACAGATCGCATGAATGTTTTATTACCTGCTCAAGGAACATCGAAGAAGCTTCCTGAACGTAATAACAGCCAGCATGGAACAAAGGGTCGGCAGTAAAGGCCGGGCGCTCCTCAAGGTAATACCCGGTGCTACACCATGGAACCTGCTTTTCATCCGCAAAGAGTTCAGCCGGCTTGAAGGGATTTAAGCGTACGGAAGTAAGCTGTTCTCCACTTTCGTGGGATTTAATAAACTCTTCTCCTTCTATATTATAGTTTTCAATGAGTGATCTGATAAATGCTGATGGGAGTATGTTGCTCATTAGTATATATAGATGTAGAGTTTTTGATAGATGATCAGAGGAGTCTAGACTATAACTGAATATCAAGGGTAAAGTTATTTAAAATGCTGGGTTTAATTTGGTAACACCAGGTTCTGAACGCCTGATAATGAGATTCACCTCCTTCTTCAGCATTGACTTAAACGGCTAATGAACGTCTAATGAACGGCAGATGAACGGCAAATGAACGGCAAATGGATTTGTTTTACCTAAATCTTAGGCTTGCTTTATTATAGATCGAATTATTTCTATTTGCAGGTCCACCTGGCATCGCCTCAAGGCTTATTAACTAGCTCTGCCTGCCTAACAGATTTGGACATGAATTTTTTCTTCTTCTTTTCCAGCCACTTAGCATAAACTCTTAAATTAAAAGGTCTGATCTCTTGTGGGGGATGTGTGATTTGCATACCTTTGCATCCCGCAACAGAGAGAAGCGGGTTGTTT
>NZ_JBASJU010000448.1:0-4917 GCF_049655485.1 Daejeonella sp.
TCAGAAAACCCCTTGCAAATATTTTAGGGCTTGTTGAAATTCTGAAAGCAGATGGCCATAGTGAAGAAATTTTAGACTTACTACTTTCTTCCGCTCAGGACCTGGATAAAGTTGTTAACGAGATTTCGGAAAAGACCAATTAAATTAGACTTTTAAGAGGTTCAACACCGCTTATAACAACAAAAAAGGGTTCCTTTCGAAACCCTTTCCCCAAACCTTTGCCATGTGATGGCAAACTTACTATGAAAAATATTTTGTAAGTGGTTAGTGGCTTGGCTGAGCGCTAACCGTTCATAATTCTTTAGTAACTTATTTTTGGATCACAGTATATACCACCGGAATAACATTCGCTCCAACTAATTTACCGGCGTACGCACCATTAGCACCTATCAGGTAAGAAACGTTGAATTTGTTTGCGGAGTTAGAGCCGTTCCATGACGTAGCGTCTGCGGTTACAATGGTCGCAGCGTCACTTCCTGCGACAGGCAGAATAACATTGGATGTGAAAGTGAGTCCGCCAGTATTTCCAGCATTAGTTGCTCCAATCGCTGAAGTAAGTTTAACTGAACCTGGAGCTAATAATGCAGTACCGGTTACTGTCCCTGCAACAGCTTTAACTATATATCCTTTAGAGCTAACCACGCTGATGTGATCGGTTGCCAGGGCTGTAATACCATTGGAGTACTTTTCTTCTGTGTCGAAGTTAACATTAAGGTCGTTGGGTTGTGTAACCGTGAACGATAACACATCAGACAAGGTGATGTTTAAGTTTGCAGTTTGAGCAAATGATGTTGAACTTACTAAAGTAATGAATGCGATTAATGTGAATATTTTTTTCATATAATGTTTTAATATCAGGTTGTTGTTTGGACATACATAGACAAAGGAGAGACCAGAGATAAAAACGGTGTTTAATGGCCGTAAACCGGGATTATAAAAAAAAGCTTAAAAACGGGATGAGAATATATTCCCCAAATGGGGAAAGAGGGCAACAAGTTGAGAGTGGGATGTGGGGGAACTTATCTTCGGGGTCGGTACCTAGTTCAGTACTTCCTCCAACACCCCCACTGACTTTACCTCCCCAAACCCCTCAATATGCAGCTGGTAATAGGTGACGATTTTTTCAAGCAGCACCTTGCGTTCGGTGCCGGAAATATGCAGTTTGTCGAGGTTATCGAAATTAGAGTTGAGAATGGTAATCCATAATGCGGTATATGGTGGTTCAATGATCAGCAAATGCGGGGGCTGTACTTTTGCATAGTTGCCATCTTTGAGATCAAACCAGGCTGTGGGTCTTGCGAATGTGTTATCGGGGTAAAATCCGAGAAATCGCGTTAAGCGAAGCAAAAAGTAGAGGTGGAAATTTGCCAGTCCGGAACTCAGGCTATCCAGGATTTCGATAGCGTGGAAAAGAAATTCGAATAATACTTCGTCGGGTTCATGCTGGCGCAGGGATTTGTAAAGCACCTCATTAAGGAACATGGTGATAGAGCTCTTTACGATGTCGTAGGGTATACTTTGAAATACGGGTTGATGACGCAGTTCTGAAACCCGCTGTATATTGCCTGAGGTTTTATGGTACACGATCATATCCAGCAAATGCAGCGGCTGCAGGCTGTTCAGTTTGATCTTTGATTTGGGCCTTTTAATGCCGTTAATAAGGTAAGACTGCAAGCCGAACTTTTCCGTAAAGATTTGTACAACCACGCTGCTTTCTGAGTAGTCGGTAACCTTAAAAACTATACCACGGGTTTTATGCAGCATGGAGGATTTTTGGAAGGAGTATCAATAGAGCCACTACTACAGCGAAAAAAGCTGTGAGTAAAACTAACGCTGCAAATATATCTTTTACTATTCCGGCTTTGGGATCATATTCCGGGGAAACGAGGTCGACGAGCGTTTCGACAGCCGTGTTGGCCAATTCTGCAGCAAGAACCAGCATGATGGTTAACGAGATCCATAGCCACTCCCCGGCATCCAGTCCGAGAAACCAACCAAGACCGATAACTCCAAAGGCAGAGAATACTTCTACCCGAAAATTGATTTGGGTGCGGAAGGTGTAGAGAATACCTTTCCATGCGAATTCGAAACCTTTGAGGAATTTGGTCATGTATTGGTGTTGCTGGTTGCTAGTTGTTGGTTGCTAGTTGTTGGTTGCTAGTTGTTGGTTGTTGGTTGTTAGTTGTTGGTTGTTGGTTGTTAGTTGTTAGATTGGATGCATAGGCAGCCGGTGCGCCTTGTGGAAGTCCTGGCTCTTGGTTCTTGGTTCTTGGATCTATTTATTGCCCTCTAAAGTAAGAATTTTCCGTACTTTTGCCCCCCATAGCTTTCTCCTTATTTAAACCGTTGCCCATGTGGAATAACTTTTCCCGATTCATCTTATCCAACCGCATTTTAATTCTGGTGTTTTTCTTTGTTCTTACAGCCTTTATGGCATGGAAGGCCAGTTTTGTAAAACTTTCTTATACGGGAAGTAAGATACTTCCGTTGACGGATTCGGCTTTCATTAAGTATAACAACTTTAAAAGCAAGTTCGGTGAAGACGGTAATATGATGGTCTTGGGTGTGAGCTCACCAGAACTGCTTAAAAAAGAACAGTTCAACGAATGGCAAAAGCTTGGAAACGAACTGGGAAAGCTGGAAGGCATTAAAACGGTCTTATCGATCGGGAACCTGTTCAACCTGACTAAAGATACTACGAATCAGCGATTTGTTTTAACACCGCTCAGTCCGAACCCTGTGGGCAGTGATGCTGAAATGGATAGCCTGAAAAAGCAGATTTATAATCTTCCATTCTATGAAGGCCTGCTTTACAATAAAGAAAGCCATTCTACCTTAATGGCCATAAATTTTGATCACAAAATACTGAACTCAAGCAAGCGTGCCTCAATCATTAAGACGATACGGGACAAAGCTGATGCCTTCAGCAAAAAAAGCAATATTGAAGTCCGTTATTCCGGGCTCCCTTTTATACGCACGGCTGTAAGCCAGCTGGTGTCCAAAGAATTTGTCCTTTTCCTGGGTCTGTCAATTCTGGTTGCTGCTATCATATTATTTATATTTTTCAGGAAGTTTTATCCTGTGCTCTTTCCCATTCTGCTTGTTATTGCAGGGGTAATATGGAGCCTCGGAACACTCGTTATGTTTGGCTATGAGATCACCATACTTACCGGATTGATACCGCCTCTTATCGTAATTATTGGCATCCCAAACAGTATCCTCCTTTTGAATAAATATCACAATGAACTTAGGAAACATGGTGATAAAGCAAAGGCACTCCACGTTACTATTTTAAGGATCTCTGAAACAACCCTGATTGCAAATATCACAGCAGCCATCGGCTTCGGGGTTTTATACTTTACCGGAAGTGCCCTGCTTGTTGAGTTTGGATTGGTAGCTGCCATTAATGTTATGGCAACATGGTTCATCTGCCTTTGCCTGATCCCGATAATTTTCAGTTACCTGCCGGTTCCAGAACTTAAACCTCAGGAGGAACACGACAAGGACCTGCTGCATCGATTATTAGCAAAAACCGACGTATTAGTGCACGAAAAGAGCAGACTGATCTACATCGTAACGGGTTTGATTACCCTTATCTCCCTTATCGGAGTTTTGCAGATTAATGTTAATGGCTATGTTGTGGACGACCTGCCGCAGAACTCGCCGATTAATCGTGACCTGAAATTCTTTGAGAAGAATTTTGAGGGTATCCTTCCGCTGGAGTTAAGCATCGACACCAAAAAGAAAAACGGGATCCTGAATTTATCAACCATTAAGAAAGTCGACCGAGTAGAAGAGATGATTTCTGCTTACCCGGAATTCTCGCGCTCGGTTTCACTTAATAAAGCATTGAAGTATGCATCCCAGGCATTTTACAATGGCGATCCGCAGTTCTTCCGCATCCCTAATGATATGGAAAAGAACTTCGTACTCAGCTATCTGGGGAATTCGGGCGGTAATAGCAATATGCTGAATGGTTTCGTTGACAGCACTAAACAGGTGGCAAGGGTTAGCTTCCAAATGGCCGACGTCGGTTCTAAACGGATGAACATATTGCTGGAAGAGCTAAAACCCCGGATTGATTCAATCCTTAATCCGGAGCGTTTTGATGTACTCCTAACAGGATCAAGTATTATCTTTTCCAAAGGAACCGACTACATGCTGAGGCACCTGATGGAAAGTATCATCCTGGCAATTGTGCTGATATCCCTGCTGCGACTGGCGCAATTCAAAGATTTGCGAATCATGTTTATTTCCCTGCTGCCGAATGTCATACCTCTGATCATCACGGCCGGACTAATGGGCTTCTTTAACATCCCATTAAAACCTTCAACTATCCTTATCTTCACTATCGCATTCGGACTGGCTTCAGATCAGACTATTTATTTCCTGACCCGGTATCAACAGGAATTGCAGTCGACAAACCTCAGTACTTCACAGGTAATTTCGGACACTATACGGGAAACCGGCGTCAGCATGACTTATATCGCTTTGGTATTATTCTTTGGATTCGGGATTTTTACTGCATCCACCTTTGGGGGGACGATGATATTGGGCTTATTGCTTTCAATAACCCTGATCATTGCGTTGGTCTCGAACCTAACACTGCTGCCGGCTTTACTTGTACTACTGGATAAGAGGAAGATTAAAAGGAACGCGAAGACGAAGGGGGAAACCTGGGATATATAAGCGGGTTTAGAAACTGAAAGTTGAAAGCTGAAAACTGAAGGAGACGCACACAGCGTTTTAGAAACTGAAAGTTGAAAAGTGAAGTAGACGCACCCACGTGTCGTTTTATTCAATTTTCACTTTTCACTTTTCAGTTTTCACCTCATCATCAGCTGCCCTTTCCTCCAAAATCGCTTTCCTATCCATTTTACGAATAAGGCTGTAAAGTATGTAAAGAAAGCCTGCTCC
>NZ_JBASJU010000449.1:0-10471 GCF_049655485.1 Daejeonella sp.
GTTGCCCGGCTATTGCTTTGTTCAAGCACTAATGAGGCAGCCTTTTCTGATAAGGTAACCTGATAAACATAAGTGCTGTCTTTTGACAGGAAAACTTTCTTCTGTTCATCGAGTTTCATTTGAATAAGTCCTTTGTTCGCTAATTCTTCATATTTCTTAAGTTCCTCGCGGTCTTTCCTGCTGTGGAATTTTATTTCCCCGAATTTGAATGTAGTGGTTTTGTACTCTGGATTGCTTTCCAAATGGGCGGTAATGACATCAGAAGCATCGCTCTCGTTAATGGATGTTTCATTTGTACACGATGTGAATATGGAAATAATTGCAACAAATAGAATCGAAAGTGATTTGAATCTGTCCATCAGTTTATTTTAATTGTCTGAGATACATCTGCACGGTGTTCTCCAAACCTAAATATAGTGCATCTGAAATTAATGCATGGCCAATACTTACCTCCAGCAATTCCGGAATCTGCTGAGCGAAATATTTCAGGTTATGAAGGTCGAGATCATGGCCGGCATTAATCCCCAGACCCAGACTGCTTGCCACATTGGCTGCTTCGACATAAGGTTTAATCGCGGCTTCTTTATCTGAAGGGTAGTGTGAAGCATAGGCTTCAGTATAGAGCTCAATTCTATCGGTACCTGTTGTTGCTGCGGCTGCGATCATTTGGGCAAGTGGATCAACGAAAATAGAAACCCGAATGCCGGCGGATTTAAATTCTGCGATAATATCTTTAAGATAATCCTGATGCTTGATAGTATCCCAACCATGGTTGGAAGTTAGCTGGCCTTCCGCGTCGGGAACTAGTGTAACCTGGGCTGGTTTATTAGCGAGAACCAGTTCAACAAACTTCTTTTCTGTAGGATTCCCTTCGATGTTGAACTCTGTTTTGATTACTGCTTTAAGATCAAAGACATCCTGGTAACGTATATGTCGTTCATCCGGTCGGGGATGTACTGTTATTCCCTGAGCACCGAAGCGTTCGCAGTCAAGGGCAACTTTTACAAGATTTGGGTTGTTACCACCTCGGGAATTACGGAGTGTGGCGATTTTGTTTATGTTAACGGAAAGATGAGGCATATTTAATTCAGTATTTCTTCTTTTGAGACTCCCAATTGCAAGGCAACATCCGCTATTATCCCTGAAAGTGTACCTAGTTTTAGTGGATTATGATCAGGGACGGTAATATGATGAGAACCTTTTTCTGTTTTGCGTGTCATACGAATATGACTCCCCTTTTGCCGGGATATTTCATATCCGAATTTGGATAGTAATTTGACCAAATCACGTCCGGAGATGTTTCTGTTTAGTTTCACTTATTAAAGAATAATCATTTCTTCTTTAACCATATGAAGTCGAATAATTTGAGGTTTATCGTTGGGCTCGAAATGACATTCAACAGCTTCGCGTATGTCTATTTTTAACTGGTCTATAGTTTCAGCTTCGGAGAAAATAGACTCTCCGATTGCTTTTGCAGTATAACCACCTTCCAACGCCTCTTCGACTAGAAAAAATAGTTCTTTCATGATACAGGGTTTATTATCAAATATACGAAAAACGTATTATGGTTGACGTGGTTACAATTCGTAAAAGCAAGTTCTGAATTGACTGACAATCAAAAAACGAATGCGGGCTGCCGTTTTTTAGTAGTATAGGCATTTGTAAAATAAACGGGGGCGGCAGCAGTAGCTTTTGCTAGATAATATTTTATTGTTAAAGATTAACGTGCAGCAAAACTACTGCAGAGCACCCGACTAGCGGCGCCGAAAGGTGCAATCCCAAAAAAACCCTTCCGAAATAATCGAAAGGGTTCATAATTTGTAGTTAGTAAGGCTCAGACCTCAGACTTCCGTCTTCCGACCTCCGCCTCAGTCCTCTTAGTACCTGTAAGTGTACGCTTTGAACGGACCCTCAACCGGCACACCAATATAATCTGCCTGATGCTGATCTAATTCTTCAAGTTCAACACCGATTTTAGCAAGATGTAAACGTGCTACTTTCTCGTCAAGATACTTAGGAAGAACGTAAACCTGATTTTCATATTTATCATTGTTAGTCCAAAGTTCTAACTGAGCCAAAGTTTGGTTCGTGAAAGAGTTTGACATAACAAATGATGGGTGACCAGTTGCGCAACCTAAGTTTACCAGACGGCCTTCAGCAAGAACGATAACGTCTTTTCCGTTAAGTGTGTATTTGTCAACCTGTGGTTTGATCTCAACTTTGGTATTGCCATAGTTTTCGTTTAACCAAGCCATGTCGATTTCATTGTCGAAGTGACCTATGTTACATACGATAGCTTTGTCTTTTAAAGCAAGGAAGTGCTCACCGCGAACGATGTCACAGTTACCAGTTGTAGTAACCACGATATCAGCTTCTTTAATTGCAGTAGCTAGTTTCTTAACTTCATAGCCTTCCATAGCTGCTTGTAGAGCACAGATAGGATCGATTTCGGTTACGATTACACGAACACCTTGTGAACTTAAAGATTCCGCAGAACCTTTACCAACATCACCGTATCCACAAACAACAGCTACTTTACCAGCCATCATTACGTCAGTTGCACGACGGATCGCGTCAACTAATGATTCACGGCAACCATATTTGTTGTCAAATTTAGATTTAGTAACTGAATCGTTTACGTTAATTGCAGGTAAGTGTAGGGTCCCGTTTTTCATACGCTCATATAAGCGATGAACTCCGGTTGTAGTTTCTTCAGAAAGTCCTTTAATCTCAGCTATAAGCTCAGGGAATCTGTCGAATACCATATTAGTTAAATCGCCGCCATCATCCAAAATCATGTTTAATGGTTTGCGATCCGGGCCGAAATGCAAAGTTTGTTCGATACACCAGTCAAATTCTTCTTCGTTTAGACCTTTCCAGGCGTAGACCTGAATACCAGCAGCAGCAATAGCAGCAGCAGCGTGATCCTGAGTTGAGAAAATGTTACATGATGACCACGTTACTTCAGCACCCAGAGCAGTCAATGTTTCGATTAAAACTGCAGTTTGGATAGTCATGTGCAAACATCCTGCGATGCGTGCGCCTTTAAGTGGCTGTGATGGACCGTACTCCTCACGAAGTGCCATTAAGCCCGGCATTTCTGCTTCGGCTAAACCGATTTCTTTCCGTCCCCATTCTGCAAGGGTGATGTCCTTAACTTTGTAAGGAACATAAGTTGTCTCTACTGATGACATAGTTTAATATTTAAGGGTTTAATTTCAATAAGTTAACCTTACTTATTGCGGCTACAAAAGTAACTGATACCCGAACCAATTCAAAGGAGAATTGTAAGCGCCAGGTAAAAGACTTTGAAATTTGAATTTTATCTTCCTTTAAGTCTTTAATAAACTCCTTATATTCATTAGTTCTCCGAATAATACAAGAATATCATTTTCTTGTATCACGGTTTGAGCGGTAACAATACCTGTTGCCTCCCTCTTTGGATTACTTGTGCCCGCAACAGAATTTTCCCTCATTAAAGTAAGGACTAACACTTTGTAGCCATTAATGAAATCAGTTTCGCCGACAGTCATACCCACGAACTTCTTAGGTACCAGGCCTTCAACGATACTGTATTTTTCCGAAATTTTAAACGAGTCTACCACCTCTTTTAAATCCAGTCGCATAGCCAGGCGCTCTGCGGATTCCTCTTCAGGCATAATAAATTCCTGGATAGACATCGCCATTAAAACAGTTTTCTGTAAATCTGAAACTACCCTGCCAATAATTCTCTTTACATCTAGCTGTTTTAATAATGCGGTTGTCAGGAGAGAAGCCGACTCATCTTCTCCAATGGCAACAATAACGGCATGAGCATCTTTCAAAGGCAAAGATTCTACAGCCTCTTTGTCCGTGGAGTTTAGACATACTGTATGTGTAATATCATTTTTCAGTTGTTCAATTCTTGCCATTTTATTGTCGACACCAATAACTTCATGTCCCATCTCTGTTAGCCGCATGGCTAATGCAGATCCAAAATGTCCGAGACCAAATACTATAAATTTCATGATTACATATTATTAATTTCTTTCGACCTAGAATAGCACTTGCTCTTTTGGATAATTATATAAACGAGTGTGCATGTTTTTAATTAATGCAACGAGGAGTGTGAATGTTCCCACTCGTCCTAAAAACATTGTAGAAATAATAAGAACCTTCCCGGAAGTACTTAAAGAGCTGGTAATTCCTACACTTAAACCAACGGTACTGTAAGCAGAGAAGGTCTCAAAGGCCAGAGCAGTGAGGCCTTTTTCTCCGTCGGTTATTGTCAAAATAAAAATAGATATCCCCAGCCAGATTAGCGACAATGAAATAATGGCAAATGCCTTTCTAATGGACTCATCTGCAATTTCTCTCCTGAAAATGTGAATTCTCTTATGATTCTTAGCTAAGTTGACAATGTTCAGCATTGCTACAGCAAATGTCGTTGTTCTTATCCCACCGCCAGTTGAACCTGGAGATGCTCCGATCCACATGAGTAACATCATAATCAGTACAGAAGGAAAGGTTAAAGCAGTCATGTCGACGGTGTTATAACCAGCAGTTCGCGGTGTCGCGCTGAGGAAAAAAGCGGTTACTGTCTTTCCGAAAAGTGTGGGATGCGACGCTAAAGTATTGTTGTACTCCAGAATAAAAAACATGACCAGCCCAAATACCAGCAATATGGTGGATGTATAAGCTACCAGTTTAGAATTGAAAGTCAGCACCCACGCTTTATAGGTAATCGGCTTTTTATACCATACCCGGTTAAATAAGAGCCCTGCCCATCTCTTGATGAAAATTTGCACATTAAACATAATGGTAAATCCAAGTCCCCCGAGAATGAGCAAACCGGCAATTATTAAGTGTAAGGGATAATTGTATCTCACGCTTTCGTCGTACAAACCCAATGAAAGTGTGGAAAAGCCTGCATTACAGAAAGAAGAAATAGAATGAAATACGGCGAAGAAAATGTGATCGTACAAGCTATCAAACTTTCCAGGGTCAGTATAAACCATGATCAACATGGCTCCTAATAATTCGAAAAAGAAAGTAATCGAGACTATTTTTGTTAATGTGCGAATAACAGAGCCTACGTTTTTATCATCTAACAGTTCTGAGAACATTAACTGATTTTTATAGGACGCCTCCCCGGATATCAGGAACCCGAAGAAGCTTGTAAATGTCATAATCCCCAGACCGCCCAACTGAATCAAAATCAGTACCACGTAGAAACCAAACGAGCTTAGTTCGACACTTACATCAAACACAGCCAAGCCAGTAACACATACTGCGCTGGTCGATATGAATAAGGCATCAATAAAGCTTACATAGCTTAGATCTTTTGAAGACGCCGGCAGCATAAGAAGCCCTGTGCCCAGAGCAATTAGAAAGAGGAAACTTAATACAAAGAGTAAAGTTGGATTAAGATTGCGTTTTGTAAAAGCCATTAAAGCTTAGAATTATTAAGAGTTGACGATATTTAACGAATCCAACAAAACTCATTAGACTTCTAATAAATTCAAAGATAGTTATCAATTGCTATTCTACTATATGATTAAAGTTTTGGGTGAATTTATTTGAATTAGTAATCTGTACGTCAAAACCATCCCTAACCTTCATCACTATCATCCACAATTACTTAACTTTGAAAAAAAGTTCAAAAAAAATTTATACTTAAGATATGTATCCAGAATATTTAGTTGCACCAATGCGCCAGGAGCTGGTTAATTCAGGTTTCCAGGATTTAAGAACCCCCGAAGAAGTTGATCAGGCTATTAAGTCGGAAGGAACGGTGCTTGTAATGGTTAATTCTGTTTGCGGATGTGCTGCAGCAAACGCACGTCCTGCCGCTAAGATCTCTACAACTTTTTTAAAGCACCCTGATAAATTTGTTACTGTTTTCGCGGGAATGGAAAAAGAAGCTGTTGATAAGGCAAGAGCGCATATGCTGCCTTTCCCTCCATCTTCGCCTTCAATTGCTTTGTTTAAAGATGGTAAATTGGTTCACATGATTGAACGCCATCAGATTGAAGGCCGTCCGGCACAGATGATCGCGGATAACTTGAATCAGGCGTTTGAGCAGTATTGCTAATTTAGTCAAACTGATTTTTCTAGTAAAATCCGGGCTCCGTCCGGATTTTTTGTTTTACGCCCTTTTTTGAATAGTTTAGACCAACCAAAAACTCCCGTATGAAATATATTACTATTCTCCTTTCTGCTTTTTTTACTGTTCCTGTATTTGCGCAGCAAACTTTTATTCAATGTGGGCGACTAATCGACGGTAAATCAAGTTCAGTTCAAACGGAGATGACCATAGTCGTAGAATCAAATAAAATAATTGATGTCAGAAAGGGCTATCAGTCGGGTTCTGCGAATGATAAGCTTATTAATATGAGAAATCAAACCGTAATGCCTGGATTTATCGACTGCCATGTTCACTTATCATCCGAGACGAGTAAGAATCAGTATACGGAAGAGTTTACTCTAAATGATGAGGACTATGCTTTGAAGGCTGTGAAGTTTTCTGAACGTACGTTGATGGCCGGTTTCACAACGGTGAGAGACTTGGGTGGAATTGTGGCTATATCCCTGAGAAATGCAATTAATCAGGGAGATATTAAAGGTCCGAGAATTTTAGCCGCAGGCAAAAGCATTGCCACCACTGGTGGGCATGCTGATCCCTCAAATGGATACAGCAGGGCATTAGTCGGAGATCCCGAGGCGAAAGATGGAGTAATTAATAGTCCCGAGGAAGCCAGGAAAGCCGTAAGACAACGCTACAAAGAAAGTTCAGACGTCATTAAAATTACCGCCACAGGTGGTGTTTTAAGTAACGCGAAGGATGGCGCAGGAGCACAATTTACCGAAGATGAAATTAGGGCAGTCGTTAGTACGGCCAAGGATTATGGCTATCGCGTTGCCGCGCACGCCCATGGTGCTGAAGGAATGAAAAGAGCCATCCGGGCAGGAGTATCGTCTATTGAACACGGGACTTTTATGGATGATGAAGTCATGGTTCTAATGAAGCAATATGGTACGTATTATGTTCCCACCATTACAGCCGGGAAATCAGTCGCAGATTCTGCCAAAATACCTGGTTATTACCCACCACTGGTAGTTCCTAAGGCAATAGCTACCGGACCGAAAATCCAAAGCACTTTTGCCACAGCCTTTAAAGCCGGAGTTAAAATAGCTTTTGGTACCGATGCAGGCGTATTTGCACATGGAAAGAACTATAAAGAATTTGAATATATGGTTGAAGTTGGAATGCCGGCCATGGACGCCATCAAATCAGCTACGGTGAATGCTGCTGATCTTTTAGGGATTTTCGATCGTGTTGGTTCTATTGAAAAAGGAAAGTTAGCAGACATCATTGCAGTAAACGGCGACCCTCTAAAGGATATTAAAGTTTTGAGTTCCATGAACTTTGTGATGAAAGAGGGAGTGGTTTATAAGCAATGAGCATACTCGCGCTAGCGTATAGTGCGATAGCCAACGGTGCTGAATTAATGTGAATGATAACTGAAGGAAATTGGTATTCCCTGATTTAAGATTAAAAATCTTTATTCAACAACTTCTCCAATTCTTCCAAACTCATCTTCATCTTTACTCTTCCTTGTTTCGCATAAGAGATTTCACCAGTTTCTTCCGATACAATAACTGCTACGGCATCGCTGGTTTCGGAGATGCCGATTCCTGCGCGGTGGCGAAGGCCGAATTGGGGTGGCAGTTTATCGTTTTCTGTTAGAGGGAGAATGCTGCTTGCACATTTGATCTTGTTTTCTGAGATAATTACAGCACCGTCGTGCAAAGGGCTGTTTTTCTGGAAAATACTCTCAAGTAAACGTTTGGAAACCCTGGCTTCTATAATTTCGCCGCTATTTTGGTAAAATTGTTCGTCATAATATTTCGCAAAAACAATAAGTGCACCGGTGCGACTTTTCTGCATGCTTTTACAGGCGTCGATGATTGGCTTTATCCGGGCGGAATTGTTCTTTTCAATCTCCTTGCGGCCAAACAGGAGAGACCACCATGCCTTATTCTTTTGTAACGATGCATTTCGACCTATAAGAAGAAGGAAACGCCGGATTTCTTGCTGGAAAACTACGATTAGGGCAATGAAACCTATCTGAACAAAGCCGTCTAATATCTCTGTCAGGAGCTGCATATGAGCCTGCCGGACCAGGAGATAAACAGCATATATAATGACCAGCCCCAGCAGAATGTTAAGCGCGATTGTTCCCCTAATCAGGTTGTAAACGTAATATATAATCAGTGCAACGAGAATGATATCGATAGCATCAAGCAGCCGTAGATTAAGGAAACTAAAGTCAAATCCTTCCATTTTTTAAAAGTAAAGATAAATTACGATTGTTTGTCATTGCGAGGAGGCACGACGAAGCAAACTCGAGTGGACTGGAATAGGATTGTCTGGAATAGGATTCATAGGATGAAAGGATTCATAGGATGCTGGGGGAGAGAATTGGGAGAAATATGTCGGGAATAGGATTTATAGGATGATAGGATTCATAGGATGCAAGTGGAAATGCTGGGCGGAAATGTAAGCCTGTTATTTCACAAATTAACCACTTTTTCGAAAATGGTTATGGCATCTCTCGCTGCTTTCACATCATGCACCCGTAAAATATTTGCGCCTTTCATTAAGGCGATCGTGTTGGCTGCGATGGTGCCGTTAAGAGCATTATCAGCGTCAGTTGTAAGTGTTTTGTAAATCATTGATTTGCGTGATAATCCGGCAAGAACGGGATGGCCTGTTATTTTTAGATAGTCCAGATTTTTCAGAAGCGAAAAGCTTTGTTCCGGGGTTTTAGCAAAGCCAAAGCCTGGGTCAATGACGAGGTCTTTGACGCCCAGTTCCTTAAGCTGTGAAATTTTTGATGCGAAATAGAAGCTGACTTCAGTGGTAATATCTTCGTAATCCGTCTGCTGAGCCATGGTTTGAGGAGTGCCCCTCATGTGCATCAGAATGTAAGGTGCGCGGAGTTCTGCTACGGTCGAGAACATTTTTTCGTCGAGCGCCCCTGCAGATATATCATTTATAATGTGTGCTCCTTCGTTAATGGCTGCACGGGCCACGGCCGATCTAAAGGTGTCAATGGAAAGAAAAGCGCTTGGGAATTCTTTAATGATTGCTTTTACAACCGGGATAAGTCTTTCCAATTCTTCCTTTTCGGAGATATGATCGGCGCCTGGGCGTGAAGAGTATGCCCCCAGGTCCAGAATATCAGTGCCTTCGGTCACAAGCACTTCAGCTTTATTAAGTGCTTGTGCAGGGTCATTATATCTGCCACCGTCATAAAAAGAATCAGGAGTCAGATTTAAAATCCCCATTACCTTCGGTTTGGACAGGTCCATGAGTTCCCCCCGAATATTTAACGATAATTTTTGCTGAAAAACTGTATTTTTATCCGCCATCGAATGGCAAAATACCGATTAATTCATCGTTGTAACAAATAAAATCACGGTCTTGGCTAAAAATACATCTTTAGAATATGATGCAGTAATTGGGGTTTGCAGAGAACTCTTTATCAAAAAGACCAAAGACTATGGCACTGCCTGGCGGATTCTTAGAATATCTTCAATAACAGATCAGATTTTTATCAAGGCCCAACGGATTCGTACCCTGGAGGAAAAGAAAATATCAAAAGTAGAGGACGATATCACTTCAGAGTACATTGGGATTGTTAACTATTGTATCATCGCAATGATGCAGCTCGATCTGGCTGAGGATGCCCGGACTGAACTTCCTGCAGAAGAAGTGGCAAGTTATTTTGATAAGGCAGTGCATGAAACAAAGGAATTGATGTCAGCAAAGAATCATGACTACGGCGAGGCGTGGAGGGATATGCGGATTAGTTCGCTCACTGATCTGATACTTATGAAGCTTTTGCGGGTAAAGCAGATTGAAAATAATTCAGGCCAGACTTTAGCCTCGGAAGGGGTGAGGGCTAATTACCAGGATATGATGAATTATTCGGTTTTTGCGCTTATTAAGTTGAAAGTTGACGGTTGACGGTTGAAAAAAGACAGGGGTAAAATATGGCGAAAATTGTATTAAATATTAGCAGGGCAGTTGTTGGATTGCTTTTTATTTTTTCAGGGCTGATAAAGGCGAATGATCCATTGGGTTTTGGATATAAGCTACAAGAGTATTTTGAAGTTTTCCATATCAGTTTCTTTAATGACTTTGCGCCTGCGATAGCAATTTTATTATGTACCCTTGAGATTGTATTGGGAGCCCTTCTGCTTCTTGGATTCTGGGCCCGGCAGGTCGCCTGGGGTATATTAGTATTGATTGTTTTCTTTACCTTTTTAACATTTTACTCTGCGTTCTTCGAAGTTGTTACTTCCTGCGGATGTTTTGGTGATGCAATTCCATTGACGCCATGGCAATCGTTCTCGAAAGACTTGATCCTTCTGTCTCTGATCATTGTTATTTTCAGGCAGCGTGAACATATCCGGCCGATGG
>NZ_JBASJU010000450.1:0-15595 GCF_049655485.1 Daejeonella sp.
CCTTAGCGAATTAGTAAAAATACTATGAGTGTAAACAGTCATTTCGGAGCTATATTAAATGCCGTTAAGGAGTACGAAAGCCTTCTGACGGAAGTTACTGAAGAAACATTTACCCAAAAACCTGCAGACGGCGGATGGTCTTATTCTGAAACGTTTTCCCATATTTTTCAGGCTAATCTGGCTTCGCTGTTCGCCATAGAAAAGTGTAGCCTTGGAACGGGCATACTAAGCGATAAGCCGACCCACTGGAAGGTGCGCGCGATATTGTTTTTCGGAAGGTTTCCCCCGGGGAAATTTAAAGCACCTGAGCAAATTGTGTCAATGGTTAAAACTCTTAGTAAAGAAGAAGCGGCCAACCTGATAATTAAGTTTAAAAGCCGGCTTGCAGAATTAAAAGCCAAAGTTGAAAAGGCAGATAAGTATCAGAAAGTTAAACACCCACGCCTGGGTCTGCTGAATGCAAAGCAATGGTTTCGGTTTGTAGAAATCCATACTAAACACCATATCAAGCAGCTGTCAAGAATCAAGAAGGGGCTTCAAAATGGAAAGTTAAGAATGGAGAGTTGATACCGCTTACTGTCAACGGTCCACTCTCAACTGATCAAAGTTCTTCCTCTTCGAAATTAACCTCATATGGGCTAATCCAAATTCCGGCAATAATAATAATGAGAAGCAATATAAGCTGAATTATAAGTTCTGTCGTCATACACAAGGTTTATACTAAGTACGAATTCCGCGGTGATCCGATTGTTAAAGAAATGTTAAACTTTCACCTGTGACCTGTCAACTCTCCAGTCTCAATTCTCAACCTTTTGTAGTAATATTGTACCAAACACCCTTGTATGATCAAGCAGTTCCGCAGTATCAACCCTGTTAACATTATTTTCCTCGCGGGTATTACTGTTTTATTGAGAGCGGGATTATTTATCAACTTACCCGAACGAACAAGCGTTGATTTTATCGAGCCGTTTACAAGGTTCTTGCTCCCTTTTCCTGAAAATACCCTTTCCGTTTCGACAAATATTTACCTGGCGGCCTTCCTGCTTTTCGTTCAGTCGCTCATCTTTAACAGAATTATAAATTCATATAACCTTCTGGGGAAGCCAACCTATCTTCCTGCTCTCTTGTATATTTCGGCAGGAAGTTTATTTACACCATTCCTGATACTTAGTCCCGCCTTATTCTGTAATTTTTTATTGCTATGGATGATCGAGAAATTTCTAAGTATCTATAAACGCAATGAAGTAAGTTCGGTAATGTATGATTTGGGGATGATGGTAGCATTGGGGGCGCTGATTTATTTTCCATTTATCGCTATGTTACCCCTTCTCTGGATCAGTCTCTTAATTTTCAGGCCTGTATACTGGCGAGAGTGGGTGGCGGTCGTGATAGGCTTCGCCACTATTTTCTTTTTCCTGGGTGTATTTTATTATTGGAACGATTCGCTGGATCAGTTCTACCGGATTTGGATACCCCTTACATCCAAATTCCCAACAAACCTCCGGATCAATTTATATGATACACTTGTACTTATTCCGGTAGTAGCCATCATGATTCTCGCTTTCTTTCAGCTTCAGAAGAATTTCTTTCGCAGTGTCGTCCACCTTCGAAAATCATTCCAGTTGCTTTTTTTTATGTTTATAATCGGCCTCATTTCCTTTTACTTGAAAGCAGACTTAAAGCTTTACCATTTTCTCTTATGCGCCCCCCCGGCAGCCGTGCTGATGGCCTATTATTTCATCCATGCCGGTCAGCGCTGGCTCTATGAAAGTATGTATGCTATTTTGATTGCGGGGATTATATATTTTCAGATTTTTTAGGGTTGGTGGTAGTCGCATGGGTTACTCCATGGGTTACACCCATGGTTACTACTGTTCAAGCCTTTCAGGCTTGGAAAATGCCATATCGAGGTCCTACACAAGCCTGAAAGGCTTGAACAACAGTAACCGCAGGCGCAGCCTGTGGGACAGTCTGGCTGTATCATCTCCCTGGACAGGGCAAGTCTGTAAGGCTTGAACAGTAGTAACCGCAGGCGCAGCCTGTGTGACACTAATCACAATAAATACCTCTCGTCAAAAGTGACCCCATTCTCTTCGAGTAAGCGCTTAAACTCGTCGTAAAATGTTTCTTTGTGGTGGTGTATTTTTTGCTTCTTGACATAATTAAAGATCATATCCTTTTCCCGGATCGAGTAAGTAAACGCTCCATAGCCGTCCTGCCAACCTATGAAGTTTGGAAAATTTCCAGTGTCCTTCATCCAGAGGTTGCTCGAGACTTTTATATCTTTAATAAAATCTGATAATGATATGGTGGGATGGAGGTCACAAAAGATATGAATGTGATCTTCTATTCCATTTATTTGGTAAGGCGTGCACTTTTTATTTTGGATGACACCAGATATATACCGATATAAACCTTCGCAGTAATTTTCAGCAATCACCGGTTGCCGAAATTTCGTACCGAAGACAATTTGATAATAGATCTGTCTGAAACTGCTCATAGTTTTTAGCTTTTAGGACTTTTTAATTCCACCGACAGCCTCTGCATTACTTTCGGTCTGATCCCCCGTCGTTATTAATTTGTGTACTCAAGATTTGTAGTACTCAAGCTTTGCACACTAATGTCCGTATAATTCTTATTCAATCCGTTTGCTCGATTAAATACTCGTTTTCCCTCTTTGCAGCATTTAGATTATCTGTTCTTTCCAATGTTTGTAATTTGACTCCAACTGTACCTTTAACCTTTTTTAACACTAAAACACCTCAGCAATCTCAAAATTTGAATAGATTTGTATCGTAATGCCCGCCCGAAGGGAATCGGTGCGCTAAAAACAAAAACATTTTATTGATGAAATTTGGAGTTGTAATTTTCCCTGGATCAAACTGTGACGAAGACATTATTTATGTTTTAGAGCAGGTGATGGGTCAGGAAGTGATCCGCCTTTGGCATAAGGAGCATAATTTGCATGGTGTCGATTTTGTGGTTTTGCCCGGAGGTTTTTCTTTCGGCGATTACCTGCGTTCTGGTGCGATCGCTAAGTATTCTCCATTAATGCAGGAGATCATTCAGTTTGCTAATAAAGGCGGTTACGTTCTGGGGATATGCAACGGTTTTCAAATTCTTGCTGAGGCTGGTTTAGTGCCGGGAGCTTTGCTTCACAATACCAGTCAAAAGTTTATTTGCCGGAACATTCATCTTAAGCCCGCTACAACAAACAGCCTTATGACGTCTTTGCTTGATCCTGCAAAAGCACTGAAAATACCGATCGCTCATGGCGAGGGAAACTATTTTGCTGATGCTGATTCTCTAAAGAAAATTCAGGACAATGATCAGATATTGTTTCAATACTGCGATGAGAACGGAAATGTAAGCGCGGAATCAAACCCGAATGGCTCTATTAGCAATATCGCTGGCGTCTGTAATATAAACCGTAATGTGTTTGGCTTGATGCCACATCCGGAACGAGCTGCTGACCCGATATTAGGCAACCAGGACGGTATGGGGATCTTTGAGTCTATCTTAAATATAACTAATGCGTAATGTCGCATCTGGTTATTGATATTGGCAATTCCCGTACAAAAGTTGCCGTTTTTGACGACCAGAAGCTCATTAAGAATGAGGTTGTTGAACATCTGAGCCTTGAACTTCTTGCAGATTATCTGAAAGATTCAACTATACAACAAAGTGTTATTTCGTCAGTTAAAGATGAAGTAAAGGACCTGGAGAAGCTGCTAGATGCGCAAACAGAATATGTAAGATTTTCTGCGAGTTTGAAAAACGGACTTATTAATGAGTATAAAACACCTGAAACTCTTGGCCTCGACCGCCTGGCCGGAGTGATCGGTGCAAGGGTTTTATTTCCCGGAAAAAATTGCCTTGTAATCGATATGGGCACCTGTATTACCTATGATGCAATTGATAAAAAAGGTACCTATCGTGGTGGAAGTATCTCTCCCGGGCTGAACATGCGGTTAAGGGCTATGCGGGAATTTACAGGGCGTTTGCCTCTGATTGAACTAGCTGATTACGGACGGCTGGATGGTGATGATACTAAAACATCAATGCTTTCTGGTGTGGTAAATGGAACCTATTCTGAGATCATTGGATTTATTGAACAGTACAAAGCCCAATATTCAGAATTACAGGTAATACTGTGCGGAGGGGATGCGAATTTTTTTGATACTAGGCTGAAAAATAGCATCTTTGCGCACACTTTAAAAACCGAGCCTGATTTGGTACTTATTGGTTTGAATGAAGTTATTAATCAACAATGATAAAGATTTTCAAGAATATATTTTTTATTACCCTTTTGGCTGCAAGTGTATCTTCTACTGCCCAAACTACTTCTAGCTCCCCTTATTCGCAGTTTGGGCTTGGCGACTTGAAAAGGTCACTCTTGCCTCAAACCCGGGGAATGGGTGGAATAAGCATGGGAGTTCGGAAACCAGGCGTTTATGACAACATAAACATGGCAAATCCCGCTTCATACTCAACGCTTGCGTTAACAACTTTTGAAGTAGGAGCCTCAATGGATTTGAGGAGCCTGAGTAAAGCGGGTGTTTCAGGAGATGCGCAATTCAATTCCACTTTAAGCCATATCAACTTCGGCATCCCGGTTAGCAAGTCTTCGGCACTTAGTTTTGGCCTTGTACCTTACAGCGATCTGGGCTACCAGTTTAAGAATTCGGGCATGCTCGATACGACCAGCGTAGAATACGTTTATGGCGGTGAAGGTGGTGTATCTAAGGCTTATTTAGGCTATGGCTTTAAACTAGCAAAAAACCTGCATTTGGGATTCAATATAGGCTACCTCTTTGGAAGCCTTAAAGAGAACCGTTCGATTGACTTTCTGGATCCGAGACCAGATGTTGAATATGATTTGTCTGCTTTTAACTCACGTACTCAATACCAGCGTTCTGTTGGCGGTTTAAGTTTTGATTTGGGCGTTCAGTACGAGGCTGTTTTAAACGACAAAACCAAGCTGATCCTGGGTTATACAGGTAACACCGGCAAATCCCTAAATTCACGGAGGGATGTTGTCACTACTCGCTACAGAAGAGATGATCGCGGTAATGAATTTGCTGCTTCTGATAGCACCCTCTTTATAGAAGGTGAGAAAAGTACCATAAATATGCCTGTTACTCACATTGCGGGATTCGCATTCGAGAGAAGTAATTCCTGGCTGGTGGGCGCTGATTTTTCGTATAGCAAATGGTCAGATTTTAGTGAGGGTGGCGTAAACGGCGGCCTGAACGATAGTTATGGAGTGGCGCTTGGCGGACAGCTTACGCCTGATGCTAGTTCAATCAATAACTACTGGAAACTCGTAGATTATCGCCTTGGAATGAAATACGACCGAACATTTATTAAAATAGGTAATAACGATATTAAACAATACGCTCTTACTTTTGGGATGGGCTTTCCTCTACCTAGTAACCGGTCTTCGTTTTACCGGATAAATCTTTCTACAGAGGTAGGTCAAAGAGGAACCCAGGAAAACAACCTGGTCCGCGATAATTATGTCAACATACACATTGGGTTTACACTCAATGATAAATGGTTCCAGAAAACATATATTGAGTAGATTATGGGACTTCGCCGCCTTATATCCTGCCTGTCTGCAGGCATAACCGGTGTCTGTTTCCTGATATGCGTATTTTTATTTTCCTCCTGTGAAAACGACCTGAAGGACGTTGAGCAGATCTCCGCCAAAAAGCTTGCCGTCCGAGTTGATAAAACGACCGGTGTTACTGTCATTTACAGTGATTCAGCAGTAGTGAAGGCTAAAATGATTACGCCCCAATATCTTCATTATAAAACGGATAAGCCTTATATCGAAATGCAAAAAGGGGTAACTGTGATATTTTATGATGAACAGCAAGAGGAAACCAGCCGCGTAACAGCAGATTATGCAATCAGGCGCGAAAACGAAAAACTTGTCGAACTTAAGAGAAATGTGGTTGCGACCAATAACCGCGGCCAGACATTTAAATCAGAAGAACTTATATGGGATGAAGCTAAAGGACGGTTTATTTCAAATCGATTGGTTAGCATTACATCTCAGGGAAATACTTTGTACGGCACCAACTTTTGGTCCAATCAGGATTTCTCTTATTACGAAATTAATCAGGCAACGGGGGATTTGAGTTTGACGGAGAAGCAGGGGTTTTAAGCGGAAAAGTGAAAACTGAAAACGGGATCTGGCGCATTACTTCAGTTTTCAGTTTTCATCTTTCCGCCCTCTGTTTCACCTATTAATTAAGGCCTTACATTTTTATTAAAGATTATTCAATTTTTGTATCTTGCGCCCTCTTTTAAAAATTATATAAAAATATTGATATGGGAATAATGGGTTTTTTGCGGAACCGCGCAGGAATAATTATCGTTGGGGCTATCGGTTTTGCAATTGTTGCATTCTTAGTAAGCGACGCCGTTCAGATGGGCGGGTCCTTTATGAATTCTAGTCAGACGGAAGTTGGCGAGGTTGATGGCGAAGCTATTCCGGTGCTACAATTTAATGAGCAGGTGGAACTGAACTCAAATAATTTTAAACAGCAAATGGGGCAGAATAATCTGGATCCGCAGATGACTTCCTATATTATTGAGAATACCTGGAACCAGGCGGTATCCAAGATTTTGATGGATAAGGAAATTAGCCGTCTTGGGTTACAAGTAAGTAAGAATGAGTTGAACGACCTTATTACTGGTAAAAATCCTGATCCGCAGATCCTTCAGAACTTCGGCGATCCTCAAACAGGTCAGTTAAACAGAGTACAATTAAATTCTTTCCTTGACAATATTAGAACTCAGGATGCGAATAGCCCGGTAAGTGTTCAATGGACTTCCTTTTTGTTGAATATACGCGAGAATAAGCTAGCGCAGAAATATAATAACCTTGTTAAAAATAGTTTATATGTTACTTCTTTAGAAGCAAGAGAAGATTACTCACAGCGTAATAAATTAGCAAATTTCAAATTTGTCAACCTCGAGTACACTTCTATCCCGGACAATCAGGCTAAGGTAACTGAGCAGGACTACAAGGAGTTTTACGACGAGAACAAGTATCGCTTCAAAAACCAACAGGAAACCAGAACGTTTGATTATATAGTATTTGACGCTAATCCTACTAAAGCTGATTCGGCAGAAACAAAAGCTCTTGTTGCTAAGACCGCAGCGGAATTCAAGGCAGCAACTAATGACTCCCTGTTTGTTAGCATAAACTCAGAAACTAAAATGCCAGTGAGTTATGTTCAAAAGGGACAACTGGACGCGGCATTAGACTCGGCAGTATTCGCATCATCTAACGGTGCTTTCATTGGCCCAATATTTTCGAATGGCCAATACAAAATGGTTAAAGTCCTTGATATCAAGAACAGCCCCGATTCGGTAAAAGCCAGCCATATCCTGCTTAACCCAGCTGTTGAAGGTGGTGTAGATAAAGCAAAAGCGAAAGCGGATTCTATTGCGGCGCTTTTAGCGAATGGAGCCAGCTTTGCTGAACTTGCCACTAAGTTCGGTACTGATGCAACAAAAGATAAAGGCGGAGATCTTGGAACATTTGCCAGAGGTGCAATGATCCCGGCATTTGAAGAAGCAGTTTTCAATGGTAGAACAGGGGAAGTTAAGGTTGTAACTACACAATTTGGTGTTCACGTAATTAAGATTACCGGGCAGGTTGGAAGTTCCAGAGTTGCTAAAGTTGCAATGGTTGATAAATCGCTGGCAAGCAGCAGTAAGACTCAACAGGAAGCATACTCAAAAGCGACGGCTTTCTTAGCTACTGCAAAAGATGCGGAAGATTTCGAAGCACAGGCTCAAAAATCTGGCTATGCTAAGCTTATCGCTGAGAATGTGGCAGCAACACAATCCACTATCCCTGGCCTGGACAACCCGCGGGAAATGGTTCGCTGGGCATTCGACGCTGATAAGGGCGATGTTTCAGGGCAAGTATTTGAAATGGGTAATAAATTTGCTGTCGCAAAGCTTGTAGATGTGTTTGAAGAGGGAACCTTGCCTTTAGAACAAGTCAAAAAGCAGATCGAACCAATGGTCCGTAAAAAAGTTAAAGCACGTATGCTTCTTGAAAAAGCAAAAACCGCCCGCTCAGGAGCATCTTCCATCGAGCAGGTAGCTCAAAAGCTAAGCCGACCGGTTACTCCGATCCAGAACATCGTGTTCGCTAACCCGGTAATCCCTGGTATAGGACAAGAGAATAAACTGATAGGTGCAATTTTTGGGTCACAGCCAGGTAAATTATCTGAAGCAGTTGAAGGAGACAACGGGATATTTCTTTTCGTAGTCAACGGCTTTTCGCAGCCAGCACCCCTTACCAATGTGTTTAAACAAAAGGTTCAGGTTGCACAGGGCCTAATACAGCGTGCTCCTGCTGATGCATTTAAAGTGCTTCGCGATAACGCTGAAATCAAAGACAATCGCGTGAAGTTCTTTTAAGGAGCATAATTCATTAACTTTGTAACCGGAAGGGATTTAGATCGCTTCCGGTTTTTTTTTGGAGACTGAGGTCTGAAGTCAGAGGTCTGAAGTCAGAGGTGGCGTACCAAATGATCAGAGTCCACGTTACTTTCTAACAACCAACAACTAACAACCAACAACCAAAACCCAAAACCCAAATGCAAATCCAGGAAAACATAGTCAATAAAGTCGCCCAAAGTGGCCTGGTAAGCTTTGACCTTGCCGAGCTATATCCGCAGGGCGAGCGTGTTTTATACGATATTAAGGATAACCTCTTCCATGGCCTGATGTTGAGGGAGAAAGATTTCAGGGAGTTTATTAAAGAACATAATTGGGAACAGTATGCTGGAAAGCATATAGCAGTTACCTGCACGGCCGATGCTATAGTCCCGACATGGGCTTATATGCTTTTAGCAAACAGACTGGCACCCTTTGCAAAAACAGTTGTATTTGGAAGCCTTCAGCAGCTTGAGATCATTCTTTTCGAAAGAGAACTTGAAAAGCTTGACCTTGAAAAGTATCGTGATCAGAGAATTGTTATAAAAGGCTGCGGGGAAATTGCCGTACCCGAATCCGCCTTCATAGATCTTACGGTAAAATTAACGGGTATTTCAAAGAGCATAATGTACGGAGAGCCGTGTTCTACCGTTCCTATATATAAGAGGAAGGATTGAGTTGACTTTGACAGTGGAAAGTTCAGAGTAGCAGGGTATTTCTTGTAACATGACATTAATGAAGAACAAATTAGTAGTCTTATTATTTCTGATAAGCGCTCTAAATGGCTTTGGACAGGAGCTTACGAATGTAAGAGAACCGGTGTTTAAGGTAGGAGAGCAGCTTTCTTATAGGCTGCGCTATGGTTTTGTCACTGCTGCTGAAGCACATATTCGTGTTGAGCCTTCTGATGCTAAATTTGATAATAAACCGGTCTACCACCTGGTCGCTGAAGGGCGAACGGCTGGATCATTTAATGTTTTCTATAAGGTCAGGAATCGTTACGATTCATACATAGACCGGATTGATCTAAGCCCTTATCTCTACACTGAGAATATCCGTGAGGCCAATTATCGACGAAGCGATAAGGCCAGATTCTATCAGGATCAAAAGAAAATTGTTTCTAATAACGGTACTTTTAAAGGTGATGGACAGACCTTCGACGTGGTATCTGCCTACTACTTTGCCAGAAACCTGGATATATCTAAGCTGAGAATTGGTGCTAAGTTCAGTATGGACTACTTTCTACATGATGGCGTGTCCAAACTTGAAGTTCAATATGTAGGTAAAGAAAAGGTAAAAACAACTTTAGGAACTTTTAACTGTTTGAAATTTAGTCCTTCCATTCAACCCGGCCGGATTTTCAGGAAAGACAGCAAGCTTTACTTATGGATAACTGACGATGCAAATCGGATCCCTGTAAAAGCCCAGGTTGAAATCCTGGTCGGCTCAGTGACATTGGAACTCACATCTGCAACAGGGCTGAAATACCCTTTAACGGCAGCAAAATAGTATCAAGTATGATGTATCAGGATTCCACAAAGTGTACCGATCGCATATTCGCCCAGACGTATAACGTACAAAGTACAACTCAATATGATTCAAGTCCAGAATACTCTCGTCCACGAGGACATAGTCAAAGAAAACTTCGTTTGTAACCTGAATAAATGTCAGGGCGCCTGCTGCATTGAAGGCGATTCAGGCGCTCCGCTTGAGCGCTCAGAACTTGCGGTGCTGGATGATATATACCCTCGCGTAAAGCCTTATATGACGGAGAAAGGGATTGCTGTAATCGAAGAGTTTGGGACTTTCGTTAAAGACTTTGAAGGCGATTACACGACTCCATGTATTGATACAAATAAAGAGTGTGCCTATGTCACCTGGGAGAATGGTATCAGCAAGTGTGCAATCGAAAAGGCCTACGAACAAGGAGAAATCGCCTGGAAAAAACCTATATCATGCCATCTGTATCCAATCAGGATAACTGCCTACCCTGAATTTGATGTATTGCATTACGATCGCTGGAATATTTGCAGTGATGCCTGCTCTTTTGGCCGGGAACTGAAAGTCTCGGTTCATCAGTTTCTGAAAGAACCGCTTATCCGTAAATATGGGGAAGAGTGGTATAAAGAGCTTTTAGAAAAAGCGAACTACTAAGGTCAATTAGGGAGTTTTTGCGAGGAGGAAATCAGGGGCAATTCTGAATTACCTGGTTGTCTTTTCGAGGAGGTACGACTAAGCAATCCGTTTTAATGTTGGAGATTGCTTCGCTTTGCTCGCAATGACATCCTACTCCTCAATCATTTCGCTGTGAGGATACAACTCTTCCTTTTTCTCCTCCTTAAAATATCTCTTTTGATACATTAATATCATAACGACTCCTACTGATATTGCCGAATCTGCGATATTAAATACAGGTCGGAAAAAGATAAACTCGTCGCCACCCCAAAAAGGAAACCATGAAGGATAGGTCCCCTGCAATAAGGGCAGGTAAAACATATCTACCACTTTACCATGGAATAAGCTCGAATATCCGCCTTCAGCAGGTAAAAATTTAGCGGCTTCGTAGTAGGTGCTCTCGTTGAAGATGATACCATAAAAGGTTGAGTCTATGATATTACCCATCGCCCCGGCAAATATTAGTGCAAGGTTCATAATTAGCCCACGGTGATATTTCTTTTTAATTAAATACACTACTCCATATCCGATACCGCAAACTGCAGCGATACGAAACAGTGTTAATGCAAGTTTGCCTGCCTCGCCGCCAAACTCCATGCCGAATGCCATACCGTTATTTTCGGTAAAATGGATCATGGCATAATCGCCCAGGATCTTGAATTCCTGTCCTAATGACATGTTGAGTTTAACCCAGAACTTTAAGACTTGATCGGCAAGTAAAATTAGTGCAATTGCAAGAAATGGCTTGAAATAAGCTTTCATTTAGGCTTGTTTCAATTTAGCTTCCATACTAAGGGTTGCATGAGGCACTGCACGTAAACGTTCCTTCGGAATAAGTTTTCCAGTTTCACGGCACACACCATACGTTTTATTTTCAATACGTACCAATGCACTTTCAAGATTATCAATAAACTTTTTTTGACGCGCGGCCAGCTGATTGATTGATTCTTTTTCTAAGGTCGCTGAGCCATCCTCAAGAGTCTTATATGTTCCTGCGGTGTCATCAGTACCATTCATATTAGGGTTGCTTAACGATTGGGTCAAGGCGGCTAATTCTTCTTTTGAACTGCGTAATTTTTCTAAAATAAGTTCTTTAAACTCAACTAATTCTGTATCAGAATATCTCGTTTTTTCGGTCTTCTCCATGTCTATACTTTTTTTATTAATATCGTTAATTCATTCTCATCTATATCCACCTTCTCGCCGGTATTAAGTTCCTGAACAAGCTCCAAAGAGTCTGCCAGAATTTCGGCGCAAATATAAGGTAAATTATTTTTCACCGCTTCCGAAATGTAAGGGTGGTCATTTATAAACACCTGTATCTTGTCGGTAACCTCATAACCCTGTTCCTTCCTCATATTCTGTATCCGGTTCACAAGTTCCCTGGAAATACCTTCCTGTTTCAATTCATTGCTAAGTGTAACATCTAAAGCAACAGTTAGTTTGCCAAGATTTGCAACCTGCCAGCCAGGTACATCCTCAGCAACAATCTCCACATCTTCGATGTCAATTGAATACCCCGTTCCGGGTATTTCAAACCTTTCTTCCGATTCGAATTTGCTGATATCCTGTTGCGAGAGACTGGTTAATACCGCGGCAACAGTTTTCATATCCTTACCAACTTTCGGGCCCAAAGCCTTGAAGTTAGGTTTTATTTTCTTGCTGATGAAACCTGCAGTATCGGTAATATACTCAATATTTTTGATGTTGGTCTCAGAAAGGATCAGATCTTTAACACTTTCAACTTTTGTTTTGAAACCTTTATCAAGTACCGGTATCAGAATTCTACCTAATGGCTGCCGAACATTTATGCTGACCTTTTTCCTCAGGGAAAGAACCAGTGAAGAAACATCCTGTGCAATACTCATGCGTTCTTCAAGCGCTTTATCTACATGTGCTTTGTCGTATACCGGGAAATCTGATAAATGCACAGATTCTACTTTTTCCTTTCCGGTGATTTCATTCAAGTCGTTAAATAACCTGTCGCTGAAAAACGGAGCTACCGGAGCCATTAATTTTGCGATGGTATTTAAACAGGTGTAAAGTGTCTGGTAAGCAGAAATCTTATCTTCAGTATAATCACCTTTCCAGAAACGCCTGCGGCATAAACGTACGTACCAGTTGCTCAGGTTTTCATCCACAAAAGTCTGGATAGCACGAGTAGCGCGGGTAGGTTCGAAATCAGCATAATGCTTATCAACCTCCAGGCTCAATGAATTTAGTAAGGAGATGATCCAGCGATCGATCTCCGGACGATCTTCAATATCCGCCTCTTTATAACTAAAGCCGTCGATGTTGGCGTACAAAGCAAAGAATGCATAGGTATTATGCAGGGTCCCGAAGAACTTACGACGTACTTCATCGATGCCTTCGCTATTAAATTTCAAATTGTCCCATGGCGACGCATTACTGATCATATACCAGCGGGTAGCATCGGCACCGTACTGCTCAATAGTTTCAAATGGATCCACAGCATTTCCAAGACGCTTGGACATTTTATTCCCGTTTTTGTCTAATACCAGTCCGTTAGACACCACATTTTTAAACGAAACACTGTCGTTAAGCATGACTGCGATGGCATGAAGGGTGAAAAACCAACCCCGGGTTTGATCCACACCCTCAGCGATGAAATCTGCAGGGTAAACCGATCCCGCTTCTTTGTCATCACCAGAATGCGTATTCCAGTATTCTATAAATTCTTTCGGGCTGATCTCGCCTTTCTTGCCGGCCTCAGTAGGTGGCAATCCCCATTGGGCATAAGGCATGGCGCCGGAGTCGAACCAAACATCGATCAGGTCGAGCTCGCGGAACATTTTTTTGCCTTTCGGCGATACCAGGACCACATCATCCACATAAGGACGGTGCATATCATTGATCTCGAAAGAAGCGTCCATAAAACCAGCTTCTGCCGACTTAGCAATACCGGCTCTTAGCTCTGAGATTGAACCGATGCACAGTTCCTCATCGCCATCTTCTGTTCTCCAGATAGGGAGCGGGGTGCCCCAATATCTTGAACGCGACAGGTTCCAGTCGACCAGGTTTTCCAGCCAGTTACCAAAGCGACCTGTTCCGGTCGATTCCGGTTTCCAGTTAATGGTTTTATTCAATTCTACCAGGCGATCCTTTACAGCAGTTGTTTTTATAAACCAGCTGTCAAGCGGGTAGTAAAGTATAGGTTTATCAGTTCTCCAGCAATGCGGGTAACTGTGCTCGTATTTCTTAACGTCAAACGCCTTATTGTCTTCTTTTAATTTAATTGCGATCAGCACATCGGTAGGCCTGAATTCAGGATCATTACGTTCGGCATCACTGTAATATTCTTCTTTAACAAACCGGTTGGCAAAATCACTGACCTCCTCCACAAAACGTCCCTGCTTATTAACCAGGGGATGTTCATTTCCTTTTTCATCAGTAACCATTACTGAAGGGACGTTATGTTCACGTGCAGCCCGGAAATCGTCCGCACCGAAAATAGAAGCTGTATGAACAATTCCGGTACCATCTTCCGTGGTGACGAAATCCGCCGGGATTACCCTGAATGCATTCTTTTCGAGGTTTTCATTGCTGACGTAAGTCATCAGCTGGTGATATCTCAGGTTTACCAGTTCAGAACCTTTAAATTCAGCAGCAATCTGCCACGGTATAAGTTTATCGCCCGCTTTGTAATCCCCGAAAGGGAGATCTTTAGCCTCGGCTTTGAAATATTTTGAAACAAGTTCTTTTGCCAGCACCACACTTACAGGAGCGAAAGTGTACTGATTAAAGGTTTTAACTTTTACATAGTCTATAGATGCGCCAACAGCAAGGGCACAGTTCGACGGCAGCGTCCAGGGAGTTGTAGTCCAGGCTATAATTGCCGTATCCTCAGCGGAATCTTCAAAAAGAACCGGTATCAGCGGATGAACCTGCTCGTTTTTGATGCGGAATTCAGCAACAATAGAGGTGTCCTTAAGCATCTTATAGGTTCCAGGCTGATTCAGCTCATGTGAGCTAAGGCCTGTTCCCGCTGCAGGAGAGTAAGGTTGCACCGTGTAACCTTTGTATAATAAGCCCTTTTGATGAAATTGCTTCAGTATCCACCAAAGCGTTTCGATATACTCATTTTCATAAGTTACGTAAGGATCATTCAGATCAACCCAATAACCCATTTTCTCTGTCAGGTCATTCCAGACATCCGTATATTTCATTACCTCGGTACGACAGGCTGCATTATAATCTTCAACCGTAATAGATTTACCGATATCATCTTTGGTAATCCCCAGTTTTTTCTCAACTGCCAACTCAATTGGAAGCCCGTGAGTATCCCATCCCCCTTTACGCTTAACGCGATATCCTTTAAGGGTTTTATAACGGCAAAAAATATCCTTGATCGAGCGTGCCATCACGTGATGTATCCCCGGCATACCATTGGCAGATGGGGGACCTTCATAAAAAGTGTAAGATTTCGAAGCGGGCCTGTTGGAAATACTTTTTTCAAAAATCCGGTTCTTTTTCCAGTATTCTAATATCTCCTTGCCGGTTTTCGAAAGATCAAGCTGCTTATATTCTTTGTACATCAGTGTTTTAAGCCTAAATTTAAGGTTGCAAAGTTAAGGATTTTAAGGGGTAATATCTAGCTTTTGCGTCATAAAAGGCAGGTGCTTTGTCAAGGTGTATAGAGGCTCTTACCATCCCAGCCTTCACCGTTATGGTACGTCCGGTGGAAGTCCTTGTTCTTTGCTCCTTGTTCCTTGTTCCTTTTCACCTTGCAAATTAAACGACACCCCCATGACCCACCAAACCAAACCATAATTTAGATAAACTGTATATTTGTAAACAAACAAGATCATATGATTAACAAATACATGCGCCGCGGCATCTTTCTGATATTAATCGGGGTTGCTTTTGTCCTTCTTGGTTACTACCTGATGGAGGAAGATATTTTTAAATACGGCTGGTCAATGATCATCGG
>NZ_JBASJU010000451.1:0-2527 GCF_049655485.1 Daejeonella sp.
ACATTATCCAGGTGAAGAAAAATGCGGAAGCGATGGCTGAAGCATTCGTTGAGCGTGGTTACCAGCTGATTTCAGGTGGTACCGATAATCATATGATGCTGATTGATCTGCGCAATAAAAATATAACGGGTAAGGATGCGGAAAACGCTTTAGGCGAAGCATCTATCACCGTTAATAAAAATATGGTTCCTTTTGACGATAAATCACCATTTGTCACTTCAGGTATCCGTGTCGGTACTGCCGCAGTAACTACCAGGGGATTGAAAGAGAAGCATATGGTGAAAATTGTAGAACTGATCGACGAAATTATTTCAAAGCCTGCCAGTGCAACTCATTTTAAGAAAGTACGTAAGAAAGTGAATGAGATGATGGAAAAATTTCCATTGTATTCATAATAACGATTTTGCTTGGAGATGATTGATTCGATTGCAGGTGACAAAGAAACGATACGCTTGCTCTCTTTGGAGAGTTACCGTATTATTGATTCATTGCCCGAAAAGGAATATGATCGGATCACTCGTCTTGCTTCTTACATTTTTAAGAAACCGATAGCTTTAATCGCATTTATCGATCCTGTCGGCGTTTTCGTTAAGTCGCAGCACGGCATAAGCATTGAGGGATATTCGAGAGAAGAATCTATATGCCGGTTTACTATTGAGGAAAACCGATTGATAGTCATTCCGGATACCACCCTTGACCCCCGAACGGTCAATCTTTCGAGGGTAATAGCTGATCCGAAAATACGGTTTTATGCCGGGGCACCTTTAGTTTCGCCTGAGGGACAGGCTCTTGGCACCCTAAGTATATTGGATACTGTTCCCGGAAACCTCAGTGAAGAAGAAGAACGTGTGCTGGCCGACCTTGCAGATGAAGTTGTTGCACTTCTTGAAGCAAGAAAGACTAATCTGGAGCTGTCTGATCTAATCGCCAAACATGAGGAGATTAGTACGATGTTCAATAATTCTGCTGAACTGCAGTGTATTATGGACAGGAACGGAACCATCATGGTAGTTAATAACGCGGTTGAGAAATTACTTGGATACACGCCGGAAGAAGCGGAAGGGCGTTCGGCATTTGACTTTTGCCCTGAAGAAGACAGGGTTAATCTGATATCCTTATTCTCAAAAGGTTTATCAGTAGGTAAGAAAAGCTTTGAAGTTGAAGGCAGAATTAAGCTGAAAGATTGTTCAACAAAATGGATGGGATGGGCGCTAGCCTCAAAAGGTGATAAATGGTACGCCAACGGACGTGATATCAGCGACCAAAAAGAGTTGATTGCTGAGCTCGAGCAGTTATCCATCGTGGCGAATAAAGTTAATAATGGCGTATTTATAAGTGACAATAAGAGCCAGGTAATATGGGCAAATGAAGCCTCGGAAAATATAACGGGCTTTAGCCTGACAGACTTGAAGGGAAAGAGAGTGGGGGATATATTAGCCGGCGAACTTACCGACAAAAATGTCCTGGAAAATGCACGTGAAAGGACTCGGAATAAACTTCCCTTCACCGTTGATATCCTCTCGTATAAGAAGGATGGCACTCCTATCTGGCTTTCTGTTTTGAACTCGGTGATATTGGATGCCAGGGGCAACGTTGAAAAAGAGGTGGAAGTGATCATTGATATCACTTCGCGTAAAAAAGTGGAGGAGGAACTGCAAACACTCTCATTGGTTGCCAGTAAATCAGCCAGCGGGGTCGTAATACGGGATGGACTTGGAAAGGTAATCTGGATTAACACTGCCACTGAAGCATTGCTGGGATATAAGCTGGAGGAACTTCAGGGTAAACGATTGGGGGAGGTTATTTTACAGGAGGGCCATGATCAGGTTGCGCTCTTGATAGCACAGAAAGCAATCGACGAGGGAAAGGCTTACAATATTGATCTTCAGATTTATAAGAAAGATGGTACACCTATCTGGGTACATACTTCTACTACCCCTATTGCAAATGATGAGGGGAAGATTGAGCGCCAGGTTGAAATAATTTATGACATTACTGAGCGGAAGAAAGACGAAGAGCAACTTACTTTATTATCTCTTGTAGCAAGTAAAACGATTAACGGTGTAGCCATTAGCACAGCTGACGGTAAAATCAAGTGGATTAATGATGCTCTTGAGAAACTTACGGGCTATTCCCTTGAAGATTTTAGAAATACCCGTCCGGGGGATTTGCTTTGCGGCGAGGGTACCGATATGAAACTGCTTGAAACCGCCCGGCAGCAGGCGGCGAACTGTATTCCTTCGAACATCGAATTGCTGAGTTACAAAAAGGACGGATCACCCATTTGGCTGTCTATTTCTAATACCCCAACCTTTAACAAAGATGGCAGCCTGGACCAGCAGGTTGAGATTATCAACGATATATCTGAACGGAAACTTGCTGAACAGGAGCTTATAAAAACCAGGGAAGAAGCTCTGCAGCTCAGTAAGGCTAAGGAGACATTTCTGTCTGTTATGAGCCATGAGATCCGGACGCCTTTAAATGCGGTGATCGGAATGTCTCATATTTTGATGGATGACAATCCAAC
>NZ_JBASJU010000452.1:0-4020 GCF_049655485.1 Daejeonella sp.
CTATTCCATACTGCTTTCTGAATTCCCGGCTCACATAATCGTAGGTTGCCTGGGCACTTACTGTCACTTCGTTGACCATTTTTTCGCTTGGCTTTAAGAGCACTAAAAGTCCGGTTCCGGTATATTCAGGGTAGAAGTCGATAGCGTCGTTCATCAGGGCGTCGAAACAAATTTTAGTTCCTCCTAAGCCTGTCTTGGTTTCGACTTTAAAGCCGGTATGGCCCTCAATCAGCATCTTATAGATTTCTGCCAGAATATATTGTTCACCGAAGATCTTCGATCCAATCCTTACCGTACCGGAATTGCCATTTCCGGGCCTTTTATACAGACCCACTTTAAGCAGAAAGTCCTTAGCCACTGCCGGGGGAGTTTGATTGAGAAGTTCGGCCCGGTAGTTCAGTTCGGTCATTTGCTGGTCGTTAATTTTGCCTGAGAGGAGGTTAAGTGCAGCTTCTAAACCCGGATACCGTTTCAAGGTGCTGATTTTTATAATCGGTGCAGCATCATACGGCGGAAAGATTTTCTTGTCATCATCCAGTACGACTAAATCAAAAGCTTTGATCCTACCGTCTGTAGAATATCCCGAGATTACATCAAGCTCGCCATCATAAGCAGCTTTGTACATAATGGCATCACTGACCACCAGGGGGTTCATCTGCAATCCGTATACTGCTCTTAAACCAAGATCTCCATCCTGTCTCCCCATGAACTCAGGAGTGAAGCCAGCTTTTAACGTATTGCTGGAAGCCTTAGGCCAGACATAAAAGGAAACAGTGAGGAGCAAAGCAGCGATAATCACGTAAGAAACTTTTCTAAAATGATGATAAGACGTTTTTTGAATGACAGCGATTAGCTGATCTAATAGTATTGCTAAAAAAGCTGCGGGTATTGCACCGCTCAGGATCATGTTCGTGTTATTCAGTGAGATCCCACCGAAAATGAATTCTCCTAAGCCTCCTGCGGCCACAAAAGATGCAAGGGTGGCGACGCCAACATTGATTACCGCTGCCGTTCTGATCCCTGCAATAATGACCGGCATAGCCAGGGGCAGTTCCACTTTTACTAGCAGCTGCCAGCTATTCATGCCTAAGGCTTTCGCAGCTTCAACTACATTGGCACTTACGCCATTTATCCCGGCATAGGTATTACGGATGATTGGTAAAAGGGCATAAATTAATAAGGCGACTATTGCCGGCTGTGCCCCGATACCGAATAGGGGTATCATAAATCCCAGTAAGGCGATGCTCGGGACGGTTTGCAAGATCCCGGCAGTGCCGAGTACAGGGCTTGCAAGTCCTTTTCTTCGTGCTATTAATATCCCCAAAGGTAAGCCGACTGCGATAGCCAGAAACAAGGACAAAAAGGTGAGCCCTAAATGCTGCATGATTTGGGTCAGTAATTTATCTTGCTGCTCGACGACGAACCCCCAAAGACTTTGTTCACCCATTATGAAATCTGTTTTCGGTAAGTGGTAAATGCCTGCATTAATCTTTCATAGCTTTCCGCATACTTCGCTTCGCTGCTGTAATGTTGCAGCGCGGTCCATACACTGGAATCTGCCGTGATATGAATATCGCTTCCTGGAAGCGCGGGTACATCGGTAAATTGTTCCAGATCTTTTAAGTTGGTGATCTTGTATTCCAGCAACAAGCGGTTTTGCGCAAAAAAACCTTTAACAAAGTCGTTCTTTGGGTGGTAAATTATCTCTTGTGGAGTGCCGATTTGGACGATTCTCCCTTTGTCCATTAAACATACCCGGTGACCGAGTTCGAACGCTTCCTGGACATCATGGGTGACTAAAATGGTGGTTTTATTTTTAAGTTCATCTAAGGATTTGAACTCGGAGTGGATGTCTGTTTTGGTGATATTATCCAGTGCGCCGAAAGGCTCATCCATGAGCAGAATCGGCGGATTGGCGATTAAGGCCCTTGCGATTCCGACCCGCTGTTGCTGCCCGCCACTAAGTTGATGCGGAAAGCGATTGAGTATGTCTTCCGGCAAATGAAGCTTGTGTATCAGTTCTTCAGTCCGCTGCCGGGTAATTGCCTTTTCAGACTTTTGCAGATCCGGTACTACCGCAATATTTTGTGCTACAGTATAGTGCGGAAATAAGCCGCCATGCTGCATGACAAAGCCGATGGTTCTTCTAAGTTGCTCTGGTTTTTGCAGCAGTATATTTTTCCCGTCGATTAGCACTTCGCCCGAGTCAGGTTCGATCAGCCTGTTAATCATTTTGAGCGTAGTAGTTTTACCGCAGCCGCTGGTCCCTAAAAGCACCAAAATTTCCTTCTCGTTTGCCTGGAAGGAAATCTCATCGACAGATAGCTTGCCGTTAAATTGTTTAGAAACGTGCTCTACGCTTATCATGGGCTACTGTTTGCAAGCCTGATCCCGGTTATTTGCCACTGATGTTTGGCATGAAAGAAATTGCGGTAGGTATTTCTACTATGGCCTTCCGGAGTAGCCTCTGATGATCCGCGCAAAACCATTTGATTGACCATAAATTTCCCATTGTATTCTCCGACCGCGCCAGGTTCTTTTTTAAAACCGGGATAGGGAAGGTAGGCACTTTCTGTCCATTCCCAGCGCTGTCCCCAGGCAAATTTGTCCGATGCTATTTCCCATTCGGCTTCAGTCGGTAAACGCATACCCTTCCAGGAGGCATAGGCGGATGCTTCGTAATAGTTCACATGACACACCGGTGCATTTAGATCAAGGTCCTGCAAACCTGCGAAGGTATAGTGCATCCATTTTCCATCTACAAAGTGCCAGTACAAGGGTGTTTTTGCGCTTTCTTTTGCCCAATCCCAGCCTTCAGCATGCCAGTTACGAAAGTCTGTATAGCCTCCGTCTTCTATAAACTGCAAGTATTCCCGGTTAGTTACGGGATTGCTTGAAATTTCATAGCCATGAAGGTAAACCCGGTGACGTCCCAGTTCATTATCAAAACAGAATCCATCGCCCTTGTGGCCAATCTCATAGACACCCTCTTCAATTTGAATTGTTTTCGCAGTATCGGGACTATAATTCTTACTTATATAATCGGATTTGTAGATCGGGAAAAGGGGGTTATGGCCCAGGATATATTTGATGTCTGTATGCAATAATTCCTGATGCTGTTGTTCGTGATTGAGCCCAAGTTCCAGTAATGTTGCCAAAGGCTCTGCTAAAGGTCCGCTCGATAAAAAGTCCTTCATTTGCTGATCGACATAATCCCGGTAACAGTAAACATCCCCGACAGACGGGCGGCTCAAATTTCCACGATCTGTTCGGATTACCCGGGCGCCGATCGTCTCATAATAGCTGTTAAAAACGAAGTTATATTGAGGATCGAAAACTTTGTAGCCTTGCAGGTTAGGAAGCAGAATAAAGGTTTCAAAAAACCATGTGGTATGTCCCAAATGCCATTTGGGCGGGCTCACATCTTCTATGGGCTGCACAACGTAGTCTTCAGTCTGCAGAGGTGAACAAATACTTACTGAATGATTTCTTATTTCCGAAAATCGCTTTACGATTTCGGACGTATCGGTTAATATGCTGGCAGTTTCTATCATGTTAAATCAATTTACTTTATCCAGGCTGCATCCACAAACCAGCCCTTCGAATCTTGAATATTTTTTATAGGCTTAAAGTCCGATTTTTCTGCTAATTCTGCAATTTCCTCCGGTGAAACTTTCTGCGATACTTCAACATTAATCAGTTCATTTTGGCGAAAAGGGATGGTCACTTCGCCGATTTCGACTTTTTGCTCCTTCAGGCTCACCAGGTAACTACGGCAGGCACCACTAATGGGATCATAGGTTTGGTAGTGCTGAAATTGGGCTGGATCGAAGTTAGCTGCCAGTTCACGGTTTAAGCGGGTGAGTAAGTTTAGACTGAATGCTGCAGTAATTCCTGCTTTGTCATTGTAAGCGTTCAAAATTGTATGCGGGTTTTTCCGAAGATCGAAACCAATCAACACCATATCGCCTTTAGACAGGTTGTGATTTAATTCCCTGCAAAAACCTTCGATTTCATCCC